>CAXMRF010000090.1:0-6321 GCA_964195965.1 uncultured Nitrosomonadaceae bacterium
CCAATTAATAGAATAACCATTAAACCGTGGGCCCATTTTTCATTGGTGAGCAAATACACTGTTCCCTGCCCTAACCAGGCAGCCACAAGGATCGCGCCAAACAAATACCACATGCGGAAAACAAAGGGATTCCATCCAAATGCCCCAAAATATCCTTCACAGAAACCGCCAATACCATAGAATATCATCCCTATGCCCCACAACAACAGGTGATTTCCCTTCTTGTTCGCATAACGTTTCAGGACAACAAAAGCAAATACAAAACTAATTAAACCGGACATGAATGGCATAACTGTATTAAAAATATTCATTTAGATCTCCTCAATAAAATACAACCAAATTAATCACTGGTAACCGCTATACAAACGGCCAAATCTCGAAAGCCACGGAAATTGCCACAATTAATAAAAATAAAATCCCCAATCCAATAAAAACTAAAAAAAAGGGAATGAATTTTTCCCAGAAGGGAGGATATTTTCGACGTTTGGATTGTTTTTTGTTCATGGTGGATCCTTACTTTCTCTTTAAAATTATTTACAATAGTTCAGTTAATGTAGATAACAGAGGCAATATGATAACATCTTTCGCGAAAAATTTATAAATCAGTGAAGAATGTGAGTAATGTCAGAAAAGTTAAAGATTTCCAGGCTGATTCACCTGAGGCGGTCAGTGAACCTCGGATCAACTTTCCGGGGAACCAGGTTTAGAGGTTTGGAATAGGAGGCTTATGGCCTGAGTAGTAATGGTCAAATTGGGTGTTGATCAGGGCACCATTCGAGGCAATGCTGTCAGTCGGCCAAGAGTGCCACCCTCTAAACATTAACCCTGGAGTCGCTTTTTAAGATCGAAACCTCCTTGATATTTCATCCAATCGGCTGCAATCTACCTCCGCTAATTCTAATTGCATGGCACCTATACTTTCCCGAACATGTTCAACTCGGGTTGCTCCTGGAATTGCAACCACATCCTCACCTTGATGGATCAACCAGCTTAAAGCCACTTGGGCAGGTTCGGTTTGATATTTACCGGCTATCTCATCCAAAACCTCAATTACGGCGGAACTTGTTAGGAGTTGTTTTTCTAATCTTTTTCTACGTCCCGCGGGTGTCCTGGCCAGGATTTCCGGATTTTTGTGGAATTTTCCAGTCAGCAGCCCTGATGCCAGGGGAGACCAGGCAATAATACTAATACCGAGTTCTCTTGCTGTTTTTAAAACACCATTGTTTTCGATTTGACGATTTAAGAGATTGTAATGAACCTGATTGGAAGCCAATTTCACTCCCCTTTTTTCCAGTGCAGCATGGGAACGGCGCATCTGATCAGGATTAAAATTACTGACTCCCACAGATCGTATCTTTCCCGCTTCCACCAGATCTGCCATGGCCTTCATCTCTGCCTCAGGTGGAGAAAATGAATGAGGATTATGAATTTGATAAAGATCAATTGAGTAGGGACTTAAATTATCCAGACGGGTTTGAATGGTTTTGGGTATATTGCGGGCAAAACGCAGGAAAGGCAACCATTTGGTAGCAATCATAAATTCATCATTAGTTGCCCCAATCTCTTGCAGGGCCGCAGCCAGATATCTTTCAGACTGACCAGCCCCATACATTTCAGCCGTATCAAACCAATTAATGCCACCTTCCAGAGCAGTTTTTATAATTTCAGTTCTTGTTTCTTCAGGGACAGCAGGAAACATTGCCCGAAAGACTCCTTTTCCACCAGCAAATTGCATCACGCCCAATCCGATGGGTGAAATCTGTAATTCCGTTTTCCCCAATTTCCGTAATTTAATTGACATGCTTTCTCCTCTTTCCCTATCTTATATTTTTGGAAGAACCATATACACACCCAAACCAGCGACAAAAAGTCCCGCAACTCTAGTCAGGCTAAGTGGAATAGGTTCAACTCCACCCCAGCCCAGAGTATCGATCACCGCAGATAAAACCAGCTGTCCTAAAATAACACTCGCCAACCCGGCTGCCACGCCAGCGCGCTGCAGTGAAAACGAGATACCTGAAACGATTAATATCCCCAACAAACCCGAGAGAGCGGTCGCTCCCACAACAACAGGCGGGACTCTCCACGCATCAGGACCTTCACGCAGCAGCCAAACCAACATCAATCCGCCGGCGATTAGCCCCCCCATTGTATTGGTCAATAGGCCTGTCTTTATATCACCGATCACCCCGCCAACCCGGCTGGTGATGGTGGATTGAGTAGCTATGGCAACACCGGTTAATAAGGCAACCATCGCACCAGTAATAATTGACAATTTCATAATTCCTCCCAAATTTTTTCTATTAACAACAACCAATCAAAACAAACTTAAATTGGCACATCTTCCTCTTTCACCCATCCTGTATAGATACTCAGGGAGGTTAACCCCATTAAGAAGCTGAGAATACCCACACCATTTTTGCCTCTGGAGAACGCCCAGCTGCTAAAAAGTCCTAGAAAAACAGACAGGGGTCCATTGACTTTTTTAACAAACTTGTCCGCTTCCTCAATTGTTCGTCCGCGTTCCACCAGGCTCCATTTTAAAATCGGACCCCCGTCAATGCCCGGAATAGGGAGCAAAGACACAAATGCAAGAAAAAGATTGGTTTGCTCTGCTGTCTTTGCAGTTTCCCTGGCAATTGAGCCAGGCTTGGTAAGCAATTTTGCCAATCCGCTAATCGGGAGCAGAAGCAGATTTATCACCGGCCCTCCCAGGGAACGAATAATATGCTGGCGAGGGGTTACTTCCCGGTCATTGATTTCTTGGTATAGGCAGCGCGGCATACCAAGCTGGATCCTCATCTGATCCATTGGTTTGCCGATCAAATTTGACGTTATCAAATGAGCCAAATTATGGCACCACTCTGATCCCAGCATGACCCCCATCTTCAAAAAACCTTCCACGATCCAGTTTAATCTTGAAGAACCAGGAGAGCGCTTTGATGCCCCGCGCGAAAAGAAAAACCACAGGAATAACTGGGTCAAAGGCAGCCAGGTTTGACCAATCCTGGTGATAGGAGTATCTCCAATACTAATTATCACCTCTTCATTGGCATTCAAGGCAGAAAGGTTCTTCTCCATATCAAACATTGCTCCTTCCTAGGTGTGGCAAATCCAGGACTCGTTCTTGATCCTTTGATTATACCGACCTTTTCCATTTGGATATTCTACACTCAAGCTCTCTCCAAATTTCTTCATAAATTGGAATATAATACTTCCTTGAAACATAAAAAGGAACACAATGACTAAACTTCAAGAAACCCCGGAAGCAGCCAGTAAAAAATGGGTCGCTCCCTTTTTTACAATCTGGACCGGCCAGGCCATTTCCCTCCTGGGAAGCCAGCTAGTGCAGTTTGCCCTGATTTGGTGGCTGACCAAAACCACTGAGAGCGCTATGGTTCTAACAACCGCATCTTTGGTCGGGGTTCTGCCAAGAGTGGTCCTGGGGCCATTTGTCGGTGCCCTGGTTGATCGCTGGAATCGCCGGAAAATTCTTCAGATAGCTGACAGCAGTATAGCCCTGGTAACATTAACCCTCGCTTACCTGTTTTATATGGGTTGGGTAGAAATCTGGGTTGTTTACCTGATGTTATTCCTCCGTTCCCTGGGCGGTGGATTTCATAATCCAGCCATGACTGCCAGCACCTCATTAATGGTGCCCAAGGAACATTTAACCCGGGTTCAAGGCATTAACCAAACTCTTCAAGCGGGTTTAAATATTATCTCTGCCCCATTAGGCGCTCTGCTGTTGGGAATTCTTCCCATCCAGGGCATTCTTGCCATCGATGTAGTCACTGCATTATTTGCAATTATCCCCTTATTTTTCATCACCATTCCCCAACCAGAAAATTTACGAATCTCTAAAAAAGAAAAACTGGGGGCATCAGTTTGGGAAGATTTTAAAGCTGGTTTGCGGTATGTTATGCAATGGCGGGGATTGAGATTCCTGCTTTTTATGGCCCTGGGTATTAACATGATCATTTCACCGGCTTTTGCCTTGCTCCCATTACTTGTCCAGGGGCATTTTGGCGGAGATGCCCTCCAGCTTGGTTGGCTAAATTCGTCGTTTGGGATTGGTGCTGTGCTGGGCGGCGTGCTGTTAAGCATCTGGGGGGGATTTAAGAAAAAAGTTCACACCTCCCAGCTTGGTTTGCTCGGGCTGGCAGTTGGCCTTACGGTAATGGGATTTACCCCAGGCACTTTATTGCCCATGGCTATCGTTGGCATCTTTATAGTCGGCGTGATGATACCCATCACCAATGGCCCCATCAATGCAATTTTACAATCCACCGTTGATCCAGCTATGCAGGGCAGGGTCTTTACCCTGGTTGGCAGCCTGGCTTCAGCTATGGCGCCGCTGGGATTGATACTTGCCGGTCCGCTCTCGGAATTTATATCCATTCAAATCTGGTATATCGTTGGGGGTATTGTCACTCTGGGATTTGGAATCGGTGGATTCTTCTCTAAGGAATACATGGGTTTGGAGGAAAATTCAACGTCTCCCTTCTAAACAAACTTGTTACAAAAACATTAAAATCCCCATAATAATCAAAAAGAAATAGATCGTTTTGTTGAAATTCTCCTGGGATATCTTCAAAGTTAACTTATCTCCCAGGTAGACAGCCAGAAATACTACCGGCAGAGAAGCCAGAAAGGCATAAAAAACCTGCCGGGACCATAAACCTGACAATCCGTGTCCCCCAACAATTAACAAGCTTGAAATCAAAAAATAACCCTGTAGGGTTGCCCGGAATTCTTCCTTCTTCCAGCCGCGCATCAAGCCATAAATCACAATCGGAGGTCCGTTAGCATTAAATGCACCGCCAAGAATCCCTGCGAGAAAACCAAATGGAATAGCCAGGGCCTGGTTCTTCAGGACCGGGATTTTTATCCCCATCAGGTTGTACAAACCAAACCCTATTAATATCAGGCCTAGAATAATTTTCGCCAGGCCTTCCGAGGCGCCGGTTAACAGCATTAAACCCAACGGTATACCTGCAAGAGAAGCAGCCATTAATATCAGGGCATCTTTTATCGCCAGTTTGCGCCATTCCCGGACCAGCATTATCACAGCAATAACCAATCCCACCAGTCCTACCAGGGGCGTGGCCTCCTTAATTCCGATTAATAACACCAATAGGGGCATAGCAATCAGCGCATTGCCAAAACCAAAAGCTGCTCGTACCAGCGTAGAAAGAAATACAACCAGCAGGATGAGAATGAGGATTGGCAGGCTGCTCATTAATCCAAAACCTCCGGTGTTATTTCATCATCTTGATTTGTCTTTTTCCCTCGCTGCACAATAATCACACCTGTAATCATGATCAACATACCAACAAATTGCAGCCCATTTAAATATTCGCCCAACATAATCCAGCTGAGCAAAGCTGTAAATAATGGCGACAGGTTCATGATCATATTCATTTCCAGAGCAGTTAATTCCCGCAGGGCATGATTATACAGAAAATACCCCAGGGCGGTATTTATCAACGCCAGCCAGAGAACTATAAATAGTGAGCGGGCAGTGAATTGAGGCAATCCTTCCACCAGGGTTGCCAAAATAATTGTGAAGACCCCGCCAATCAATAAGGGCAGGGTGGTTAAAGTGATTGTGTCCAAAGATCTGTCCCGCGCGATCCCGCGACCCAGCAAACTAAAGGCCATAAAACCCAATAAACCAACGCCCAGGATGATCAGCCCTCCAGATTCTCCAGGTTCTAATCCAATTGAAAAAAACAAAGCGCTGCCCGCAAGAGATACAGCTACGCCAAATACCTGCCATTTTGTTGGAACTTCTTTTAGCGTCACGGCGGCGCCAACCATAACCAATAATGGTATCAAGCCCATCAGGAAAGACCCGGTTGTGGCAGGGATATATTTTAAACCCCAGAATAAGGCCCCGTTGCCAATGGTATAAGCACTGATACCGATCAAAACCAATTTTAACCAGAGATCCTTTGGGATCGGTTTTCTTCCTTTTTGTCCAAATAACAAGAACGGGAGCAGAACAATTGCTCCCAGGGTATACCTTAATCCGGCGATGGTAAGGGGTCCCAGGGTTTCCAGACCAAACTTCACAATCACAAAAGTGGAAGACCAGATCAAACTAACCAGAACCGCCACTGCAACTGCACTCTTTTTCTGTTTATTCATAATTTCTGTCCTGGACTTTTTTTATCTTCATTTTGCCTCTCATTGATGAAATTATTTCTTTTTCCACCATAAACCTGTACATTCAGGGAGAACAGGCTTGTTTCCTGTTCCAATTTTTTCCAGCATTTCCTCACCAAAGAAAAACTCTACCAGTGCCCGGGCTTCTTT
>CAXMRF010000091.1:0-6167 GCA_964195965.1 uncultured Nitrosomonadaceae bacterium
CGCGAAGGGTTAATCCTTCGGAAAAATCATCATAAATGTAGGAGGGAAAAAACTGACGGCGGGGTCCCTGGAGATGCAGGTAAGCGGCGATTTCTTCCAGGTCCTCCTGCGATCCCGGTTGAACTTTTATCCCTGGTAGATGAATAGGACGCCTGGGCCGCAGAGGGATAGCGCAGGTCGTGAGACCCCAACTGCCAGACAGCTGCAATCCTCCCGGCAAACGGGCTCCTGTCAGAAGCTCCCGGACTCGAGGATTTTCGCTGGCGATAACTCCTGTATAAAGAAGACCATCCTGGCTGGCTTCTCTGAAGAATTTTGCTCCCCGATGTACAAGCCAATTTCCCCGGAAGTCCTCGCCAACCCGGATCTGACCAATATAACCAAGCGGTGATTCTTGCCCATTGATATAAGCACGGCGCTCCGCGCGGCAAGCGATTCCAGCCAGCTGACCATCTAGGCTTTGGCGGATAACCAGGACATCGCAAGGATCGCCCATGATTGTGGTACCAAGAAAATAATCTGGTTCGCGAGCAAAAATTATGGAAACAGCACCTGGCATAGGCACAGAACCCACCAGGGCCCGGATATTGGCCTCGTCATCCTTTGTTGCCCAGTTGAATTTGAATTTATTATTCATTAAATCCCTAAACGCATACCTTGTTTCTTGAAAGCCTCACGCCGAAAGAGAGGGTTGTAAATCAGGTAGGTGAAAAATCGAAACGGGGTGGCGAGATTAGTTTTTGGATCCAGAGCACGCTTAATGATTGAAGAAGGACTGCTCCAGCGCTGACGGCAGGTCCAGGCAGCCTGGGTTAGTTCATCGGGGGTCATTTGGGCCGGTTGGAAGGCAGCATTATTGAATCTGTACTCCGGGTGGAGCCACCAGCGTCCATCATAGAGCAGACGGCCTTCTGCCTGGAGCCTTTTATAAAATGGAGTGGACGGGTAGGGCATTAACACGTTAAATGCTGCGAATGTGAAACGGTTATTTATACCCCAGTCGCAGGTCTCAAGAATGGAGTCGACTGTATCGTGGTCGTATCCCAGAGCGAAAGCTGCCCAGGTTTGCAAATGGTGTTCACGCAGGGTGGCAACGGCCCTGGCATACCCGTCAAAAGCAGCAAGATTGGGTGTTTTGTTCATTTGTTCCAGGTTGTTGGGATCGAGGCTCTCGAAACCGATCACGTTGCCCATGCAGCCGCTCTCGACCAGCAAGTTCATCAATTCCGGATCGCGGGTGTGATTTACGCTGACCTGGGATACCCAACGAATATTAAGGGGAATTAAAGCCCGGAAAAGTTCTTTAGCTGCTTCAGGATTGGCGATCAGATTATCATCAACGAAGAAGATATCCCGGCGCGGTTGGGAGGCAATCTCATTAATTACTTCGGCAATTGGCCTTGTATATACCTGTTGATTAAAATATTCACTTACAGCACAGAACTCACATTGGAACCGGCAGCCGCGGCCAAATTGAAGCAAGCTGACGGGCAGATATTTTTTACCAGCGTACAAATCTCGTCGGGGTAACAGGCCTGGTTGTGGTGTGCCTAACTTGCCGTGATAGCGTGGCCGCAGCTCCCCCTGGTGAGCGTCTGCCACTACTTGAGGCCAGAACGATTCGGCATCACCTGTGAAGACGGAATCTGAATGTTCAGCTACTTCATCGGGAATGAGCGTGGCGTGCATGCCTCCCATCACCACAGGTACCTTGCGGACCCTGAACTCTGCGGCGATCTCGTAGGCACGGCGGGCAGTGAATGTTTCGACTGTGATTGCCACCAGGTCAGTAGGCTCATCATAATCAATTTCGTCGATGCGATCATCGAATAACCTGCAATCTACCCCTGGTGGAGTCAATCCAGCAAGAATGCCAAGGGACAGCGGTTCCATCCGCCCCTCATCTATAAAGCGTTGGTTTTCGTCCAAATAACCAAGAGTGGGCTTAATGAAGGTAACTTGCATTTTACCGCCTGAAATTAGTTGTGTTTATTCTAGAAGGCAGCGCTGGGATAGGGTCTTAAATGAGATTAAAGAGCGATAAAACTTTATTCGAAGTATAGCATATAGAGGATTTCACAAAATTCCATTATTGGTGATCTGCCAATTCTCAAAAAACGGTGTTTGGCAAAACCTGCAGATTGTGTTAAAATGCCGTCCGGCAGAGCTGTAGTCTTGGCTCTGTTTATTAATGTAAGAATTAGGTCAGATATAGTAATGAAGATCTGGAGAAATACAGGTCAGCAGGAAAGAGGTGCAGGATGCAAATCGGCATTGTTGGATTACCAAATAGTACCAAGACAACTATATTTAATGCCTTAACTCACAGCCAGGTAGAGACCGCGGCTACCAGTTCTGGCAAAGTTGAAGTTCATACCGCTATGGTAGAGGTGCCGGATCCCCGGGTAAACCTGTTAAGTGAACTGTATCACCCTGAGAAAACTACCTTTGCGCGGGTTCAGTATAACGACGTGGCCGGCCTCAAAGTAGGCTCAGGACAGGACGGTACGCTGAGCGGTCAGCTGCTAAATACGATATCCCAGAGCGACGCGCTGCTGCATGTGGTGCGGGCCTTCGATGATGATCACATTCCCCATCCAGCAGGCAACGTGGATGCCATCCGTGACCTGGCTGCTCTTGATTTTGAATTCCTGTTTTCAGACTTACAAATCGTAGAACGCAGGATGGAACGGCTCGCTCATGATCTGGATCGTAAAGGGACCTATCCTGAACGTTCTGTTGACCAGGCCGAGTTTGATTTATTTACCCGGCTCAAAGAAGGATTGGAAGAAGAAAAACCCCTCCGAAAACTACAGTTTTCGAAGGTAGAAGAAAAGATCATGCGCGGTTATCAATTCCTGACTGCAAAACCGGCCCTGGTTGCTTTGAATGTTGGGGATAGGGGCAGTGAAAATCCGGCAGACTTTTCAATTGATGAGGATAATCAATACGAAATAATTTGCCTGCATGGCGCTTTAGAAATGGAAATTGCCCAACTTTCCAAAGAAGATGCGGATTTATTTCTGGCTGAATATGGAATTGATGAACCGGGACTAAACCGAATGATCCGGCTGAATTATGAGCTGTTGGGTTTGCAATCGTTCTTTACCGTAGGTGAAGATGAAGTCAGGGCCTGGACTATTCCCCAGGGGGCTAACGCAGTGGAAGCCGCGGGAACGATACATTCAGATCTATCCAGGGGATTTATCCGGGCAGAGGTAGTCAGTTATCAGGATCTAATGGATGCTGGATCTTATGCAGAAGCCCGTAAAAAAGGGACAGTTCGATTAGAAGGCAAGGATTATATCGTTCAAGATGGGGATATTTTAAACATCCGGTTTAACGTTTAGCTGCGATAAATAATCCGGTTTCTTTGGTAATTTTTATACCGTCGTTTTTATCTATTTGTTCTTGTAGATCCCTTCTTAACTGGACCAAATTCAGTCGATCAATATCCGGGTTCTGATAGGATTGAATATATTGAATGATAGGCTCTGTTTCGGTCACAAATAATTGATCGGGATAGAGGTGAAGCCGGATGTCAAGAAACCATTCCAACAGCTGTTTCTCTCCGTTTTTCAATCCAAACCTTTTCGCCGGCGTTCCCCAACTGGATTCAGTTTTAATAGGAGAGTATTGCTCTCTCCAGGATTGAATCTCTTTCATATGTGAGGACCCATTGGTTGTTGCGTATAGTTGTCCTCCCGGTCGTAGAACGCGCTTTATTTCAGCAAGAACAGCCGGGATAGACGGCACATGATAAAGCATATGGTTAGCGACAACCACGTCAAAAGCGGCTGTAGGGAAAGGGATTAAACCGGCATCAGCAATACTATAACTGAATTGAATAGAACCGCTTAGCGCATCCCTGGCTTCTTTCAGCATGCCTGCTGACAGATCGGAGAGTATAATCCTCCAGTTTTCTTGAATTTTGGAAAAGTTGGTTTTCCAAAGAGTACCAGGCCCGCATCCTATTTCTAATAGCTTACAATTCGGGAATAATTCAAATTGAGAAAATACCCAATTGTGCCATCCGGTCGGATTGGTGCTGAATTTCTGCTGGAGAGTTGCCCTGGCGGAGAGATTGGAAGAGTTTTTATACTGGACATTGTATAGGTGTGATTGATCTGTAAGTTTGGACATACCATTTTATCCGGTAAGGGGGATTAAACGAAACCGGCTTCCCGCTAATAAAGGAAACCGGTTTAAATTAATTACAAAAATTTCAAGCTATCCTAGTGACCTGGGTCGCAGCTAAAATAATCCTGGAAATAATATCCACTTTCGCACACCAATTCACCTTGCGCATCGGTGGTGCATTCTGTGCCGGCATAACCTTCGCCTTTGCCAAATTGGAATACAGGCGCTTCGCCCAGTAATTCAACTTGGTCAGAAACACGCATGCAATCTCCGAGCCAGGCAAATGAAAAATGCCAATCGTAGGAAATAATCTGGAACTTCCCATCCAATTTTATGAAGGAATAGAATCCGGAAGGGCAGCTTTCGCATTCAATATCACCGTAGTTGGTCACCTCGCCACAAACTTCAACGATATCGCCTTCTTCATCAGCAGTAACCGAGTTTGGATTTCTGCATCCATTTGCATAGGCTCTTTGTGTAGCTGTAGGCGGTATGTTTGTGTTGTCTGGATCAACAACTACCAGCACAGGATCCTGCGTAGCTCTGGGGGTGATTGCGCCAGCTCCTTGCGACAGGGCAGAAATGCCATCCTTTGAGGCATAGAGCAAGATGGTCATAACCAGTACTGCAGCAATACCAGCTACGGTTAAATTTGAGAGCCGTTCTTTGCGGATGATCGTCCTGGCAGCATGCAGGAAAGAAAAGAAACCTCCGATCGGAATAAATGTGAGCAAAAATGAAACGATTTTCTGGTTTGTAGTGACATCTTTTTTGAGTGATTGCTCTTCAACAGCCCAAATGCCAACCAGTATCCGGGTTATCACCTGGGAACTGATTCCTGCGATGAGTAAATTTTTCATTGTTCCAGCATTAAGAAAAACCGGGAGTACCGTGACAGCGATGTTGAATCCCCAGAAGAATATCAAGAGCAGAAGCAAACTTAGAAAAGTTTGTTCCGGCGGAATATAAGAATCTATTTGGGGGGTTTTGAGAATTTTGGGAGCTTTGAGTTCTTCGTCTCCGCCGTTACCGGTTTTATAACCACAAAAGGGGCAAGAAACGGAATCAGGCGGCATCTCTTTATAACATTCAGGGCAGTATTTCATCATGTTCATAGATAATTTCGACCTGCATTAATAAAAGAATAATATCTCTGAGTATAGCATGAAGAGAGGCTTCGTGAAGATGTTCGACATTGCTATTTTGTAAGAGTTCGAAAGTTTTCTTAGAAATGATTAGTGAAGGGATAGTAATTTTATTAGGCAATGACATTTAAGAATCAAATGACTCAAATAAGGGATTCCAGGCCCCCTTAACATAATCGGGTACATATTTATCCAAAGCGCGTTGATTAGCCCAGTCAATGATCTGATCAGTTTTCGCGGCTGCAGTACAGAGATAGCGGCGAGTGGGCATAATGTTTACCCTGGCCAGATCCAATCGGTCTGAATCCCAGCAGATTTGGATTGTTAATTCTGCCCTGGTTTTTCCATCCGTGTGTTTTTGGCAGGCCGTTTGCAGACCTTGGATTTGACTGGCGCTGATTTCTGGATAATCCTGAAGGAGTTTTCCTGCCAGTTCTGCGCCCCTGGTCCCGTGACCCGGATCCCAGCTCTGATTCCTGCGACAGGCATCATGGAAAATCGCAAAAAGGCTGATAACTGTGGTGTCTCCACCTTCGATCTCTGCCAGCCGGAGACCATTTTCCAAAACCCTGGCCCAATGGCTTAGTCCGTGAGCGCCGTTAGGATCTAGTAGATATTGGGAAGCAATCTGTGTGAGCAATGGATGAAGATCGATCATCAAATTAATAAGAGATCCATAAATTAGTAGATTCCAATTTATAACTTGGAGAATATAAGGTAGTATAGCATTGAACCGTAGTCGAAATTTGTTTTTGATTTAATTCGATGAAATATTAATTCCAGGAGAATGCGATGGGTATGCACGGAGGCAGCTGGTTTTCATTCATCAGGCATGACGATCAGCAGGAAAAACCAATTATAACCAGGAAGCTTCTTCTCAGG
>CAXMRF010000092.1:0-5496 GCA_964195965.1 uncultured Nitrosomonadaceae bacterium
AACGGATCAGGATCTCACCGTCTTTACTTCTTTGGATGGGGAGGACTTCAAATGAAAAGGGGGGAAGTTTGGGAAGTGAACCTGGATCCAACCCTGGGAGCTGAGATAAAAAAGAGCCGTCCCTGCGTGATAGTCAGCAACGACAATATGGGAAAATTGCCGCTGAAAATCATCGTTCCGTTAACCGCCTGGCGGGAATCTTTTTCCGAAGCCCCCTGGCACATCAGGGTAAATCCATCAAGCGAAAATGGTTTAGCAAAAATCTCATCGGCAGATACTTATCAAGTGCGGTCCATTGCAGATCAGCGATTGGTCAAAAGATTGGGATCCCTGGCGGCCCCTTTGTTGGAACAAATTGAGGGAGGATTATTAATCTCTCTTGCCATGACTTATCAAGATTGATTTCTATCAATCCCAGCCCGGATACCAGCAGTAGAATTTGCCGTTCTGGGTTTCTGTGTACATCTCTCCCCATTCATCTTCCTGGATAGGAATATCCACCCACAAACCGGAGTTCTCTTTGAGGCTGTTTTCAGCCCTGAAAGTGGGAAACAGGAAACCCTGCCATTTTTTTGAACGATTTTCAAGCGTGTGCTCCCGGCAGGCCAGGATGGCACCAATGTCCTGTTTTTCTACTTCAGAGAGCTGGGAATCTTCTGCAAGTTCGATCAGAGTTGGAATGGCATCATCGGAAAGCGTGTTGAGATAGCGTGTATCCAGAAAGGCGTCTTCCACGCTGAGGCGCTGGATATTCTTTTGGGTGATAAAACTATCAACATTAACCGCATTCATGGTCAGGACAAATCCGGCTACTGCCGTTAAGGTTGCCAGGGTGAAATAGCGGTGCTTCCCCAGGATTTCCAGGGCCAGGATGGCCAGGAAAAGGACCCCAATCCATAAAACACACAAATGGGAATAGGTTCTTAAGCGGGTAAATCCATAGACAGCTTCATATAACGCCAGCCGCTGCAGTGAGGAGACAAGGATTACGCCAATGAAAGCGGTCATCGCGCCGGTGAGGGCGGAAAATACCACCCGGTCTTTTTTGTTTTCTCTTTTGGTGATGCTGCTCAGCACCATGATGATAAACAGGGTGAAGAAAGCCACTGCTAATAGTTCGCCAAAACCACGCCGGGCATATTCTGAATAGGTATATCCCTCCAGGGAGATGTTCTTGTCTCCGCCAAAAAAGTACTTAAACTGAATGCTTACAAAGAAAAAGAACAGGAGATTGACCGCGCCCATGATGATGGTAGTTTCCGTGGATCCCAGAAACCGGGGAGGCCAGGGTTGATCCAGCCCCACCAGTTTTTCTTCCTGGCTTTTGGAGATGGCATACAGGTACAATCCGGCGATCAGGAATGTCCAGATGCTGATCATGACCAATCGAAAAATATACTCGGGTAATTTTTCCAAACGCAGCAGTTCAATCAGGTCCTGCAGCCAGGCAGAAAATATGGGGTCAGCTTCGGATAACAAGGCGGCCAGCACAGCGACAATCGGCAGTGCCAACAGGATCCCGCGCAGGTAGGGGGCGATCCGCTTCCAGCCAGCTCCCCTGATTTTTTCACTCTCTTCCTCAACTTGCTCTTTTTTGTCTTTGGTTAATAGGGCAAAAGGCAGGCCGATGGCATTGGTAAATAAACGGAAGGCCCCCACGATATAATCGCTGAGGTTATATTCCATCCAGCGTCCACCCTGGTACGAAAGAATAAATAAACCCAGAAATCCAAGGCTTAAGAGGTGGTTTAAGATGCGCGTGAACGGTTCCGCCCGGGTAAATCCCAGGAAACTGAACAGCAGGATCAGGCCGATTAATGGCAGGCTTTTAACAGAAGGACGTTTACCCTCTTTCCAGGACAGGAAAATCAAGGCGCCCATTAACAATACCAGGTGAATTAAAAAAGAAATCCCCAGAGGTTTTTTCCAATACAGGATATCAAAACCCCACCCGATAACCAGGGCGCTGTACCAGAGAGTGGATCTGTTCTTAACCATACCCAGCTCCTAAATTATTTATTTAAATGGAAGGAATCGCGTATGAAATCTTAGAAGCGGACCATAGAGAGGATCATGGCAAGGATGATAAAAACTCCAATAATACTCATGACGACCTGCTGTGTTCGCATCTGGCGTTTATTCTTAGGCATAGGGCTCCTGATAATTTTATGATTTCAATTCTCGCTCATTGTAGCATGAAGATGATTTATGCCAAGTGCTTTTTTATGGATTGAGCGATTTTGAGAGTTATTTTTGGTGTTTGAGAGAGTTCTTCCAGGCTGGCATCCCGGATATTCTGAATAGTATGGAATTTTTTCAATAATTCCTGGCGCCGGGCAGGACCAACTCCTGGTATTTTGTCTAAACTGGATTCCAACCCTTTTTTGGAACGGCGTTTTCTGTGGGCGGTGATTGCAAATCGGTGAGCTTCATCCCGGGAGCGTTGTAAAAGGTGCAGCCCGGGGGAATTTTTTTCAAAACGTACCGGATAATCATCTCCTGGTAAAAACACTTCCTCATGTTTTTTTGCCAATCCAGCAATCGGGATGGTGTCCAGTAAACCGAATTCTGACAGGACTGCCGCAGACCGGTTCAGCTGTCCTTTGCCGCCGTCGATCAGGACTAAATCGGGCAGGGCGCTGAAAGAAGGATCCAGTTTTGCACCCGGTTTACGAATTTCATCCTCGGCACCGATCAATCGTAGAAAGCGCCTGCGCAATACCTCATCCATGCTGGCATAATCATCCGGTCCCTGGACAGTGCGGATATTAAACTGGCGGTAATGGCTGGTTTCAGGCCGGCCTTCTATAAATACCACCATGCTTCCCACCAGGGCAGTTCCCTGGGTATTGGATATGTCATAACATTCAATGCGCATGGGCGGCGTGCTGAGATTAAGACGGGTTTGCAGATCTAGCAGGGCGCTCTCAGCCCGATCCTGCTCGGATTTCTCCTGGGTCTTCAGGGCGGTCAGCATGGCGTGTGCGTTTTCTGCAGCCATGGCAACCAATTTTTTCTTTTCACCCCGGCGGGGAACCAGCAGTTCCACTTTTTTGCCTCCCCGCTGGCTTTTCAGCCATTGTTCGATAATTTTGGCTTCCTCGATTTCCCTGGGCAGCAGAATTTCCGGGGGGATGTGGGGTGCCTGGTCGTAAAACTGCTTGATTACTTCGGTGAGCAGGTCCTGGTCGACAGTTTTATCTGTTTCTTCCACCATGAAATATTCCCGGCCGGTGAGTTTACCTCCCCGGATAAAAAATACCTGGATGCAGGCATTATTGTCCAGGTTTGCCAGGGCGATCACATCGGAATCAGCAAATTTGGTGGAGATAATCCTTTGTTTTTGCACAATCCGCTGAATTGCGTCCAGCTGATTCCTGATCTGGGCGGCCCGCTCATATTTCAGCTCGGAGGACGCCTTTTGCATTTCCTCTTCCAGCCGGGCTACGATATTTTCCGTTCTGCCGTTAAGGAAGGCGCCGAATTCCGTGATCATTTCCCGGTAATCATCCTGGTTGATTTTACCGATGCAGGGAGCGGTGCAAAGTTCAATATCATAATACAGGCAGGCCCGTTGATCTTCTCCGGTGATTTTTCGGCTGCAGGTCAGGTAGGGGAAAATTTTACGCAGCAAATCCAGGGTCTGATTGACTGCCCAGACATTCATATAAGGTCCATAATAACGGGACCCGTCTTTCTCGACTTTGCGCGTGACCGAAACTTTGGGGAATGCATCCGCCCAGTGGATTTTGATATACGGGTACCTTTTATCATCCTTAAGCTGGACGTTATAATAGGGCTGGTATTCCTTGATTAGATTCATTTCCAGAATCAAGGCTTCCAGTTCTGAGCCGACAATAATCCATTCAATATCCCGAATATTGGCAACCAATTGACTCGTTCGAGGGTGTTTCTGGGCGCTGGCATGAAAATAGGACCGTACCCGGTGGCGAAGGCTGATGGCCTTGCCAATATAAATAACTTTGCCCCCCTGATTTTTCATCAGGTAGCAGCCCGGTTGGTCCGGAACGGAGCTGAGAATGTCCTTGATCTTATCTGAGATTTTCATTACAAAAAAATTGTATCACAGCGCTACCAAGCATATTTTCAGATCCACCGATAGGGGAACAAGGTTAATAGGCTCGATATTTATTGTTGAAGAGGCAAGGAAGAATATCCCCCTTCTGGGATGCTTTCCGAAACTTGTTGCATTGCGCTCTTGCCAGTATACTTGCCCTATGTTTTCAGCACCGGATAATCCAGAACTTTCACGTTCCTGGTCAGTTAGTGAAGTAAATAATTACCTGAAAGGGATTTTTGAGGCGGATGCTAACCTGCAAAATCTCTGGGTGACGGGAGAAATATCCAACCTCGCTCGCCCGGCATCAGGCCATTTGTACTTCACACTAAAGGATCAATCCTCCTCACTGCGCTGTGTGATGTGGAAGAATCGCGCCCAGCAAATCCAAACTGATTTGCAAGATGGTACCGCCGTGGAGGCTCATGGTGTTCTCAGCGTGTATGAACAGCGCGGTCAATATCAACTTTACGTGGATTTTCTAAGACCAAGAGGCGAAGGGGCGCTTTTCCAGGAATTCCAGCGCTTAAAATCAAAGCTGGAAGCAGAGGGTTTATTTGATCCTGCGCGCAAACGAGGGCTTCCGGCCTGGCCAGAGAGAATTGGGATAGTCACATCTCCGTCCGGGGCTGCATTTCAGGACATGAAAGATACTTTGCAGCGGCGTTATCCGCTGGTAAAAATCCTGCTGTCGCCTTCCTCTGTGCAGGGGGAGCGCGCGCCGGGAGAAATTTGCACAGCATTAAACCGGCTTTACTCACTGGCGCCGGATATCATACTTATTGGCAGGGGCGGCGGATCGATTGAAGATCTGTGGGCGTTTAATGATGAAGAGGTTGCCCGCACGATTGCAGCTTCTCCAGTTCCGATTATCAGCGGTGTTGGACATGAAACCGATTTTACAATCAGTGATTTTGTAGCGGATCTCAGGGCGCCAACACCGACTGCGGCAGCAGAGCTGGCCGTACCGGATCAAGGTGATCTAAGGATCAGTTTGGCAGAGATCCAAAATAGACTGACCAGATCTTTAAGCAACACTGTATCTGATCAGCGCTGGAAATTGGATAATTTCGCCAATCAAATCAACAGGCTCTCTCCGCTCGGAGAGATCAACAATAGAAGGCAGCGCCTGGATGAGCTTTCATCCCGGTTGCAGCGGAATTTATCAGGGAATCTTAAGAGCACCCGCGATTATTGTCTAGCCGTCCAGGCCCGCCTGGCTGCGCTAAATCCCGAAGCTGTTCTTAAACGAGGATACGCCATGGTGACCGCTGAAGATGGATCAACCATCTACCAGGTTGGCCAGGCGAATTCCGGCGATAATCTGCAGGTGCAGGTGAGTGATGGGGAATTTACTGTATCAGTGAACTGAGGAATTATAAGCTCCCGGAGTTTTAAAAACTCCGGGAACATCCCAA
>CAXMRF010000092.1:5506-6030 GCA_964195965.1 uncultured Nitrosomonadaceae bacterium
ATACCTTTCTATAATAAATCTCTAATCCAATTCATAGACTGATTTTCTATAATATGAGTATGTAATCAACCCCAAGAGCGGGTTGTCTTGCTCTGTGGGGGAAAAACATGGAGAAAAATCATGAATTTAGAGAAATTTACAACAAAATCACAACAGGCTGTTTTGCGAGCCCAACACCTGGCTGAAGATCATAATCACCAGGAAATTGAACCCGCCCACTTGCTATATGCCTTGTTAGAAGAAAATGAGGGCACAGTATCTGCGGTAGTGACACGGATTGCCGGCAGTACAGAGAGGATCCGGGCTGACATTTGGGATAAATTGTCCCGACAGCCAAAAGTTCACGGTGGTAATCTCAGGGTTGGATTGAATAAAAATACAGCTGATGTTCTAACCGCTGGTGAGCGTTATGCCAAGGGGATGGGGGATGAATTTGTATCCACCGAACATTTGCTTCTGGGTTTGATTGAAAGCCAGGAAGGGAAATGGCTGGAGGAATTTGGTTTAACCAAAGATGCAATATT
>CAXMRF010000093.1:0-5864 GCA_964195965.1 uncultured Nitrosomonadaceae bacterium
AATAATGTATACATAAAATGGTTTTTCAGTCAATTTAATGAACCTTCTGGCTTAAGGTAATTTTAATTAACTTCTCAACTTATCAGGAGATTGCCGCGGGTGCTGCGCACCCTCGCAATGACTATGCATCGTTGTCATTGCGAGGAAGCCGAAGGCTGACGCGGCAATCCCCTGTTCATCACAGGGGATTGATATATTCACACATTTCTATTTCCCCCTTTCAATTACTGGATCCACCGCTATTTCTAATCCTCTACAATGGGTGAACCTAAGTTTTCAGAATGAACAGTCCATTCTTTATCATAACGAAATTGGCCAGAGATATCCGGATCCACATTCTCTGTTAGGCTTGATCCCCCCACTTGAATCTGGAAAGAGAGCGTTGATCGTGAGAATGGATAGAATGGAAAATAAGGTTGCGATAATTCCGGACAGTTCATCGCTCCCGATCCGGAATCCGCATCAATGGTTTCCACGATAGTCATAGTAATTACACCATTCGTACAGGAGGCATCTTCAATGGATACCAGAGCTGTTCCACTGGCAGTAATATCACAGGTACCATTATCGGATTTAATAAATCCAGTGTTGTTGATGGAAACCCGACATTGCTCCATGATGACGGTACTACCAACCACGGAAAACGAACACGGTGAAGATGGTTCAGTTTGCCCATCTACCTTCATCTTGTCCAAATCGCGGTTGGGACTGAAATCCCAGGAGTGGGAAAGGAACAACCCGAACTCTGTCATTTCTGCGGGACAGGAAAGTTGAATGGTCGGCGGGTCATCGGGAGATGACGAATCAAAATCTTCATCCTCATCACCATCCGAATCGGCATCCTCGCCAGAGAGGTCGATCGTTTCAAAGTCTCCCTCCTCACCCGCGGGTGAGTCCTGGGACTGAAGCACATTGCAGCCAGCCAGAAGCAGACAAAAAACTAAGATTAAGGCAGTAAGGAAGAGATTGTTTTTGGATTTGAAGAGTTTCATGACCGGCTCCTTTATTGATAAAGACAGGGTTGGTCCTGATACGAGAGGTTTATAAAATAACCGATAAAGTTCCCCCGTCATTTATTGTACACGGAAAAATAAGATTTAAAGCCTGTCAAATAATGATTTTGCTTAATAGGAGATTACCGCTTCCCGCTCAGATCTGCAGCTCGACTATATCCTCATCTTCAAGTACATGTTCCCGGCTGACCATTTGACCGGGGAAATCCGCGCTGGAGCCCCAGATTTTGGCTGTTTTTAATTTGTCCTGAAAATCCTTATGGACCTTGCCGGCAAAATCCCCCAGTTGAATGCCTTTCTCAACTACAAAAGGCGCTGATTTATCCACTTCTTTTCCGGGGGCTTTGGAATAAACCCGGATTACACCCAGTTTTTCAAAGATAATCTGTTTAAGGGCTTCAAGATTATGTCCAGTTTGAACAGATATCGGCACTAGAGGATAGTCGCCATCCAGCAGTTCCTTGAAGATCTGGTAATGCTCTTCGTAATCCTCGTTATCATATTTATTCACCAGAACCAATGTGGGCACATATAACAGGAATTCTTCGGTTTTTAGTTTCCCTTCCAGGTGTTTGGGGGCGATCCTGTTTTCCTGCAGTTTTTTGTAAACAAAATCCAGCTGTTCGACCGGGTGGGCGTGCAAATCAATCATAATTAACACCAGATCCACCCTGCGAATCAGGTTTAGAAACTCCGGATCGATATATTCCTCACTAAAAGGCGGGGTATCAATCAACTGAACCTGGATATTGTCAATCATCATCATGCCCGGCATGGGATTCCAGGTGGTAAAGGGCACCGCAGAAACTTCTGGATCGGCGTTGGTTTGTTTGCTCACCAGGGTAGATTTGCCAACATTGGTGCTGCCAATGATGATAATCTGGCCCGCCCCTTCCTTATTGATATGATAGGGAGAAATTTGTTTTTTGCTGGTTTTTTTTGAGGTTGCGGCGGTTCTCAGTTTGGAAAGCTTTTTCCGCAAATCCGCCCTTAAATGATCAGTTCCCTTATGTTTGGGAATCGTGCCCATCATTTCTTCCAGATACTTGACCTTGTCCTCAGGCGTGGTGGCAGACCGGAAGCGTTCTTCAGCATTAAAATAGTCAGCAGGCAAATTAGTTGGCATAAGGATTCAGGGCATAATTATTAACTACATTTTACCTTAAGCCAGCTTTCTTCACCTGTCTGACCTTGCGTTTTTCTTAAGCACCAAATTCTCAAATCATCTAGAATAATGGTAAGAAGGACGGAACAATAAAATATGATTAAATTATTACTGGCAACCAACAATCAAGGGAAGCAGGATGAGTTGCGGTCGCTTTTAACCGGGCTCAATATTCACTTGCTTTCCCCCGCAGATATTGACCTGGACTTAAAGGTGCAGGAAAGAGGTCTTAACTATCTGGAAAACGCTGTCCTCAAGGCAGCCATCTTTGCCCAAGCGAGCAAACTTTGGACGCTGGCGGATGATTCCGGACTGGAAGTTGATGCACTCAACGGCGCGCCTGGCTTATTCTCAGCCCGTTATGCACCCCAACCGGACGCCACAGATAAAGACCGGCGGAACTATTTAATTCAAAACCTGCAAGGCAAACCACAGCCCTGGAAAGCAGCTTTTCAATGCGCCGTAGCGCTCTGTGGACCAGAAGGTTCTCCTTTTATTACCCAGGGAACCTGCCCCGGTGATATTCTGCCTGAAGGCAGAGGACATGACGGTTTTGGGTACGACAGGATCTTCCGCTTGGCAGACTCCGGTCTGACCATGGCAGAGCTGACTCCGGAACAAAAGAACGAACTCAGCCATCGGGCCCTGGCGGTTAACAAAATGATTCCTCTTCTTCAGGGATTATTTTCAGAAGAATTATCCAGCTGATCAATCTTGAGTTGAAGCTTAAGATTAAGAATTTATCACAGTGATAAGTTGCCATATTTGGGTTATGATATAGGGGATTACCCCATAAGGATTTCGAGCTAACAATGGTATCAGTACAAGAGTTTTGGATCATATTAGGTTTGACAGCTGTTATTGCCCTGCTCCTGGGAGCCGCCGCAGCTTATTTCCTCATGCCAAAACCAGATTCCAGTACGGATAATAAACCAAAACCCAAGAAAAAAGATACCGCTAAAAACGACGAACGCATCCGCAGAATGTTTCAGCTAATTACAGACCTTACTGTGACACTGAATTACTCAAGCGTGCTGGAAAAAAGCCTGGATGCCACATTCCTGGCTTTACGAATTTCAAATTTACCAACCGATCGATTAATCAGCGCCGTACTGCTCTTTTCTGAGGAAGAAATAACCGCTCCTGATTTATCAGTTGCCTACGGACGGGGATTGCCCCGTCCAGACATGACTACCCGGGTTCCTGGAATCTCGGGACTCCTGGAAAAAGTAATTGAATCCGGCGACCCCTACATGACAGAAAACCTGGCCAAGGATCCAGAGCTTAAGACGTTTATTTCCTTCCGGGCCTGCGCATCTGGTTATTGCATCCCTCTCCGGGCGGGCCTAGATACTTTTGGTGTGATGTTATATGGTCATCCCGATAAAGGATATTTCACGAAAGATGCCCAGGAAATCATCAACACCATTGGTCACCAGGCCCAGTTAGCCATGCAAAATGCGCACTTATTTCAGGAACTTAAAACGGAACGTGATCAGATCATCAAAGTCCAGTCCGAAGCCCAGCGCCGCCTAGCGAGAGCCCTGCACGATGGACCCACCCAAACAGTGGCGGCCATACCCATGCAGATCAGTCGGGCCAGACATTTGCTAAACCGTGATGTAAAAGCAGCCGGAGAAGCGCTTTACCAAACCGAAGAGCTCGCCAGGCGAACTTCCAAGCAGCTCAGGCATATGCTCTTTCTCTTGCGTCCCCTGGTATTGGAATCTGAAGGTTTAATTGCAGCCTTAAATTCCATGGCTGAAAAAACCAAGGATACATTTGGTCAAAACGTCATCATTGAAACAGATCCCTCCCTGGTAAATGAGCTGGACATGAACAGCCAAACCGTGATCTTCACCATCGCAGAAGAGGCAGTCAACAACGCCCGGAAACATGCCGAAGCGGACAAGATCTGGGTTAAAGTCCAACGCTTGCAAGCCGATCTAGCCTTCCTGGAAATCGAGGATAACGGTAAAGGATTCCTGGTTGACGAAGTACTGGACAATTATGATGACCGGGGCAGCCTGGGCATGTTGAATATGCGTGAGCGGGCCGAATTGGTTCAGGGGGTCTTCCATGTCAAATCAGTGCCTGGAGAAGGGACCCAGATCCAGATTGTTTTGCCGCTTTCTGAAGATGCGTCCGACCGCCTGCGGCTCATATAATATCCAATAATAAACGGAATTTTTATAAATAATTATGCCTTACCAAGCTGAGCTGTATTTTCAGGCTTATCAAGCGGATGACCTTGCCCGGAAACCAGTGGTGTTTATTCATGGTGCCGGGGGAGATCACCTGTCCTGGCCCAGCCAGCTGCGCCGTCTAACTGGATACAGGGTCTATGCTCCAGACCTCCCCGGCCACGGCAAATCTAAAGGTCATGGCTTGCAGCGGATCGAATCTTACGGCGAAGCGGTAGTGAGCTGGATTCACAAACTGGAGCTTCCTAAATTATTCCTGGCCGGACATTCTATGGGCGGCGCCATAACGCTGTGGATCGCAGTCCATTATCCAGAGCTGGTCCAGGGTCTGGTCCTGATCAGCACGGGGGCAAGGCTCCCGGTGAACTTATCGCTCATTGAGGATCTGGCTAATCCACAAGGTTTTCCTGCAGCGATTGAAAACATCAGCAGCTGGTCATTTAGCGAAAATGCAGAGCCCAGCCTGGTGGAGAACGTGCTCAAAAAAATGTCGAAAATCAGGCCGTCAGTCTTGGTGGGCGATTTCCGGGCCTGTGATCTGGTTGACCTCACTGAAGAACTGGGGAATGTGCATGTACCTACAACAATCCTGGTTGGGGATGAAGACAAGATGACCCCGGTCCGTTTTTCCGAAGAACTAAGGGATGGAATTAACGGCGCCCGGATGAGGATTTGCAAGAGGACCGGTCATATGCTGCCCCTGGAAGAACCGATGGAAACAGCAGCCGAGATAAAACGTTTCATTGAAGGGGTTCTGGGAAGCTAAAACTATTGCCTAATCAGGGGTGAAGTTGTATAATGTTTTCTCGATGGGCGGTTAGCTCAGCTGGTTAGAGCGTTGCGTTGACATCGCAAAGGTCGTTGGTTCGAGCCCAATACCGCCCACAGTCTTGATCCCATCTCGAACCTCATAGTGAGGTTGGGATGGGTTTTTAATTTAATTCTGAACTATCTGATATAACCTGTGAATTTCTAACAGTAAGATCCGCTTCTGAAATCAGCAGATACAATCAACAATATTTACGACGATTATTGGGAAATCGAGTGTTTCAATCAAGAAAAATAGGTCGAATTTGGCTAATCGATAAAAAGAGTTTTTGGATTATCTTAAGAGTGCAAATAAATCAAAAGACAAACTATTTATATTGGTCGGCAATAACACAAATTTTAATATCGCCATTTAATTTCTTGTTTCACGGATATTACTACATTGCCCTTTTTATGCCCTTGATCGACATATCTATGAGCCTCAACAATTTCTTCCAGAGAATAAGATCTGTCTATCACCGCATTAATATGTCCCGCCTCGATCAATTCTTTAAGGAAAGTGATATTTTCAATACTATCTTTAGTTGAAGATGTAACTGTCAGGAAGGTACCATCCTTATTTAGGGATTCCTTACATTCTGACGCTGATATCTTTCCCACTGCGTCAAATATCAAATCATAGACCTCCCTATTTTGGGCAAAATCTTCTTGTGT
>CAXMRF010000094.1:0-5769 GCA_964195965.1 uncultured Nitrosomonadaceae bacterium
AATCTCTGATTGATTTTGAAGAAGCGTGCCATTATTACAAAATATTTGATTTGGGAATGGCAGTAATAGGTTTGTGTACAGAAAAATTGAGAATAAAGTTGGAAAAAGTGCGCGCTCTTGTAGATGGCTACCAATCTGTCAGAGCTTTGGAAGAGAACGAAAAGGAAAGCATGCAATATTTTATTGAATATGCTGCGATTGCAACATCCTCGTGGCGATTCTGGAATTATAATATCGAGAACCCCGATCCCGAGAAATCGGAAAAACATTATGAAATGGTAAAAATCGCCCAGGATGCTAGAGCTATCCCGGCACAAGAGTTCCTGAATAGCATATTTGCATGAACAAATTGAAAATATGTCCTCTTCCTCCACCTTTCCTTTCACTTTCAACCCATCCGCTTGCTCTACCTGCCGCGGGCATTGCTGCCGTTGGGGCGGTTATGTCTGGATCACGGAAGAAGAAATGCTGGCAATCGCTGCTTTCAAGAAAATGGAATTAAGTCTCTTTGCCAATACTTACGTCCGGACGTCTTATGGCAGGATTTCCCTGCAGGAACGCTCGATCAACGGCGAACAAATTTGCAGCATGTTTGATCCTTATGACCGTAAATGTTTGATCTATGACCAGCGGCCCTCCCAGTGCCGAACATTTCCGTTCTGGGAGCAGTACCGGGATGAGTTTAAGCAGTTGTTGGATTATTGTCCGGGGGTGGAGAAGAAGAAAGGACCGGGGACGGGAAAGGGGTTGAAGGTTTAACGTTGGTAGGGGCGACCCACCGGGTCGCCCCTACATCTTACTCCTTACTATTTATCCTCTTATGCTATACTCAATCTCGTGAGAAAAGCAGCCTGGATTTCCCTTTTACTCCTTTCCTTGACAGTGGTGAGCAGCTTGAATTTTGCTCAGGACGTATTTGCTCATCCACCGGCCCAGGCCACAATTGCGCCCAGTATTTTTATCCAGAGTCCCCGCGAGGGACAGGCCCTGCAAGGGGTGGAAATTATCGAGGGAAAAATCCGCGGTGATGGATTTCAGCAGGGTAAAATTGCCTTTCGATATGCGGACAGCGGGGAGCAGGAGCGGACCTGGTTTTTTGTTGCTGATATCAAACCTGCTGTGGAAGACAGCGCCCAGACTTCGTTTATTGTAGAATGGGATACTACCCAGATTACAGACGGCAACTATGATTTGCGGGTGGTGGCTCAGTACCAGGCTGGAGCGGCTATCTTTGAATTGATACCCAATGTAAGGATCCGTAATTATTCCCCGGTGGAAACAGCCACACCGGCACAGGTAATTGACCAGGATCCGGCGGAAGTAACCAGGACTGCAACAATAGAACCCACTCCGGCGAACACAACCACACCCTTGCCGGCCAATCCAGCTGAAGTTCGCTCTGATGACCTTTACCAAACCTTAAAAATCAGCGGCATAGCGGTCGTGGTATTATTTATTGTCGGCGGAGTGTATTGGCAAATTAAGAATAGAGACTGATATAAAGAGCCAGGCGATCGGAAATACAAAACCAGGTAGTACACTGAAAGAAGCGGTAATTTAACGACATGTTTAAAAAATCAAAACCCTTTTTAATTGCAGGCCTGGGAAATCCCGGCCGTGAATACCGCGGCAACCGCCATAATGTTGGTTTTATGGTCCTGGATCAGCTGGCAGACCAGCTGGATACATCTTTTGCAAAAGTAAAGATGAACGCGTTAACGACAGCGGTGCGTTACGGCGGCCAGCGCCTGATCCTCATCAAACCCCAGACATTTATGAATCTTTCTGGTCAGGCAGTTTCTTCTTTTTTGCGATTCTATAAACTTCCCCTTGAAAACTTGCTGGTTGTTTACGATGATGTGGATTTGCCCTTTGAAGCCCTGCGTATGCGGCCAGATGGCGGTGACGCCGGCCAAAAAGGCGTTCGCTCCATCATTCAGCAGCTGGGCACAAAATCATTTCCCCGCCTGCGAGTGGGGATTAACCGGCCCCCTGGACGGATGCCAGTGAGCGCTTATGTGCTCCAGGACTTTTCCAAAGACGAACGGGAAACTTTGCCTTTTGTGCTTGACCTGGCCGCTACAGCAGCCCTGCATTTTGTGGATAACGGGTTAAATGCAGCCATGACTAAATATAACCAGCAGCCATCCCAATAAAATCAATCCTATGCAGCAAACCATATTAGACCTTCTTAGCAGTCAGTCAGACTTTAATAGGCTGGTGGATGATATTCGTTCCGGCCAGACTGCAAATCAACTGGGCCTGGCCCGGGTGCCTCGCATACCGGTCCTGGCGGCGATCCGGGCTGCCCTGGACTGTCCCTTACTGCTGATCACCGATAAAACTGACCGGGCTTTAATCCTGGAGGATGAATGGGATTTTTGGGCCCCGGACAAAAAGCTGCGATTTTTCCCGGAACCGGATCCCCTGTATTATGAGAAAGTGTCCTGGAGTAGGAAAACACGCCGGGATCGTCTTCGGATTCTCGCTCAACTCTCAGAGGGCTTGGTTCCCGGGGAGAAAAAAGAAGGATTTCTTCCCTTAATCATCGCTCCTGTACGCGCAGTTATGACCCGAACCCTGCCCCGCCGATTGTTTTTAAAGGCTTCCCGCTTTATCAAAGTGGGAGGCCAATATGCTCCTCAACAATTAGCTGCCGAGTGGGTTCAAGCGGGTTACGAACCTGTTCCCATCGTTACCTCCCCCGGGCAATTTGCCCGGCGCGGCGGTATTCTTGATCTCTGGCCGCCAGGGGATCAATTTCCTGCCCGGCTGGAATTTTTTGGAGATGAGGTAGAAATGCTGCGCCGTTTTGATCCTCAAAACCAGCGAACCATTCAAAAAGTGGATTCCATCCGGATCACTCCCGCCCGGGAATTTCTTCTTCCAGACGATCCGCTTGGGGAACAGGAAGTTAGCTCATTCTCGGAATTTCATCTGGCATCCCTGCATCAAGAAAATGCCACGTTGTTGAATTATTTGCCCCCGAATACCCAAATATTTCTAGATAATGAGGTGGTTATTCAGGAAACTGTCCGGGATATCGATACCCAGGCGGCTTCTTTAAGGAAAGGGTATCAGGGTGATGGGCTGTTGGATAAAGATTTCCCCCTGCCTTATTTGCCCTGGAAAGATCTACAGGTAGCCCTGGAGAAATTCAACCCGGTTTCCTTGGGGCCTGCCGGTGAAAACGTCAGTAATAAATTATATACATCCTTTAATAACAACCAGCGTTTTGGCGGAGAGCTGAAATCCTTCACCAGTCATTTGGCTGGTATCGTGGGAGAAGGGGAAACAGCGGTGATTGTCTCCCGCCAGTCTGCCCGTCTGGAGGAAGTCTGGAAAGAGCGCACCCAGGTGGAAGGAGCGCCCACTTTTATCAAGGGCAGCCTGGAAGGCGGATGGGTCTTTACTCCCGAACAGGGGAAACCTGTTCACCTATTTTCTGATGGAGAAATATTTGGATGGCGCCGCATTCAACCTCGTCGAAGGCCTTTCCAGCGAAATCTGGCGCCTGAGGTTAATTATGCGGATTTTAAAGAGGGTGATTGGGTGGTGCATATCGATCATGGGATCGGCCGTTTTGCTGGTTTGGCTTATAGAGAATTGGATGGCATTGAAGGTGAATACCTGGCTGTGGAATACGCCGATAGAGATTATTTATACGTGCCGGTAGCCCAGGCTGACCGGCTGACCCGCTATGTGGGTCCTGATCATCATGATCCTCATATCACCAGATTAGGAAGCGATCGCTGGCAGAAAGCCACATCCCGGGTGAAAGAAGAAGTTGTCCAGGTTGCCCAGGACCTGTTGGATCTTTATGCCCGCCGCCAGACCGTTTCTGGCTATGCTTTTCAATCTGATAATGCCTGGCAGCAAGAATTGGAAGCCAGTTTCCCCTATATAGAAACGGATGATCAGCTGCATGTTCTCTCCCAGGTTAAAGAAGATATGGAAAAAGCCAAACCCATGGACCGGTTGATTTGCGGCGATGTGGGTTACGGAAAAACAGAAATTGCTATTCGGGCTGCTTTTAAGGCGGTGATGGATGGCAAGCAGGTCGCCATACTGGTGCCAACCACCGTTTTGGCTCAGCAGCATTATGATACCTTCCTCCAGCGTATGGGCGGCTTCCCGGTGGAAGTGCGCATGCTTTCCAGGTTCCGAACTCCCCGGCAGCAGTCAGCCATACTATCGGGTTTGATCAAAGGATCAGTTGATATTGTGATTGGCACCCACCGGTTGTTATCTTCGGATGTCATTTTCCAGGACCTGGGGTTGATGATTGTGGATGAAGAACAGCGCTTTGGTGTTTCCCATAAGGAAAAAATTAAAGCCAAACGGGCTGATATTGACGTGCTTACCCTGACTGCCACGCCTATACCCCGGACCATGTATATGGCCCTGACCGGTGTGCGGGATATTTCCAGAATCAACACTCCTCCGGAAGAACGCCTGCCTGTGGTCACTTATGTAGGTGTATACGATCCCGGTTTGACCCAAAAAGCCATTTGGCGGGAGATGGAAAGGGGCGGGCAGGTCTTTTTTGTACACAACCGGGTAAAGACAATCCAGGCGATGAAGTCTCATCTCGCCAACCTGGTACCGGAAGCGCGAATTGGCATTGCTCACGGGCAAATGGCGGAAAAAGATTTGGCAAAGCGTATGCGCGAGTTTACCCGGGGAGAAATCGATGTTTTGCTCTCTACCTCTATTATTGAATCCGGGCTGGATATTCCCAATGCCAATACCCTGATTGTTGATCGGGCGGATCGGTTTGGTCTGGCCCAGTTGTATCAGCTGCGGGGACGGGTAGGCCGCGGTGCGCAGCGAGCCTATGCATATTTTTTCAAAGGACGACAGGGCTCGCCCACCCATGAAGGCCGACTGCGACTGGAAACCATTGCTGAACATACCGACCTGGGAGCAGGGTATAACATTGCCATGCGCGATCTGGAAATTCGTGGATCCGGAGATATATTGGGAACTCGTCAATCTGGTTATATCGCTTCGGTGGGTTTCCATCTCTATACCCGTCTGCTGGCGGATGCAGTGAACCGCATGAAAAAAGATGATGGTGGTCCATCTGGAGTGGATGCCCTGCCTATGCAGATCATCCGCCCGCTGGTAAAGATTGATTTACCGCTCCCGGTAGGTATTCCTGAAGATTATATCCAGGACCGATCAGTGCGCTTGAGTCTATACCGGAGAGCGGCTTCCATACTGTCCGCTTCTGAAATAACTGACCTCAGCGATGAATTTAAGGACCGTTTTGGATCCATGCCTGCAACTGTTGAAAATTTTATTCTCCAATTGGAATTAAAATTATTGGCGGAAAAAGCTGGTGTGGAAAGCATTTTTGTGCAGTACAGTAAAATCGCGTTGGGATATCCAGAAGGCAAAGCCCTGCCGCAGCCCTGGGAATTTGATTTGAAGGTCCGTTATGGGGAATCCTCGATTTGGCTTCCATTAAATACTGGAGAGGGCGATTGGACTGAAAAGTTAAAAAAGGTTTTAGAAGGATTAATTGCATATTAAATTTATTATTTATTGATCACGTATGTGCTTTGACAATCACACCTGCGAACGGTATAATTGACGCTTGTTGAAATCGAAGTGTATTTGGAGAGTGTTTTATGGCGAAAGAATTGTTACAGACGCCTGAAACAATTGGTGATTTAGAACCTAAAATGAAGGTTGCGGGTAAGGTTTTGAAAACTTCCCTGGCAGGTGCGATTGTTGATATTGGTGTCGGTGTTCATGGTGTAA
>CAXMRF010000095.1:0-5714 GCA_964195965.1 uncultured Nitrosomonadaceae bacterium
TAACCAGGGTCAAGTATTGCTTCAAGGCTTAATCCGGCTGTAATAGGATCCTTGGCGTGCCCCAAAAGTTGGCCATCTTTTTTACTGATACAGGATAATTCTGCGGTTGTTTTTGCGTACGGGTCAAAATAATCAAACATATCCCTGGCAGCAGCATATACGTCCATCTTATGGGTTGTCACCAGAGCGCCCAATGAAAGTGGGTCATTTTTGATCTGGGCAACAGATTTACGATAATTCTCTGGCTGATCATGGATGGGATGATCGATACCCTCCAGAACAACCTCTTTTTTGCCCATTACCTCCATCCATAAAGGGAAAACTTGATTAATAGATGATTTTCCAGTGGTGACACCAATGAAATAAAACGTGGGCTCTGTTTTAGTAATAATTTTGTAATCCATACAATTCCTTATCTCAGTTATTACGGGCCGCATTTATCGCAGCAACGTATTTCTTGGCAATGCCTGTGATTTGATGAAAATCTCCGGAGAGTGCCAGGTTTTTTGGGCACAAATTGCTTCCAGCGCCAACAGCAAAGGCACCGGCTTGAAACCATTCCGCAAGGTTTTTATCTGAAACTCCGCCAGTGGGCATCATGGGTATATCCGGGAAAGGACCTTTTAACGATTTCATATACGCTGGCCCTCCCAGTGATCCCGGGAAGATTTTCACTACATCGCTGCCATACTTCCTAGCTTGCATCACTTCAGAAGGTGTCAACGCTCCCATCATGGTTGGCAGTCCCGTTTCCACCATCGCTTTTGCTAACTTTTTATTGATATGAGGACTGACCAGGAATGTTGCTCCAGCCTCTTTTGCCAATTTGGCCTGTTTCGGCCGGGTCAGCGTCCCCATGCCCAGAATAATATTTTGCCCAAATTCCTTATCCAGAGCACTGACAACTTCAAGCGCATTTGGGGTGGTAAACGTGATTTCGATCCCGGTAACGCCACCCTTTACAAGAGCATCCACCATTTTAATTGTGAGCTCTTCAGATGGACCTCTGATCACAGCTAAGACGCCCAATTCTTCAATTTTTTGGAGTGTTTTTTCTTTATTTATCATCCTTAATCCTTAATTAATTTGGTATTTCGGTTTTTTTCCGCTTAATACACGCAGACACTCATCAAGGGCCATTCTTCCCATAGCGTTGGTTGCGGAGTCTGAATGTGCTCCCATATGAGGCGTAGTGATTACTTGATTTAGAGCTAAAAGAGGATTTTCTTTCCCAGGGGGTTCCTGGGGATAAACATCCAGTGCAGCCCCCCGAAGTTTGCCAGTTTGAAGAGCTTGCACCAAATCTTCTTCCTTGATCAAATCTCCGCGGGCTGTATTCACCAACCAGGCACCTGTTTTCATTTTTTTCAGAAATTCCGCATTCACAATTTCTTTGGTTTCTGGCGTACCAGGTAAATGCAGGGAAATAATGTCTGATCTGGCAAGCATGTCCTCTAACAATGACATTTTTATTTGATGTTCTGCAGCAAATTTTTCATCAGGGTATACATCATAGGCCAATATTTTGCAGCCAAATCCAACCAATCGTTTGGCTGTTTCCTTTCCAATTGCGCCAAGACCCAATAGCCCAATAGTCTTCCCAGCTAAAGAAAATCCTTTAAATCGCGGCCATTCTCCTTCTTTCGTTCCCCGAACAGCTGGAATAATGGGTCGCAGCAAATTAAGAATGAGCGCAACGGTAAGTTCTGCAACCGAGATTGCATTTGCTCCAGGCGTGTTGGTAACGATTATGCCTTGTTTACTGGCTGCTTCTAAATCTACATTGTTATACCCAACACCATAACGTGCAATTACTTTTAGATCAGGAACTGCTTCTAATGCCTTCCTATCTATCTCGTCCAGGCCAGCTATCAATCCATCCACACCAACAAGCCTCTCTCGAAGCTGTTCGGATTTTAATGGTTTTCCAGTAGTGTTATAAATCACCTCTCCTACAATTTTTTCGAGGTCTGACTTTAAACTACCATCTTGCGACCCGTAAGATGTAGGAGTAACTAGAATCTTACAAGATTTTAGATCTTTCATCATTTCTCCGGAGGTGACCAACGAGGATTATCCACAATTTCCGCTTTTCCATTCAGCTCGAAAATCAATTTCCGGAAACCCTGAGTTTCAATGGAGGCATAATTATGTCCGGCATTTCCCGGATAGGCAAAAAACATCACCAGGTCTTCGCCTGAACCAATATTTACTGACCGGTGGGCCCAACGAGGCGGAACATATAACACGCTTCCCGGGATGAGCTTTTCAACAGCCCAGTCACCTTCAGGGGTTTCCATCACCATATAACCCTCTCCCTTCAGGGTGTAATAAATCTCAGCGGTATCTAGAACCGTATGGTAATGACCTTTGGTCATAAAATACTCATTACCTACTTTGCCAGGATGCACAATGGATACACCGTGCAGGATCTCACCGGCAACTTCAGGCCTTTTCAGTTCATATACTTCATATAACAAAGCATCTTCATTTGATAACATGCTATTGAAAGCATCCTGATCCTGGTATTGTCCGGCCATTTTGCTAAGATTTCTTTGGATGTGATTATCGTACTGAGTGGGAATAAATTCCGGTGCTGGAATCCCAAACGAAAAAGGTGTGTTTTTCATAAAACTATCTCCTTGTTTTTAAACCGCAAGCCGGGAGGCTATATTCCCACCGACTAATTTTTCTACCGCTCCAGTGTTATTTAGATCAGCTTCCAATCTATTCTTGATCAATTCAATAAATCCTACCAAACCCGGACCTCCACCAATTTTTTGCCACAAAACACTTTCAGCCAAATCAGTGGCGCATGCAATTGATGTCCCGTATCCATCAGCAACCATTTCTTTGATTAGCGGCCAGAGATTTTTTTCTGGTTCGTATTTTGGTCGGAAAAATGTATCGTATTCCAACAAACAACCTGTTTGAGCCAGTTCTTTGTGAAGTCCCAAATCAGGTCTTTTATCAATATGGCATATTACCAATTTATCCAGGTTCATTCCTGTTTGATCAAAAAACTGAACAAAGCGCTCGATTTCAGATCCTTTTTGTGTATGCATCTCTATCAAGTAGTCCCTTTCTTTACTTACCATCGCTGCAGCTTTCATCAAATGTTGAGGTGACGTATCCAGATTTTCTCTTACTGCAATCTTAATAAATCCCGGAAATACTGGCGCTGATGAATTTCTAGTTTCTTCCAAACCCAGATCAATCTCGCTCAGAAAATATTCCCCGGCCTGATCCATATCCATTTGCCAAATATTAGATTCTTCCGGATAATATTCTTTCAAATGAAACCCGGTGTTGGCAATTATATTTACCTTACTGGCTTGAGATAATTGGTAAAGTTTATTCCCATCTCTACCCGCGCCTCCCGGCTGGCAATCCAATTGAGATCTCCCACCTACTTGTCTATACGCAATTAATTCTTCCAAAATAAGTGATTCCCGATCCAAAACAGGCGCGTTCTTTAACTGTGTCAATGTTTTAGATATCCAGATATGATTGTGAGCATCCGTTAGGCCTAGCTCATCGGAATCAATCGGACCAAGAACCGAGATTACTTTTTTATCCATATTAAGGGACCAGAGAAACTCTCAAATTTGTGCCATCACCTGCGGACTTAAAAGCCTCAACAGCTTCACTGAGCGGAAATCGTCCAGTAATTAATGAGGTTAAGTCCAAAACACCTGCATTTATTAAATCAGCTGCTTGCATACAATCATGAGTAGAACATGCTGTGGTGCCAGTTACAATTAATTCCTTATAATGCACCGTATTGGAATCAAATTTTATGTAGGGGTCGTCTTTTGGTAAACCGCCAAACAGATTAATTCGTCCCCCAACGGCAGCAATTTTTAGGGCAGACTCTTGGGCAGGTTTTGAAGGCGCTGCCACAATTACAACATCAGCCCCTCTTCCTCCGGTAAGTTCTTTCACCGCTGCTTCCAAATCCTCGGTTAGCGGGTCAATGACTTGATCCGCTCCCAAATTTTTCGCCTGGAGGCGCCTGTTTTCAGCAGGCTCACTTACTAGCACTTTCACAGCGCCTCGAGCTTTGGCCAATAACACATGCAAAATGCCAATTGGACCAGCTCCCATCACCACTACTACATCACCGCTTTTAACATTGATTGCGTTTTGACCACGCAGAACACAAGCCAATGGTTCGATTAAAGCAGCTACCGCGGGGTCTTCATCTTTAGAAATTGACATCACATTTCCCTGCCTTACTGCTTCGGCCGGGATCCGCATATATTCTGCAAATGCGCCATCCAAATTAATGCCAATTGCCTTGAAATTTGGATCCAGATTATTATTACCAGATATGGTTTCCCGGCTGTCTCCTTCTCCCATATTGGGAGCCACAAAAACCCGGTCGCCTATTTTATATTTATCCTGATCCATCCCAACAGCTGCTATTTCCCCAACAACTTCATGACCCGGGATGCGGATAGTTCCATCTGGATAATGGCGGTGACCTCCGTGCAGGATCCTCAAATCCGTACCGCAAATATTTGCACTTAACACCTTAATGATCAGTTCTCCTGGACCCAGTTCCGGATAAGGCACCGTTTCCACTCGAATGTCATTGGGACCATGATAAACAGCGGCCTGCATTGTTTTACTCATTTCTGCTCCTGCATCACTTCGCTTAGCAGTACTGGCCGTTCTTCCAGCATAGACATTGTCCCTGCCAACACGCCTGCAACCGCCCATCGTCCATCCTCGCCGCCTACCTTTGGAGGTGTATCATTCTGGATGGATTGAATAAAGTGTTCAATTTCGTGAATATAAGCCATCTCAAAACGATCTTGCCAGCGTCGGAAAATCGGAGTTACTAATCCAGTGTCACGATCAATGCCAACAGTTAAGGCATTATTTTTTAACTCTCCGATGATCATGATGCCCTTTTTGCCAATGATTTCCATCCTCGCATCATAACCATAATCGCACGGACATACACCAGAAATGCTGCCTAAACCGCCTGACTCAAATTTCAAACTGGCCACCATATTATCGTAATAATGTTCAGTTTTCACACCGCGTTCTGCACCTTTAAAATTTGCTACCTCAAGGTATATCCTCTCTGGATTTGAATTCATTAACCAACGGGTCGCATCCAAATCATGGCTGTTTACTTCTGCAAGGTTGCCATTTGATGTTTTTAAATCTGTCGCCCAGGGTGGAGGCAATCCAGGGCCATGAGTTAAAGACTTTACCAGCATAGGCTCTCCGATTTCACCGGCCTGGATGCGTTCATAAGCCAGACTGAAATCCGGGTCAAAATGTCGCATAAAACCTAGCTGCAGCAAGGCGCTGTTTTTCTCACAAGCTGCAATAATCTGATCACATTCATCCAAATCCATGGCCATCGGTTTCTCGAGGAAAACATGTTTCCCGTGTTCAGCTGCGAGAACCGCTAACGATTTATGTGATGGCGTAGGGGTAGTGATAATAACAGCCTCAAAATCAGACTTATCCAGCGCTTCTTCTAATGAGGTGAATAACTTCTCAATGCCAAATTCCCGCCCAGTTTCTTCCAGCATGGTCCGCTGTGTATCTACCAGAGCAACAACATCTCCATCTGGTATATATCTTTTCAGGGTACCTGAATGCAGCTTCCCCACCCGGCCGGCACCAATCATACAAATTTTTATTTTCCTTGCCATAAATAATCTCCCTAAATTTAAGAGAAACCCCGGAAG
>CAXMRF010000096.1:0-5372 GCA_964195965.1 uncultured Nitrosomonadaceae bacterium
GGAACAGCTCACCCTCTGGCCCAACTAAAGGATCCTGATAATCCAGGAACCGGAGGCTCTTTCCTCCCAGCGCCTTCACTGCACAATGCAAGTCCGCTTCCAGAATTCGTCCCAGGTCTTCCCGCTTGCAAATTGGCGGATCGCCCATTTCTCCCCCTTCACCACGGGTAGCGCAAAGGTAATGAACCTCCACACCGCAATCTGACAGATAAGCCAGCGTTCCTCCCAGGAACATGGTTTCGTCATCCGGATGTGCAAAATATGCCAGTAATTTTAACTTATTCATCGTGTTTTCCATCCTGAAAACAAACTGTACCACAAGCTCTATTAATACGGTATAAGAACCTTTATTAGAAACCGGGACAAGCTTTCCAACGTATATAATTATGAGTAAATATTGGTTTATTGTTAACTTGTTTTTCCGAATTGGAGGAGAAAAATGCAAATCACAGTTTTGGTCTCAGCATTCGCCGCTTTTTCCTGGCTGGTGGTCCTCGGCTTTATCGCCTTGACCCTATTAAATGTCCGGCAGGGAAAGAAAAGCCGCGGCGCCGTGACCGGGATTATCGTCGCCTTAGTTGCTGCTGTCATGGTGAACACCGTCAGTGCCGGCCTAGTCTTTATTCAACCCCAGGAACGCGGCGTAGTAATCAGCGCCATCGAGCCCGGCGGGTATAGAAAAACAGTACTCGAGCCCGGGCTGCGATGGGTCATTCCCTATGCAGAAAGTGTAAAAACCTATAACATATCCAAATACACCTACACCATGTCGAGTGTGGTTTCAGAAGGTGAAATTCAGAGAGATGATTCTATTTCTGCCCGCACAGCTGATGGTCAGGAAGTTTATATAGAGGCTTCAATCATTTTCTCACTGGATCCAGTGGACATTCTTGATGTCCATATCACCTGGCAGGATCGCTTCGTGGATGGACTGGTGCGACCAACAGTTCGCGGCGTGATCCGTGATGCTGTTTCTCAATTCCGGGTAAACGAAGTTTACAGCACAAAAAGGGATGAACTGAAGCTGCAGATTGAAGACGAGATGACGGTATCCATGGAAAGAAATGGTTTAATTCTTTCTGATTTTGTTTTACGCAACATAACCTTTACCTCAGAGTATGCTGCATCTATTGAGCAGAAACAGATTGCTGAGCAGTTAGCACAGCAAGCTGAATATATTGTTGAACAGAGAAAACAGGAAGCGGAACAAGCCCGCCAAGTTGCAGAAGGCACCAAGGATGCTTCCATTTTAGCAGCTGAAGGTCGCGCGCAATCCCTGATAATTGAAGCCAAAGCAGAAGCGGAAGCTTTGCAGCTTATCGCTGAAGTTCTATCTCAAAATCCAATGCTGCTAAATTACCGGTATATTGAGAAGTTGGCCCCTGGAATCCAGGTTATGCTGGTACCCAATGACAATCCTTATATCTTGCCGCTGCCAGAAATAATGCCTTAACGAATAGAATTAACTCAAGACAATAAAAACCCGGTGGTAGATTATCACCGGGTTTTTTGGTCTTGCATCCATGTAAAGATTTAAATTCCAGCCAATTCATATGATAGAATTTTTTTAACTACTAATCAATTCACGAATCTATAAACTATATGCCTGATAAAGAAAAAAAACCATCCGGACGTGAAATTCGCCTGACTTCACTCTCTAACTGCGCAGGTTGAGCATCTAAACTAAGCGCGGATGCGTTGGCGCAGGTACTGCGTCCCCTGGAAGGTTTATACAAAAAGAAGGATTATCCAGATCTCCTGGTGGGATTGGGAGAACCGGATGATGCTGCTATTTGGCGTTTGGACGATGACCGGGTCCTGATTGTCACAACGGATTTCTTTACGCCGGTTGTAGACGACCCCTATGATTACGGAGCTATCTCAGCCGCCAACAGCCTTTCAGATATCTATGCTATGGGCGGCACACCTTTTTTGGCGCTAAATATAGCGGCCTTCCCGCCAAACTTGCCCCCGGAAATTTGCGGAGAAATCTTGCGCGGTGGAGCAGAAAAAGCCAAGGAAGCCGGTGTAGTAATTGGCGGGGGCCATACCATTCAAGATAAAGAACCAAAATACGGGATGGTATGTTTGGGGTTTGCCCATCCAGACCTGGTTATGACCAAGTCGAAAGCACAACCTGGAGATGCCCTGGTACTTACCAAACCACTGGGTTTTGGAGTTACAACAACCGCAATAAAAAACCAGAAGGCAAAAGACAAGCACATTAAGGAAGTAACTCTCTGGATGAAACAGCTCAATAATAAAGCCAGCGAAATGGCTCAGTCTTTCGGGGTCAAGGCCGCGACTGATATAACCGGGTTCGGCCTGCTTGGACATGCCTGGGAATTGGCAAATAATTCCAAAGTTGGTTTAAAAATACACTGGGATATGTTGCCCTTTATCAGCGGGGCAAAAGAATACAGCAGCATTTATAGTTTCCCCGGAGGCGCTTTTGACAATCGGGCCTTTTTTGGCGAACATATCAAAGCTCCCAGATCTCTCATGGAAGAAGAGTTAATGCTGCTTTTTGATCCCCAAACCAGTGGGGGGTTGTTGTTTTCCATTAGCTGTGATTACCTCGATGATCTCCGGGACAAAGCTGAAAAAATGGATCAGCCTATTTGGGTGATAGGTGAGGTTACAGAAGGGAAAGAGATCGTCATCCTGTAAGGAGAACCGAATTCCAATAAAGAGAGGCTGTCGATTATGGACAGCCTCTTGATTATTTAATTGACCTAGTTCCTTCACTATTTTATCGCTCGTTAATCTCCTGAATAATCCGGATTGTACGGTTTTACTTGCTCCGCTAAATACTTTCTCTGCAAATTGACCAGCTGCCGTAAATGCAATAAATCGTGGGATACCCAGGAAACAAACATATCCCCTGCAGAAATTTCACCAAAAGATGCCTCAAAAACAGTATCCCAATCGGGGTTTTCATAGGATTCCAGCCAGGCCAGGCTCTCATTACGGAGGTTCATATACCTATTCAGTGTTTCGTATAAATCCGCTTGATTATATTGACGCTCAATCACCCAACTGGCTGGATCAATCACAGGCCATGATTTTTCAGATTTCTCAAGGATCATTTTTAACCGAACAGGAAAATCAAACTCTTCTTCATCTGCCAGATGACAGACTACTTCTAAAATTGACCAGGTTTCGTCGTCGGGTTTCCAGCGCGCATGGTCTTCAGAGATACCGCGTGCTAAGGCGGCAACCCGATCTCTATTTATCGCCAACTGCCGTTTTAAATAAACATCATCCATAATTCCTCCCAATTGGACATTTTCCGATCCTGTCTGGTATTTTTATTATACAGGAATTCCAATTTCAACTCAGTTTATATCTGCCTAAAGCTGCTTCTACAGCTGCCAAGGCGTGAATTTCCATCGTATCAAAAACAGGAACGGGGACATCACTCTGCTTAACCAGCAGGCCGATTTCAGTACATCCCAATATAATTCCCTGGGCACCTTCAGAAATCAGTGACTTTATCACTGCCAGGTATTTGTCCCGGGAAATATCCAATATTTCACCCTGTACTAATTCTTCATAAATCACCTTGTGGACTTGTTCCCGGCCTGTCTGGTCAGGAATTAACACCTGCAGTTTATGTTTTTTCTCGAGCCGTCCGCGGTAGAAGTCTTTTTCCATGGTGAACCGTGTACCCAATAAACCCACGGTGTTCAAGTTGTTTTCCTTAATCGCTCTGGCTGTGGCATCTGCTATATGCAGCAAAGGAATATCGATATTTGCTTGAACCTCCTCTGCCATTAAATGCATCGTGTTTGTGCAGATTAATACAAAATCGGCGCCAGCTTTTTCAACCTCCCGGGCGCTCCGAATCATGATTTGGGTTGCTTCCTTCCAATCCCCCTCCATTTGCAGTGTTTCAATTTCTCCAAAATCCAAGGATACCATTACACTTTTGGCGGAATGAACCCCGCCCAAAGCTGTATTGATCTCCTGGTTAATGATCCGGTAATATTCAATGGAAGACTCCCAGCTCATCCCGCCAATTAAACCAATCCGTTTCATAGTAAATTTCCCTCGTAATGCCTCGATAATTATCCAGAATAAATTTCAGGATTTCATATTAAAATCGTAACTGTCTACATCACAAACCGGCCGATAGCCAATTTGCTGGTATATATGATTTGAAGTTGGGTTAAGCAAGTCCGTAAACAAGAAACAAAATTTAAATCCGCGGTCCAGCAATTGCTGGCTTAATCCAGCTGTGCACGCACTGGCGTAACCTGTTTTCCTATAAATCGGAGGTGTATACACTGCACAAACCCGAATACCATTGGGTGTAGGTCCTGCATATCCAGCCATGGATACTGGAATACCACCTTCCTCCCAAATCATTAACCCGCGCTGCACAGGATCTGCTTGTAAATACATCCCAACTTGTTTTTTCACCTGCTCCGGATCAGGCTCTTCTACCATAGCGTCCCGGTGAAAATTTGCATACCACTCCAGCAACATCTCTCTGTCCCTTTTTTCGGCAGTCCTGATGTTTCCGGGAACGCCATTCACGGGCTTGACTTGCTCCAGTTTGTAAATCCGCATAGTCGTATTTAGTTTGGTCTGGCATCCGGTCATCTTTTGCCAGATTAAAGCCATCCGGGATACCAGCGCCTTATTTCCTGTAATACCCCTGAATTCTTCACCTAATCCAGCCATTAAATCCGTCAGAAGCGCTTTTAAAATAGTTTCTTCTGGTGGTGGATTTTCATATGATAACAACACTGGGAATGGCGGTGTACAGATTGCAATAAGACTTGGGCGTTCATTATCCTCTACAATAACAAGGGTTGCTTTCTGATCACTATGCTCTCCCGAAATCACACTGGCGATTACCCCTAACAGTAAGTTGTTTTCCGCTTCTTTGATTATTAAAGTTTCCCTAATTGTTTCTTGAAACACAACTGGGTCATCATAATGTTGAATCTTCATTAATGTCTCGCTAGATTTATTTTTTAACTGAAGAGTTAATTAATCATAACATCACTGAAAGACCAGCATGGCAGCTGAATTGATAAATCTCGGAACACTTGGCTTCTCCCGGGGTTTCCAGATGTATAATACATAACTGTTATTAGATCAGGAGGAGCCATAGCACACAAATTTCCTTCAACCGAATGGGTCAATGCCTTGCGTGAGTTACTAAATAGAAGTGAATCCTATCAACGTTCGGCCAAAGACTGGGAGGGTGATTTTATTTTTATCGTTGAATCCGATGAAGCCTATCCCGACACAGCCTATTTTCATCTGGAACTATATCACGGCTCCAGTCCCGGCGCGGGATTAGTGGAAGAGGGTAACCTGCCAGAGACAGAATACACCCTCAAAGCCCCTTTCAGCAC
>CAXMRF010000096.1:5401-5713 GCA_964195965.1 uncultured Nitrosomonadaceae bacterium
TCATAGATAGCAAATTGGATCCTATCCAGGGCATGATGACCGGGCAATTAAAACTGACCGGAAACCTGATGAAAATCATGCGCTATCCAAAAGCAGCCCAGGATATTGTTTCCTGCTGCGCCAATATTCCAACCGATTGGTAAATACTTATAAGGAATAGATAAGGAGGTCCGGGATGTGGCATTTTGTTTCCCCCAGGATTGTATTTGGCGACGATGCGTTATCTGCCCTGGACGAAATCAGTATATCTCGTGCCCTGATTGTGACTGACCAGAACCTGGTCCAGGTTGGCCTGGTCAACCAGGTGACCGA
>CAXMRF010000097.1:0-5628 GCA_964195965.1 uncultured Nitrosomonadaceae bacterium
TAATGGCAAGCCCGCCAATCAATTCCAGGATAGCAAATCCCAGGTTAAGTGCAAAAGCAACTTTGATGTTCTCAACTGTGGTGTGTTGGTGATGATGTTGTCCCATAGGTTCCTCTGTTATTGTTGACCTTGTAGATGACGGGAATGCTCCAGGCTCTGGGTGAAAATATCCTGAATATGTTGATCGGCCAGGGTATAAAAGACATGCCGGCCGGATTTTCTGGCGCTGACGATCTTCAAGTTGCGGAGAATCCTGAGATGGTGGGAAATCGCTGGCTGGGTCATCTTCAGTACCAGGCACAAATCACCAACACACATTTCGCTGGTTGCTAAAAGACCAATCACCCTTATACGGGTGGGATCTGACAGCGCAGATAACGTTTCCGCAATTAGCGCTGCAGTATCAACGGATAATAACGAATCCTTGACCGCTGCCTGCAATATTTCAGAATCATGTGGATCTGTGCAGTAGGTTGGTTTATCCATCCCTTTCTCCTAATATATAAATACATGCTTATATATTATTATGTTTATTTGATCTGTCAAGGGGTAAGAATTGTGTGATCCAGTTGACACCCATCCAATTTGCCATAAAAAAGTCTTTACTATTTCTGCAGCGGGAAAATCAGTTAGAATAAAGCCATCTATTCATCTGCATCAGGAGAACTTATGACCGATCAAAGCCTTGCCGAACAAGTAAAAAATGATATTCAAAGCCTGCAATCTTCAATGCGAGATTTACAAACTTCGGTGCGGATGACAGATATCCGGGATAGTGTGGAGGATTTGGGTTCATCTGTTACCGGGATGGATCGGCGGATCCAATCCTTGCGGGAGCGCGGATATGCTTTTGAGAAAGAGCTGGAGGAGAAGGCGGCAGATTTTGAAAAAGAATGGACCGGGATGATGCCCAACCTCCAGGCGCAAATTGAAAAAGAAGCCAGCGTTATGGAGCGCTCCTTGCGCCCTTTGGAGACCCAGATTACGCAAGTGGCGGGAGACAGCGCGGCGCCGGCAGCCCTGCGACCACGAGTGAGCAGGCTCAAGTCACAGGTGGAAACGCTGGAAGGGCAGGTTGAGGCGGCGGAGCAAAGCATCCGCGGGGGTTACGATCAATTTAGCAGCGACGTTCAGCAGGTTAAATACCATCTCACAAAACTGGAATGGATGCTGACGGAACTTAGCGAAGCCAGCTTTGAGCTGTTGGCCACTGAATCGGGGATCATGGCGGTTAAAGCGGCCTGGGCTAAGGGTGGTGAAAAACACAAAGATGACCCTGAGGGAGTACTGTATCTGACCGATCAGCGGATCCTGTTTGAGCAGAAAGAAAAGGTAGCGACAAAGAAGGTTCTTTTTATAGCAACGGAGAAAAAATTAGTGCAGGGATTGCTCTGGGAAGCGCCCGTTGCTTTGATCGAAAAGACAAAAGCCAGCAAAGAGGGCTTTTTGAATAAAGATGATTTTATCAAGGTGCATTTTGGCAGCGGCGCACCCTATGATGTTGTTAATATCCACATCTGGCAAAGAGGGGACGAATGGAAAGCCCTGCTCAAGCGCGCCAAAGCAAAAGAATTCGATAAAACAAGGGCCATTGCCATTGATGAAGCAGTCGCCGAAAAAGTCAAGGATGCACCCACTAAATGTCCATCCTGCGGCGGGGTGCTCAACCAGGTTATTTTACGGGGTATGGAGAGCATTACTTGTGAGTATTGCGGAGATGTGATTCGCTTGTAGAACTTGCGGAATCAAATAAAATTTTCCCATTAAAAAAGCCCCCATTTCTTTCCAGGAAGGGGGGCTTTTTGCTTAGCTAATTGAATATTTAGATTTATGTTTCCGGGATAGCTTTTCTCTCGTTTGCCCATTCTAATATCCAGACTAGCGCTGCTAATAAGCCCAGGAAAACGACCAGGTAAACCAGAACCAATCCCAGGCTAACCCCGTCCACCCAGGCGCCATAAAGCAATCCGGCAACTGTACTGAATAAGGAGACCCAGGCCACATATACCCAGGCTTTAAGTTTTCCGATGATGGAAGCCGTGATGAGAATGCTTTGCAAGCTGAGCTCAGGATCAGAGATCAAGTATGCCAGCAGAGGTCCGCGGTGCATGCCCAGGCTGAGGAACATTTGGGCGATGGGGACTTCAACCAGGGTGGGGAAGTACATAAAAACACCAAATATGACTCCCACAAAATTGCCCATAATTGTATTTTGCCCGGCAACGGCCTGGATCCATTCGGGTTTTATCAGCTCCCGGATGACGCCCACAGCAAAAACACCAGCAATTAATAAAGGAAAGATTTGTTTAATGAATTTCCAAGTTTCCCACAAAAAATCCCTGGTTTCAACTTCTGTCAGCTGGGTTGGGATCATCCAGCCCAGTAGAAGAATAGAGAACAGGACACCAAAGAATTTACCAGTAAAGAGTACAGTCAGACTTCCGGGGTAGGGGTTGATAGTTAATGCAGCGAATAACAGGGTTAAACCCACCAGGCCAGTCGAGATCCAGGTCCAGGTGTTAAAGCCGTCATGAATTTTTTCCAACCCTTTCCAGGCAGTTATTCCAATCAAGATTAATAAACCGATCAAGAGAGCACCCTGTGCAGTTACTCCTTCCTCACCTTTGGTAGGATCAAATGGCACCAGCCTGAATAATGTTTCCTGGAACTGATTTACTCCCGGGAAGGCCAGGTCTATTTGAAAAAATGCAGTTTTCAAGATCTCAATTTGGAAAGTTCCCACGATCAGGAGAGCTACCAAAACGAGCAGGAAAACGACAGCTGTTTTCCGCATTGAGGCCTGGCCAGCAAACATTAAATCGGTTGCCTTATCGTGTTCGGCATCTTCTTTTCTAAAGATTAATGCCATGATAATTCCAATGCCAATACCAAAAGTAATCGATAATACCAAGCGGGCAATCGCTAAATCCATCCCAATCACAGCGCCGGTATAGGTCAGTGCGAGAATATTTACAGCTGGAGCCACAAAAAGAAAAGTAATTGCCGGTCCTAATCCGGCGCCTTTTTTATAGATTCCGGCAAATAGGGGGATTACAGTGCAGGAACAGACAGCCAACAGGAATCCTGCGGCTGCTGATGCTGGATAGGAGATATATTTGGGTGTATTCCTCCCCAGGAAGCGAGTGACTGTTTCCTTGGGGATCAAGGCGGTCATTGCTCCGGCGATATAAAATGCAGGAAGTAAACACAAAAGCACATGGGCTGCCAGATATGCAGCCAAATTACCAATACCGCTGAAAAACAACCGGGTAACAAACTCAAAAACACCATTCATAGGTAGTTAATTCCTCAATAGAAATCCAATAATAAATAGGGCTGCTAGGAAATAAAGTGAGCGCTAATTGCCTTCCAGGGCAATGGTAAGCATTGAAACCAATTCTGACTGGGAAGGGATTTTCCCGCTGGAGACAACTTGATCATTAATCACTAATCCAGGGGTGCTCAACACATCATAGTCCATGATTTTCATGACCTCAGTGATTTTTTCAAAATGTGCCTCGAGGCCCATATGGGTTACAGCTTTTTTAGTTTCTTCCTCCAATTTGTGACAATTGGGGCATCCTGTTCCCAGGATTTTGATATTTAACATAATAGAGCTCCTTATTCATAGTTCGATACGTTTAAGGTTCCTGCTGGCATTTGGGACATTCGCAGCTGCTGAGTTTTGGTGTTTCTGATGGGACGGGTAGGCTGTCAGAAGATAAGTTCAAAATTCCTATAGTGGATTTGAGAAGTTCAAATAATTTTTTATTTGCAACTCTATAATAAATATATTTTCCTTCACGCCGTGTATCCAGAATGCCGGCATCACGCATAACCATCAGGTGTTGGGAGATATAAGCCTGCCGTTTACCAAGGATCGCTTCCAGGTGGCAAACGCAAGTTTCCCCGTAGCCTATGTGCAGGAGAATCTGAATTCGGAATGGGGATCCAAGTGCCTTAAGGTAAGCTGCAATTTGGGTTTCAATACTTACTGAAGTCATATTCATAATAATGAATATGATACTCCTGGGATCCCTGGTTGTAAAGGGGGGCGAATAAGGAAAATAATCCCGGGAGTCCTGAAGAGTTTAGGACAACCCAAGAGGCCGTGTGTCCAGAGGTTATTACCAGAGGTGGTTTATTTGGATCGCATGCAAAGCAGGGGAGAATCTTCAAGATGGATAAAAATAGGAAAACCTCCTGGGAACCGGGTTATTGCTTTTGGCAGTTACGGATCAGGAGGTATTTGTAAAATCTTAACAACAATCAGGTTCTCGATTATTTTTTGGAATATCCTTCTCTTGCCCTGGCCTGGGCTGAGATCTTGTTGCTGGGTCCATCGCCACGAGCTACCGCCACGCCAATACGCCCACCCAGGGCTGTGTTTATTTCTGCCACATTTGCGTGAGTGAATCCCGGGCAGAGCAGGATGGTGTCAATAGGCTGGTTTTCCACATATTCTCTGGCAACTTCTACCGCTTCGGCCTGGTCCCGGACAACCACTGATAATAAGCGGTATTTCCCGGTGTTAATTTCGCTTCTGTGCTTATTTTTATCGGCATCGGGTGCATGGGCGATGAATAAAACATCAAATGACATTTTTCCTCCTGTGAATCAGAGAATGGGGCATTTGTTATTAGTGAAATGAGATCAACTAGTCATACTCTCTGGTTGGATTTTCGTTCTTATTAAAACCTTTGCCAATAATTCGGGGCGCTTTTATTAAGAATATTGAAATCCAAACACAGACGCTAAAGTAAGCCGAGTGCCATAAGAGAAATCCAAAACCCCAATCGCTGTAGGCTTTGGATTCGTTGACGATCAGTAAGGCATCCGTTATTGCGCTTGTGCCAGTTTTAATGATTGGGATCCCCGTTTTCATTTGATCGATCGCACCGGTCCAGCTTTCCAATGGCAGATGATAAAACAATCCGTAGCAGCAATAAATCACGCACCAGGCTGCAACTACTATCGTGGATTTTCTCAGCATTTGCATTTGTTTGATTGCTTCTTGATCTTTTATCGCGAAAACACGGCCAAGTTGTAAAATTGCAAGCGGGAGTACAGCCAGGAACCCAACTGTCCACAAGGTTTCTTCGATAGCAAATAATGTTTTGCTCTTGGTAATCACCCCGCCTGTGGCGAAGAATTGTGCTAGAAAGATACAGATCATCAGGAAATAGGGACTTTTTGAGGTCATAAATGACTTCAATCCCTTCGTATTCACGGCGTTGGCAGGGGGCAAATCACGGTTAGTTTGCAACATCGCGAATGCAATTAATCCGCTGAATGAAAGTTCCGCGGCCACAGCGAATAATCGAATCAAAAGGGAGCTGTTGGCAATACTATCGAACCAGGCGAGTTGGGTGATATACCTGGACACAAAAACCGCCCGATATGCGGCAACCAGGGTAAAGATGACCCCCATGATTCGCATTCGTCTCCGATATACCGCATCACTTCCATCTTTCGGATTCAGAGATCGTTTATAAACTACCGCGCAAAGTATTAAATTCACGACGTTAATAAAAACGATCACTGTCCACCAGGGCCAGGCCCAATTCGAGAAAAAATTACTCATAACCTGTCAACCTCCTCTTCCTACTCATAATATTTTCAATTATA
>CAXMRF010000098.1:0-5456 GCA_964195965.1 uncultured Nitrosomonadaceae bacterium
CGGGAGGACCCGTTCTGGAAGTTGGCTCCGGTACCGGCAGGGTGCTGATACCTACCGCCCGGGCCGGGATAAATATTACCGGGCTGGACCTCTCCGAATACATGTTGGACGTCTGCCGGGTTGCGCTGAAAGAAGAACCCTCGAAGATCCAGGAACGGGTTAATTTGGTGCAGGGGGACATGCGTAATTTTAATCTGGAGAAAAAATTTGCCCTGGTCACTACCCCCTTTCGCCCTTTTCAACATTTAGAGACTGTGGAAGACCAGATCAGTTGTCTGGAAACAATCTACAACCACCTTGAACCTGGTGGTAAATTTATTCTGGATATTTTTAACCCTTCTCTTGCGGGTATCACTGCAGACACAATTGGGAAAGAAGTTGGCGCGGAACCGGAGTTCATAACCCCAGAGGGGATTAAGGTGCGCCGGTTTAATAAAACAGTTGCCCGGGATCATATCCTGCAGTTGCTTGATGTGGAATTAATCTATTACCTGACCCATCCCGATGGTAAGGAAGAACGATTGGTCCATGCCTTCAAAATGCGTTATTTGTTCCGGTATGAAGCCGAACATCTACTTGCACGCTGCGGTTTTGAGGTGCTGGATGTGTATGCAGATTATCAAAAAAGCCCCCTGGGGTCAGCAGATCCCGGTGAATTGATTTTCGTAGCAAGAAAAACTTAAAACACCGGACAAATATTTTCAAGTAGAAATCAGGAGAAAAAATGTGGTACTGGATAGGCTCAGCGCTGTATCTGCTTTTTTCATATCTAGTTTTCAGGGTCATAATTAAAAATGATTATCTTAAAGGAAAACTTACCTGGTTATCTATCAGTTTAGAGTTCCTGGTATTTGGAATCCATGCCAATTTACCCTATTTATACTTCTCGGTGAGATGGCCCGGGATTCCTCCTCTTCCAGACAACCTGCTTCAAACCTGGACGGGGCTGATCCTAACAGGATTGGGAATTCTCCTGACTCTCAGCGGTATGATTTATTTGAGTGGTACAACCACTCTGGGGCAGGGATCACTGGCTGTTCGTCAAACCGGCTTTTATCGCTGGACCCGCAACCCCCAGCTGTTGACCTATGGGCTGATGTTGATTGGGCTAGCCACTTTATACCCCTCCATTGAATCGGCTGTCTGGATCCTGGTCTATGGCCTTGTTGCTCAATTGATGGTATTAACCGAAGAAGAACACCTTCTTAAGGTATTTGGAAAAGATTACCTGGATTATTGCAGCCGGGTACCGCGATATCTTTCGATGCGACGGCCAAAGCAGATTCAATAATAAGAATACTGGCACCAATGAGTAAACCTGGAGAACTCTAATGGCTCTCTTCCCTCCCCTTTCTATAGCCTGGTTAAACGGCTGGATACCTTTGGTATTATTTTATGGGGTCTTCTTCATCCTCTTAAAAGTATTTCCGAAAGAAACTGTAGCGCGGCTGTATGATCGTTCTCACTGGACCAGTGAGCAAGCCAGAACCGCCAAAATCGGACTGCCATTTGGGCTAGCCGCTATAGCCCTGATTATTTTCACCTCGTTGAAAATCGGTCAGCCTGTCTTCTGGATTGGATTGATCCTTTATATAGTAGGCTTTGCAGGATTTGTTTACTCCCTCCATACCTATAATATTACGCCGCTGGGGAAACCAGCAACCCGGGGGCTTTATAAAATTTCCAGGAATCCGCAGTGGGTGTCTTTTGCAGTCACCTTTCTTGGCATCATATTCATGATGGGAAGCTGGACAATGTTTGTATTATTGTTAATCCGCATGATTACGAATCACTTCCGCCTCATTGGAGAAGAGGTCGCCCTGGAAATACAATACGGCAAGTCCTATCTTGATTATAAAAAATCCGTACCCAGATATTTTGGGTTTTTCTAAGGAGTAGAACGATGAAACCCGCTTAACTGATAATTGATATGCAGGAAATCTTTTTTGAACACAGCCTCGAAGTGGCCCAGTCCTTGACCTCTGAAGTCGAAGATATCCACGAATTGCTTTCTTATGATGCCCTTGTAAAATTATTGGAGTTGATATAGATCCGCATGACCAAACCAGCAATCAAACCTCACAGCATTATTCTTTTCCAGGGAGATTCCATTACAGATGTCGGCCGCAGCCGCAGCAGCATCGGAGCTAACTCGCCAGACGGAATGGGATTTGGCTACCCCCGCTTAGCAGCAGAAGAGCTGCTTGCCAAATTCCCGGATTATTTTCTTCAGTGTTACAACCGGGGGATCAGTGGGGACAGAATACGAGATATGTCACACCGGTGGGATAGGGATTCCCTACGCTTGGTTCCAGACCTGATCAGTGTCCTGATTGGCGTCAATGATACCTGGAACCATCTGTTTTTGGGTTTAGGCTCTGACCCGGAAGATTTCAAAAAGGTATACCATCAACTTCTGACTGACACGCGCTTATATCTTCCTGAAACTACACTGGTGCTCTGCGAACCATTTATCCTGCTTACTGGCGAGGTCACAGAAGAATGGTCCATTGATATCTCCCAACGCCAGGCGGCAGTCCAGGATCTTGCCAGAGAATTTGATGCCCTCTTTGTTCCCTTTCAGACCGCGCTTGATGATGAGATCAGTCGCGTACCAGCTCATAAACTGCTCGAAGACGGTGTCCATCCCACTGAAATTGGACACCGGCTTCTGGCAGATTGCTGGGTTAAAACAGTGCTGGGTTAAATTAAAAAGAGGCAAAGACTTTTTTTAAGTTTTTGCCTCTTGATTTAAAATAATCCCGGAAAGTTATTTCTCTGGCGGCGGAACCGGTAAATCCTCCACCGCTGTTTCCACCCATTTATCCCCTTCATCTATTAACATAACAGGAATATCCTGGCGGATGGGATATTTTCGATTACATTCCTTGCAAACCAGCCATGCTTCCTGATAATAATCCAGGGTTCCTTCCCTGGTTTGAACACAGGCCGGGCATCTTAAGATCTCAAGCAATTCTTTACTAACCATTCGCTCCTCCTTACTGGAGTTAATTTCTTTGCCAATTATAGCTTACTTCTTACAAGGATTATCTGGATCAGGATTTTCCGGTGGGAAATTTTTTGTACCCGGGCCATATTGGCATACTGCCGCCCAGGGCTGGTACTTCGTTTTAAATATATCCTGCCAAAGTTTTTGACCGTCCCTGTAGACATCCCTGGTCACTGTAACAGTTGCGCCTTCCACTGCCCAATCAACTTGTTTAATTTCACCCTTTTTAAGGTCCGGGTTTTCTTCATAGACAGGATCGGGTGCATCCTTTGTATTCTTTAAACCCGTTGTACTCCAATCTACCGTCCTCCCGTCTGAAGTGCCGTAAAATTTCCAGACCAACTGGCGGTAACTTTCATAAATGTATGTCTCCATCAGCAGCCAATGATCAGTATCATTGGTAAATTTAAAATCAACCACGGGGACATAAACAGTGGCGTCCAAACCAGCCAGTTTGGGATTGTTGCTGCCGTTAGAGTTTTGCTCATAATACAAAACACGATAAGCATGGGGCCAACGTTCGACTACCGGGAATCCCCCAAAGAACACTGTTCGGAAAAGGGTTGTGGATACCTGGCAAACACCCCCGCCAACGCCTTTAATTGTTCGATCTCCAAAAATAATCCAGGCTTCAGAATAGCCAGTATCCAGGCTGACATCACCCAGTTGTTCTGCCATTGAAAAAGTTTCCCCTGGCGCGATAAATATGCCGTGAAATTTTGCTGCTGCTGTGGCAATATTATTTATCCTGGAGCTATCTGATCCATAAAAATAGGTGGTTTCAGCGCTCACTAATTCAGTTACCCCCAACTCTTCAGCAGTGGAGGCCGCAGTTACACCAGGTTGGGTTTTTTCCACGGCCAGATCAATCTCGTGTTTCCCTTCCAATAACTGTTCTTGGATATCAATAATAGATTGATCAACATCCAGGATAAAACCCACTTCTTCTGGATCAATAACTGCCAGCTCAAGGGTTTCGTCATCAAAATACATTCGGGCATTTTTCGGTTCACGGTTGATCTTTAAAGCTCTGTTATCCAGGTACTCTCTTAATTGTTCGGAGTCGAGTGCAATCCGGTATTCATCGCCGTCCTGGGTGGAGACCCGTTCAATGATCATCATCTCGACTAATTTATCCGGTTGAATCGTCCAGGGGCCGGGATCGTTTTCTACCGCATCAGGAATTCTCAAAGTCATCGGCTGACTGAGAATTTGGCGGGCAAACTCTGCCTGCGCTGTGACATCCAAAATTGCCGGGTAAGTTTCAGTAACAATTAGAGGAATACTGCCGCTCTGCATGCTCTGCAACTGCAAAGCTACAACTTCCAGAGATGCCGGCAGATCCATCTCTCTGCCAATCTGGCCTGGTTGAACAAGCACATTAAGACCTTCCAGTTTCAGGGATGCTTCCACAACAGGCTGATTTACCCCTTCTGCAATACTTTTTAGATATTGCAAACCTGTATCTTCGTCCAATACAAATTCCGGAGCTAAAATAATGCCGTGGCGTAATGTCTGAATTTGGGCTGCAACCCTTTTGGTTGGGCCTTCCTCTCTACCAATATTTAGGGCACGTTCGGCGTTAAAATTTGGGCTGAAAAACATGCCTAATTCCGCGGGAGTTGCCGTCCAACTGAGTTCATCGTATTGCAGGGTTATTTCTCCCTGATCAGGATATTGAAATTCTACTCTCAGTAAATCCGCGGCGTCTTGAGGTGTCTGCCCACTTAAATTTACCCAGCCCAGGTATACACCCGGGAAAATGCGTCCATTATAAATAGCTCGGAAACTCAGGCTGGCAATCCCGATCACCAGGGAAAATAGAATTATCCCTCCAGCCAGGGCTGCAGCAATTTTGAGGAAAATTTTGGAAACCGACGGGTTGATTTTCATAGGTTTAATTTTACCAAAAATACTTCTTGCCCAATGAACCTATTAATTTTTCTTACCGGGCCGAGATTGGTGATTATTTAGGATAAATACAAGTGTGCAATAAACCTGCCAGCCAACTACCATTGCTCAGAATTAGCTGACAGGTATTGAAATTTTCTTTAACAGGTTAAATAAATGATCACTGCCTGAATTCCCGCCGGCAACCTGAATCTGACACAAGGCTTCCTCGGTGCGGACCATTTCAGGAATTGTGATCTTTCTGCCTGCCCGCGCTGACCCATGGCGAAGAAATAAACCATGTTGGGATTTGTGGCAGAGTACAGCTTTTGTTTTTTGATGAATCCAGGGTTTTATGTCCACCAGGATGCCTGGCTCTGGAGTAAATTCTCCCGTTTCCCTCGACAGCCATGAGGGTGCATAGACTTCCACATTACTGATCTTTAAATCGGTCAGCGCTGCCATCAGCGATTCGTGGGCTTGAATATGGGCCGGATGGCCATACTCTCCGGCTGACCCGTGAGTAAGAATAATTTGTGGATTGATTTCTTTAATA
>CAXMRF010000099.1:0-5416 GCA_964195965.1 uncultured Nitrosomonadaceae bacterium
AGGATGTCGGCCACGGGCCCTTTAACATCCAGTGCTGCCAGCACAAACAATTCACTGGCGATATATTGGTCATCGCGCTTTTGCGCCAGCTTGTCGGTCACCGTCAGTATCTTGATGGTGTCATTGGAAAGATTGATTTCCCCGGCGGCACCGGAAACCCTGGGCAGACTGTCCAGACGCTCACCAAGCTGCGAGCGCAGTGCATTGACCTTGACACCGGCCCTGGTCAACAAATGACGGATGGAGCCGCCTTCCTGGTCCAGCAAGGCCACCATGACATGGTCTGGTTCGATCAATTGATGATCCCGTCCGACGGCCAGGCTCTGTGCATCCGCCAGCGCCAGCTGGAACTTGGTGGTTAGTTTGTCCATGCGCATGGTTTATTCCCTTGAATAATTGAGCACCGTTTCAAGACGGACTCTGATGGGGATTATTTGCGGTCGAAACGTTGGAACATCAAGGCGCTGAAATTTTGTGATAAGGACAGCCCCATCGTGCATGCAGGAAATCACCCATCCGGTCCACAGTCGACGAGCCCGAAAGAGGCACTGGGAATCCGGGAATTCCTGACAATCAAAGCGGCCCGCAGACAGGCACGTCGAGCCCCGCAGGATGCCCGATTGGACAGTGTAGATTATGTAAAACTATGCGGAATAGTATGGTCTGAATTTTTGCAACTCTCTAGTTGGTCTACATCAGTTGATCTACATCAGTTCAATCTCCAAGATTATTTGCTTTACTCTCACACGTTCACACCTGGAGTCCCGCAGATATCATCCAGCACCTGTGATCCGGCCTGCGAAGTGGGTCAAAACAGGACAATCGATGTCCTGAAGAAAGAAGCGGATAGTGTTCTTTGTGCTTGTCATGGCACGCACAGTTGCTTGTGTGGTTTCAGAGGATTAATAAGATGATTGTAGCCCTAATTGTTGTTACCACAATCGTTGTGTTTATTGTGGTCGATATTCTGCTCCGTGTGCTCCTGAAAAGGTCGCGTGAAACACGCATGAAAAGAGAAAGGGAACACGCTCTGGATATCGGACTGAAGCTTGACGTGAGCGAAGAAGCACCAACCTTGAAGCGGGTAGCGGTGGACAATCCAAAAGCCCGAATATTGGCGGTGGATGATGAAAAAATTGTTTTGGACAGTTTTCGCAAAATACTCGTTTTAGCAGGCTATAGCATCGACACCGTAGAAAGCGGCTCCGAAGTTCTGGGGCTCATTCGTAAGAATGATTATGATTTTGTTTTCACTGATTTAAAAATGCCTAATATGGATGGGGTCGAAGTAACCAAAGCCGTCAGGCACCTGCGCCCCGATATCGATGTCATCGTCATTACCGGTTATGCATCAATAGAAACTGCGGTGGAAACAGTAAAATTTGGAGCGATGGATTATGTTCAAAAACCATTCACTGAGGACGAATTGCTCGACTTTGTCAAAATCGCATTGATCAAGCGAGAGGATAAATTAGAAAAACAAATGCGCCACAAAATCCGCCTGATCAAACCGGGCACCAGTGAATCAAAATCCAAATTTGAATTGAATGTTCCGGCCGGGGTTTTCGTATCGAAGCAACATGCCTGGGCAAAGATCGAATTGAACGGCACTGTTAGGGTCGGCCCAGATGATCTCATAAGAAAGATCTTTGAGAAAATTGATCATGTTGAGCTACCGGAAGCAGGGCAAAAAGTTAAAAAAGGGGAAACACTATTCTCAGTGAAATATGGTGACTACAGTTTGAAAATACCTTCTCCACTGAGCGGAAAGGTCACCTCGGTTAATTCAGAACATGCTGAACATCCTGAGTGGTTGGCGATCAAGCCATTCCAGCTGAGCTGGATGTGTGGAATTGAGCCGTCAAATCTTGCAGGAGAGTTGCCAAATCTTATGATCGGGCATGACTCAATCGATTGGTATCAAAAGGAAATAGACAGATATCACGAGCTTTCAAGTAAATTTATGGAGAATACTGCTCAGTATGAATCCAACGAAACAGGGGCGAGCGAACAAGACAGAAATGCAGAATACCTAAAACTTCTGGCTGGGTTTTCAAAACCATTTCTGCAGACTGAGAATTCTGACTAGTCCCTGATTTTATCCTTATTGAAAATTTAGTGAGGCATTGAATATGCTCAAATTTTACGTTGCCATGGGATGCTTGTTTTTTTTCACTTTTTCACTTTTATGTGATGCGCAGGAACTAGAGCCATCTGGAACCGTTCCGGAGGCAATACAGGCCGATTCACCAACAGGTATTCCCGAAGTACCAGCTGAAATCACTATCAAGTCATCGCTTGGGAACGTGGTCTTGCCACACGATGTACACGTTAAGAAAGTCAAACTGAAGTGCAGTGTATGCCACCACCAAATCCGTGCCACGGAGCTGGACACCCCGCATCCGGACTATCTGACTCCTTCCTGGTCCAGTTGCCAAGCCTGTCATAACGCAGATTCAAAGAGCAGAAAAAAATACTATAAGTGCTCCAAATGTCATCATTCAGACGTGGATAATTTTGCAGATGAAACACTCAGTTCTAAAGTGGTCATCCATAAAAGTTGTTGGCAATGCCATGAGGCAGGTACTGGTGCAGAGGCGAGCAAGGGGTGCTCTGACTGTCACGTTAAGGAAGATAAATAGCCGCAGTTATATTTCGAACAATGAAACTCTGACAGGCTTCCAGAGCGCGCCAGGGTTAAGGAGACGTAATGGATAGGCGAGGTTTTTTAAAAACATCACTTGTTGTCGGTGGTGCTACGTTAACAAGCAATAAGGCACGTGCCCAGGAAAAACACAATCCAGATGAGTTTGTCGGAGTATTAGTAGACACAACCCGCTGTATTGGCTGCAGGGCATGTGAAGTCGCTTGTGGCGAAGAGCATGATCTGTTTGTCCCGGATGTTATTAATGACGGAGCTCTTGAAGAGGTTCGGAAAACGAGTGATAAGCAATGGACGGTTGTCAATAAATTCGAGACTGAAAAAGGTGATGTTTTTGTCAAAAGACAATGCATGCATTGCTACCAGGCTGCTTGCGCAACCGCCTGTCCAACGGAGGCGATGAAGCAAACCAAGGGAGGACCGGTCGTTTGGAGAGGAAACAAGTGTATCGGTTGCCGTTACTGCATGATTTCCTGTCCCTTTGACATGCCAAAATTTGAGTACAACGAATGGAACCCGAAGCTGCAGAAATGCACCATGTGTTTCGAACGCCTCGCGGATGGCCAGAAACCGGCCTGTGTCGATGCATGTCCTACCGACGCGCTCCTGTTTGGCAGCCGTTTAAAAAACCTGGAAATTGCCAGGCATCGTATTTACAGCTATCCGGGTAAATATGTACATCATATTTACGGTGAGCACGAAGTCGGCGGAACTGGATATGTTTATTTGTCGGCGGTGCCTTTTGAGCAGCTGGGGTTTAGAACTGACCTTGGTACAAGACCCTATCCGGAGTACACAAAAGAATTTCTCTATGCCGTCCCCATGATTCTTTTCGGTGTACCGGCCTTTTTGTTAGGACTCAATGCTCTTGCAGGTGACAGCAAACCGGATATCGAGGGAGAGTTAGAGTTTAATCCTGATAATGAGGGGGCAGGTGATGAATAATAACGTCGCTGTAGTCGGATCTTTTGGCCAATTTTATAAATTTCTCCTCCAGGAGTTGAAACCACGCGGGCCATGGCTCACCCCGTTTAATATTATCTCGATTCCGGTCATTCTGACCGGACTGGTCATATTGTATTTCCGCTTCGTCTACGGTCTCGGCTCCGTGACAAATCTCTCCCAGGAAACTGCCTGGGGCTTGTGGCTCGGCTTCGATGTGATTACCGGTGTTGCGCTGGCTGGCGGAGCTTACGTTATCACTTTCGTGGTTTATGTCATGAAAGTGGAAAAGTATCAATCCATTGTGCGTATCACTGTTTTGAACGGATTTCTGGCCTATGCGTTTTATGGTGGTGCCCTGTTGCTTGATGTCGGACGACCGTGGAATGGCTTGAACCCCTACATTGGCAATTCCTTTGGATTTAGCTCCGTTTTATTTCTGATTTGTTGGCATTTCTTGCTTTACATGTTTGCACAATTCCTCGAGTTCTCTCCGGTCATCGCGGAATGGTTGCATTGGGAAAAAGCACAAAGAATTCTCAAAAAACTTACCCTCGGTACGGTTATTTTAGGGATAACATTATCGATACTGCATCAATCAGGCCTCGGCGCATTGTTTCTGATGGCCAAACCCAAAATTCACCCGCTTTGGTGGTCAGAATTTATGCCGATCCTGTTTTTTGTCTCCAGCATTTATGCGGGATTGGCGATGATTATCTTTGAGGGAACCATAAGCCATAGGGTTTTTAAAGCGCTCATTAACCCTAAAAGCCACCATTCCTTTGATGATATGGTTTTTGGCCTGGCAAAAGGTGCGGCCATTACCATGTTTGTCTATTACTTTTTTAAAGCATTGCTTTTCATACATGACAAACAATGGGACATGATTAACGACGGTTGGGGTTATTGGTATCTCGTAGAAGTGATAGGTTTCGTATTGATACCGGCTCTGATGTTTGCTTTTGGTTTCAGGAACAGAAGCTTAAAAATCATCAAGGTTGCCTCCGTTATGGCTTTGTTTGGCGTCATACTCAATCGGCTCAACGTTTCCGTTATTACGTTCAACTGGTTCGCGGATGTACACTACTATCCATCCTGGCAGGAAATTGTGGTGACGCTGATGGTGATTTTTGCTGAAGTTTGGGTATTCCGGTGGGTTGTCACCCGCATGCCGGTATTCAGTTCAAATCATTAGAACCAGAAAATAAGGATTCAAAATGGATTCATTTACCTATGTAAATATCTTTGAAACAAAAGGTCTTGAGTACCTGCTCTTATTATCTTTTTGGGTGCTGTTTGCCTATTTGATCCGATATCTTTCGCCGTCGGTGGAGAAACGGAAAGATTCACATAAGTAAGTAACTTTGTGGGTTGGCGATGCTCAAAAACAAAATCAGTCTCAAACTGACCTTTGGGGTGGTGCTGCCGATCTTGTTGGTGATTGTCATATTCGCCTACTTCAATATCCAGTCCGAAAACAGGAGCCTGTTCACTGAAGTTGTGCGGCATGCAAACCAGCTCAGCGATCACCTTAAGGCAGACATGGGATATGACATGCTGCACCATGATCGAGGGCGAATCCGTGATGGCATCATGCGTATGGGCGGTCAGGAGAGCCTTGACGGCATCCGTGTATTCAACAAGTCAGGCGAGATCATCTACTCGTCTGAGCCATCCCAGGTCGGGCAGTTGGTCGACAAGACAGCCGAGACCTGTTTCCGTTGCCATGCGGCTGGTGACCCGCTGGAGCGCCTGGATATGCAGCAGCGCACGCGGATTTACCGCCCCGTCCCGGACTCTCCACGGCTACTC
>CAXMRF010000100.1:0-5372 GCA_964195965.1 uncultured Nitrosomonadaceae bacterium
AACTTCTGCTGCAGTTCCAGATCCACAACCGGAAAGCAGCATCGCGCCGATGATCAAAACGGAAAAAAGTATTAAGAGTTTTTTCCTCATAGCTAATCTTCTCCTTCTTTTATTGCGTACGTCGTCAAATCGCTGAGAAGTATGGTCTTGACAAAGCATGCAGGGGCAGAGATAAGGGTTAATTTGCGATCAAGATCCACGTATAAACATTCGATAATCCGGGGACGGGGAACAAATTTAGCTTTAGTGGGGGGAATAAAGAGTTTGGTGGTCAGGATCGATGTGGCCATGAGCTAATTATAACCACTCTTTATATGACGAAGTGTACTATTCTGGGAAGGGGTTTGTGACACATCGAAAACCTAAATAATCCGGGGCGATATCCTTAGACCTTGGCCACACTTTTCCATCATAGGCGATTATGTATGCTTTTTCTTCATCAATCTCTGTCGATGTCCACCAGTAGATCACTTGAGAATGAAGGCTCCAAAGCGGGGATTCTTTGTCAGGTCTATATTTATAGGATGTTGTTTTAGTGGCAGGATCCCATATTCCTTCACTGTTCTCCCCATGACGAGACATAGACCGTACGGCTTCATCTACTGTGGGCAATCGCCAAATATTCTGTGGCTTCAGGGATTGGGTCAGACCATCTTCGTTAAGAGAGTTACACACTTTCTGGGCGTTATACCAGTTATTCCCCTCATTCGGCCATCCTGGTCCAGCTGGTGCCCAGATCAGATCAAGATCGTTTCCTTGCACCAAGCGAGCTTGGATGTTGCCATCGTCAAGGCGTTGTGAAACCCGGAGAACAGGTCCAATGCCTGCCACGAGAAGGGTAAGAAATGGAAGTCCAACCACAAGAGCAGCAGCAATCTTTTGTGGTTGGGGACGACCAAACCAGTAAAGCGCTCCAATCCCGATCAGGGGGATGAGGAGCAATAGTATGCCTACGTTTGAGAATACGTGGAAGAACCAGGCAGCAAGTAAAACAATGATCACATGTAATCCGCCGCCTATCCGGGGTTTGTAAATTGAGATCAGTGAGACTCCCATAAAGATCAGCATCGGGCTGAGATACTGAACGAACATTAAACCTAGGTTGGAAAACCAAGATGTGTAATACCAGCCTTCGTGAAAGTTTTCAATAATACCCCAGAACGCCCAAAAGCAAGTTATTAATGTGGAAAAGCCTACTGCAATCCATCCCATGATCTGCTGGTTATTAACTTTCTTCATCATGTTTTAATTTCCACTTAATAACAGTATATCCATAACACACTACGGGAAAGAATTATGCTAATGATAACCATTCTTATCTCAAGTAATCACTGTTTGGATTGAAAATAATGCAATATGTCCCGCAACAAAGCCGTCTATCTCCGCAACCAAAGATACTGTTAAGGCCTTCGCAGATCGTAGTGCGTCAATGATGAACTGCTCAGCGTGATTGCTGATCTCCATCGTTTCAAATGCTGCAATAGTCACTTCAGAAATAATTGCATAATCATCCTTTTCCTCATTTCTAATCACAATATTTTTTATTTTCATCGCAATCTCCATTTATTGATATGTTGTGGCCAACGGTTTAGCTTACCCGCAGCCGGCCTATCCTTTAGTCTCAAGAGCAACTTTATGGAACCATTGTTACAAAGGGCTTCTTATCCCTCTTGCAGATAATCTGAGTTGCATTGCGGCCTGACATTGCCACCTGAGGCAGGCTACCGCCTGGCTGAACCCATTGCCCTGCCATATAAAAGTCCTTGAGGCCCGGCAGGGTCTGGCTCATGCGCATCCTCAAAGTCTTTGTTGTTTCTATCCAGCCCTGGAAGCTGCCCCGCCAGTTGCCTGTATAACGCACCCAGGTTATTGGAGTCGCCACATCTCGCATTTCTACCTGGGGGGCAAATCCTGGGAAACGCCGGTCGAGTAGAGCAACCACCTTATCCGCTATCTGCTCCTTTTCCGCTTTATAGCGCTCAGGATCTTGCTTCAGTTTTTTCCAATAGCCGTAGTCTGAAGATAAATGGACTCTCACAAATGTCTTGCCTACCGGTGCCAAGGTTGGATCGAAGTTGTAGAACTGTACGCTCAACCGCCTCCGTTCCCGGTCACCGATAATAATCGGCTCATCGACGGGGAAGTCTATCCCCGTCACGGTGGACGGTATCTCCTCGAATGAACGGGCAACACCCAGTCCCACGTAGATTAGGGGTGAAAAGAGAGCAAGATTATCATAGTAGCCCCGGATTTTATTGTTGATGTACTTTCCATCCAACATGTCAAATATGGTAGTGTGACCATCACCAGCAGAGATGAGGATGTCGCTGCGGTGCTCACTACCGTCAGCCAGCCGCACTCCGACCGCCCGGTCATTTTCCACCAGGATCTTGACGACCCGTGACTCGTAGTGAATCTCGCCTCCTAAGGCAAGGTAACGCCGCTCGATAGCTCGGGAGAGCTCCAGAGAGCCACCTATCGGATAGCCGGTTGTTTTTTGGTCCATCCAAGCAAGTGTCGCCATCACAGCCATTATTGGAAAGTCAGGGGGATTTTGGAGATTAAAGATAAAAGGAAAAGCCTGGCGCATGAATGGATTCTTGAAGCGTTGGGCAACGTCCTGGATTGTGATCTCACCCCATTTCCGCAGGAAGCCCAAGTAGGGAAGCATCTTGAATATTATCTTAAGTTTGTCTATTGGGCCAAATAGATCGGGTGCTTTTTCCCAAGGTATGGGAAAGTGAATCATTTTGCGAATCCCATTGGCAAACTCTTCGATGACATCCTTGTCCTCCGGGGCAAGTTCTTTTATATGCTGTTCGAGACGGTTGATATCAGAGTAGACGATAAAGACCTCGCCATCCTTGCCTTCAATCCGAGCATATTCTTCGTGGTCAATCAAAGTCCGATCCTGAACTACGCCCAATTCTTCCCATATGGGATAGAAATCAGTTCCCGGTTTTGTACCAGTCAACCAGTGAATACAGCCGTCAATCTTGTAACCCTTGCGTTTCCAGGTAGTGCAAACTCCGCCAGGCAAGGTGTGCATCTCGAAGATTTGTGTGCGATAGCCATTCATCTGTCCGTAGCTCCCGGCGGATAAGCCGGCTACCCCAGCCCCAATTATTATTATTGACTTTTCCATGTTGATTTCCTCTCTTTGAATAATAAATTTCATATAGATTTTCTTCTTCCTAAAGTCTGATATATGGATCCAAGAATTATTGCTTATCAGGTTTTGAATATATGGTTTCAGGAGCAACCATTTATTATTGCACCATCAGCATACCTGCAAGGTGGTATAAGTGTCATACTCCGAACGGGCTATTCAGGGGGTTAATTTAGAATGATTGGTTTAAAATCAAAAACCGCTACCCAAGATGGAATAGCGGTTTTCTTATGGTGGTATTGGATTCGAATCACGCAATATTTTTGATATAGGTCGACTTTCTTTGATAAGTGATTATTTTGTAGTGCACTACACATGACATTATAGCCCGGTTCACAGAAGGAGGTATGTTCATCCTCACAACATCAATTTCCAATAACTAGCCAACCAAACTGTGCCAGCGGCTGACAACATTACAAGGACGTAATGAATTCGTCCCCATAGGGAGGTATAGCCGACCTTCAACATTCGAACAAAGAAAATCGGCATACAAAGCAAAAGCAATCCAATGATCCACGGTAGTGTGAATAATAAATTTACGCTGAAAGGAATCATCTTGAAAAATATTTGCATGTCAGTTACATTTGGAACAAATATCATACTTACTCCCCCAATATTTCCTAATATCAAGATACTTACAATCCAAGCCATCCAATGGCTTTTGTGAGTTAGCGGCCAGGCAATTAGCATCGAGAGAGATACGAGTAAAATCGCACCAAGAAAAGCCCACTGAACATTCAGAGCTTGATACCAGGGAACCTTTTGATAGCTCCCAGTTCCTCCATAAGTGAGGAACTCGACCTCTCCCAACTGGTTCTCGATAAAGACCACGAAGGAACCAGGGCTTTTGACGTTTTGAAAGACCAAAGGTTCAACTTCTGCATAAACACCGGATCCGATTCTCAATGAACCATCGCCGTTATTATTGACATTCACGTTGTCAAGCAATCCCTCAAGCTTGAAAAAATCACTTTGGGATATACTGGCTTTTTGGTAATGGCCTACGAAACGACTGATATGATTTGCTCGGTCCGGTAAGGGCTGAGTTTTTGGGATATCTATACTGGATACTGGGATAAAATTCTCTAGAATTTCTGCGGTGAGTGTTCTGGTCGCCATCACTGCTGCTTCGGTGATCCACATTCCTTCGCCAAGGTTGCGATGGTTTGTGGTAACAAAAATACCTAATTTCTGATCAGGCATTAATATAATACGGCTCGTAAAGCCAATTCCATTGCCATCTTTGTAAAGCACCTTCCGGTCGGCTAAAGTTAGCTCGGTGAATGCATAGGTACTGCCCCTTGAAAATGGATGAGCTGCTGATTGACGTTCAAGCAGCAACTTTAGGGATTCGTCTTCGAGAATCTTATTCCCATCGAGCGATCCGTCATTGAGCAATGCCCGCATATACTTACCCATATCTTCCCCGTTGGTTACCAATACAACCCCAGGAGACATACGCACAAAATCGTGCGGAACAATCTTGTACCTTGACCTTTCATAGTTCCAACCATAACCCACGGCCAATTTCTTATAAATCTCATCCGGTAAGGGTTGGACATAAGTGCTGCTCTCCATCCCAAGCGGCTTTAAGAGAAGTTCTGCGATCATCTCTTCATAAGGCGCACCGGTTGCACTTTCAATGGCATAACCAAGCAGGGAGAAATTCCAATCACTATAGGAACTCACCAGACCTGGTGCGAATGCTCGAGGCGGGAGGTCGGTGCGAAGAACATCACCCAGGGGTTCCCAATTCTCAAAATCAGGGGAGTGTGATTGCACAAGGGTGTCGTAATAGCCACCCATATGGTTTAGTAGTTGGTCTACAGTACTAGCCGGTCCAAATTCATCATCTAGGGCAAGATCAGAGATATAGTCGCTCACCGGAGCGTCCAAATCGAGAACGCCCTGTTCGACGAGCTGAATCACCGTTGTCGCTGTAAGTGATTTTGACACCGATCCCGCTCGAATGGCAGTCTGGGGGGTCATGAGAATCCCGTTTTCGAGATCAGCATATCCGTAACCCTTCGATAATAAAACCCTTTCCCCATGAACGACCACAATGACCAATCCGGGAACGTGAGAGATTTCCATCTGTTCTGGGATGAACTCATCCAGGAAGCTTTCCAGTTTTTCAGGATCAATATCTGCCTGGGGATTATCATATATTTGAACAGGAGGATTTGCGGCAAGAACTTCCTTG
>CAXMRF010000101.1:0-5170 GCA_964195965.1 uncultured Nitrosomonadaceae bacterium
CGTCCTTGTGCTGCATATGATCTAAGATAATTATAAATTCATCACCCCCCATGCGAGCCACAGTGTCACTATCTCTTAGCGAAGCTTGCAACCGCGCGCCCACTATTTGCAGCACCCTATCGCCTGCACCGTGGCCGTAAGTATCATTAACTAATTTAAAATCATCCAAATCAACAAATAATACTGCGACAAGGCCTTTGTCATCGGTCTGGCTGGAACTTAAGATCTTGTACTGATTTTCAAAGAGGATTCGGTTTGGCAAATTAGTTAAAGGGTCAAAAAGAGCCTGCTGCTTCAGTTCTTTTTCATACACTTTTCGAACAGTTATATCTCGCAATATGCATTGAATGTGTTGGGGGTTGAGATTTGTATCATAGACAAGAGTCTGACTCATCTCTACGGTTATCTTAGTTCCATCTTTTTTGATCAAAGATTCTTCAAAAGTAGGCAGGTTATCACCTTTAAGAATTTGGGACTGCCTCTCTTTCGTCAATTCTGGATCTTCATAGTTCTTCCATTGATTGGTATTTAAACCCACAAATTCTTTTTCGGAAAATCCCAACATGAGGAGCGCCTGCTCATTTGTTGAGATAATTTTCCAGTCTAAATCCATTATCACAACGCCATCACTTGTGCGTTCAAATAAAGCCCGATATTGATCCGCCGTATTTTGTGACTTATTTAATGCATTTTTGATCAATGTGTCGGCTCTCCAAATATAGGTTGCAGCCAGGCCGGTATAAATGGTCTGGATAAACCAGCGAGTGAAGTTTGCCGGCAGCGGAGCAGGATGAGCTAAAATGCCCTTTTGTTCCAAAGTGAGAACCAAGAAATTCGCAACCAGATTAACAACGGTTATTTGCATGGCAACTCTTCCACTAATTGCCAGGCCTGCAAACATGACAATTAACACCTGCCCGAGGACATTAACCCCTCGTATTCCAGAAATTAATGCCAGGTCAAGGGTAAATATTGCCCACCCCAAGATAACAATTATCCATCCCGATGCTTTAATTTTTCCCATTCTCAATAGAAAAAATGAAGAAGCAATCGCCACCATACCAACTATACCCATATAGATAATTTCGGGGTGGTCCGATGTAAAAATGACCGAAAATACCACGATCAGAAAAGTCATTATGATCGCCGCGAACTGCGTCACGACCAAAATTTTGGCATGACGCTGTTGTTCTGGATCAGGAAAATCAGGAACTCGAAATAATTCTTTCATAATTTAATGGATAATACTTTTATACACAAAATACAACTTGCTTGTAGAGGTCAATTCCCATCTTACTCGGGACACTCTCCTGTAAACTTAACAGGTTTGTTATCCTAAAGGCCACCACCCCTTATTTATTACCTACAAATTTAGCCTTTCCCAGGGGAAAACGAACCGTTTCTTACAGGAAAACTTACAAAAAGGGAGGTCGGGGGCTGGATATGCAATTAATCAAATAGGGAAATAGGAGTTTATTGTTGTTTTCTAGAACTTTTTCGCCACAATTAGTGGTTGAAAAAAAATTATACCTCAGGAATTTCTTTCCTGTTCCCGAAAATCCTGGTTGAGGGCATTTGCCTGGCGTTTGACACTCTGATTCCAATCCGGGAAAATTAATTTATAATACGGCGCCAGCTGATCATAATAAGCTTCAATCATAGCCATATTCCTTTAAGTTACCTAATTCAGGTCTATTTGTTCAGGCGTTACAATATAAACCCCGGCATTTTCAAGTTCCCCTTCCCGCTGCTCGATCACAGCTTCAGGATTCTTGCTGTAATTGCTATGCCCCCCCTGTACCAGGAACACGTTGTAACCCAGCTTCACGCCTCCCAGGCAAGTTGAACGAATACACTGATGAGTGACCAGGCCAGTGACAATCACATTTTCTACTCCACGGGCTTCCAGATCACCTTGCAAGGTTGTTCCAAGGAAAGAATTTCCCTGGGTTTTACGGATGGATAAATCTGAGGCATCAGGTGAAATATCAGGGTGAAGTTTCCAGCCGTCAGATCCCTCGGCCAAGATGGATTGATTGGCATGTTGAATATAAATAACTGGCAACCCATACAGGTGGGCACGATCCGCCAGGGCATTAATAACCTCAATCATTTGATATGCTTTAAAAATTGGATCAGGGCGCGTAAACAGCGCTTTTTGAACATCGATGACCAGCAAAGCAGTTTTTTTTGGGTTTAGGCGGGCAACTTTTTTCATAAATACTTCTCCAAATATCTCCCGGTGCAGGAAAAATCATTCCTTAAATAGCGGCAGTTGATTGATTTTACCCACGCTTTGTTCCGGAGTAAAAACCGGCATAACCGAAACCAGATCTGCCAAATCCGTTTCTTCTTGAAATATATCATTTAAATGGCGCCAATTGGGAACATTGCATTGATAATCTTCCCCAAATGTTTGGATATACTTCTCTTTTATTCCGGGAAAAAGCTGGTCCAATTTCTGATAATAATAATCCCGGGAACCTGGACGCAAGGTCATCCCAAAAGCAGGAATGATATATGCAGCGCCGTTTTCTTTCGCCTTCCTGATAATTAATTGAATACTTTCTGGATCATCTTCCAGGAAAGGTAGTATTGGCATCATGGTAACACCGGTAAGGACTCCGGCTTTTGCCAATTGACGCATGGCCCGGTATCGAGCGGATGGCAGGGGCGCTCCTGGTTCCACCTTATTAGCCAGGTTATCATCCGCGGTTGTGATTGTAAAACTAACTGCTGCATAGATCTGGGAAATTTTTATCAATAATTCCAAATCCCGCAGAACCAGATCGGATTTCGTTAAGATGTGAACAGGGAACTGATGGTTTGAAATGATCTGCAATGCGCCCCGGGTTAGACGATATTCCCTCTCAACAGGCATATAGGGATCGTTCATAGACCCAAAACCAATTGTGCCCCGGACTCTCTTGCGTGGAAGGGCATCCGCCAGCAAATCAAGGGCATTAACCTTGACCCGGATATCAGCCAAATTACCCAACCGGTAACACTCGGAGCGTGAATCACAGTAGATGCACTGGTGTTGGCATCCCCGGTAGAGATTCATATTGTACTTCAAACCAAACCAGGGATCTGGTTGTTTTACATGATTCAGAATGGTTTTGGCTGTGACTTCGGTGATCATTGATTAAACAGTCTCCTTTCCATTTACTATGGAAAGGAGACTTGCAATTTAGATTAGAAAACGAGGATTGATCTAACTAATACCCCCGTTATTTTTAGGGAATTTCGTCAAATACAGCCTGGTCACCATAACCAACCCCGACCATGCTTGGACCTGTATGAGCGCCCAATACCAGTGACATAGGTCCTATTGGCAGCCAGTTGCATTTGAAAACTTTATCAACTTGCTCTCTTAATTGATCTGCACCCTCGGGATTAAAGGAATGTAATACCTGGACGTGTAGTTCGCTTCCGGGAGCATGTTTCTTTTTCATCTGCTCAACCAGACCCTTTAAGGCACCCTTAAAAGTCCGCACCTGGCCTAACTGACTATAGGTGCCATTCTCTTTTTCTACTCCGATCATGGGTTTGATGTTAATCAGGGAGGCAATTATTCCCTTCATATGACTTATGCGTCCGCCGTGGATCAAGTATTTCAGCTCATCCAGGGTATAAATGCTTTCACAAGCATCCCCAATTTTGCCCACTAAACCGAGTATTCGGTCCAAAGCCCAACCAGCTTTACTTGCCCGCGCGGCAGCTTCAACTTGCCATCCTGCAGCAGCTGACAAAGTTTTGGTATCAATATGGGTAACATTTGCTTCGGGAACCAATTCAGCGCCAGCCAGGGCAGAATTGAAGGTTCCACTTAAACCCGAGGTCATATGAATAGACAGGATATCTGGATCTGTAGCTGCCAGATTTCTGTAAAGTTCTGCGAATTTCCCAGCAGAAGGCTGCGAGGTAATCGGCAGGTTTTTAGAATCTGCCAGCAGTTTGTAAAAATCTCCCGGTTCAATATCAATCCCTTCCAAATAAGATTTCCCATCAAGGGTGACAGTCAATGGAACCACATGAACATTATATTCCGCTGCTTCCTGGGGAGATAAACCTAAATCTGTACCACTATCAGTCACAATCTGCATCTCTAGCTCCTTATGTATTCGCTTAAATTTTCTTTCCCATACTCAGACGGTCTTCTGAAAAATAGCCCAAGCTCTCATAAAATGCCTGTACATCGGCATTATTGGACTGGATTTGTAAATTCAATTTAGGGCAGCCCAGACCTATTAGGCGAGACTCAACCCTTTTCATTAACACTGTGCCGATTCCTCGTCTTTGGAAATCGGGATCCACCCCCAGGTAATACACCCATCCGCGGTGACCGTCAAATCCAGCCATGGCCGTGCCAACTATTAACTCTTCAACAACTGCAACCAGAAAAAGTTCCGGTTGAACTTCCCGTTTGGTGCGGATATCCCGGGCCGGATTATTATGCGGCGGCGCATCTGGAAAAACTTTATTCCAGAGCTGAATAACATTATCTTGGTCTTCTTCGCGAAAAGGGCGGATGGAAATTTTCAAAAGGCAGGTTTCTCCGGGAACTTAACCGCTGTTAAAGAACAGCCGTGGATTAAAAATAACCCTTTCCCAATCGGTACGATTATATCAAAATAAATTGAATATTTGTCTTTCCAAGCAAATTGTGAAAGAATAAGTGACAGGAGTAATCTTTTTATCTTCCACTTTCCGTAAATTATGCTGCCACTTTTTTCCAGGTAAGAAATTCTAATTAACCCGCTTGGGAGTGGCTAGCCAACAACCAGGAATCCATTTGAAATTCAGTACCGCCAGCCTGGGTCCCGTTCGGGATGAGCAGACGGCGTTAAGACATCAGGGTTCTGGATAAAATGCCAAACCCAGCGCACCAGGACCCACATGGGTGCCCACCACGGGGCTGACATCCGAAAGATGGATTTTTGATGGATTGAATCTTTCTTTTACCTGTTCCACCAAAGCTTTTCCTTCTTCAAGACAATCTACATGCACAACACCCGCTTCAGCCATTTGGCTAGATCCAAGTCGATTAGCGGCAATAGATAGCAGTTCCTGGATACCTTTTTTCTTTGTGCGGGCCTGGGAAAGCGGTTGAATTGTTCCCTCGTGGAAATGAAGGATAGGTTTAATATTCAGCGCAGTACCCATCAGC
>CAXMRF010000102.1:0-5122 GCA_964195965.1 uncultured Nitrosomonadaceae bacterium
TCTTCCCATTGTTCTTCTGGTTGTTTCCCTGATCGTGCTGGTATTCATGTTTGCATTTCGAGGAATTAACAATCAGCAGCAGATAGCTGACACAATTGAGACCCAAACTGCAATTGCAGATGCGGTGGTGCCAACTCTGCCGGCAACTCATACCCCGGAAGCAACCCTAACACCCACACTGGAACCCACTTTGTCTGAATCTACTGCTACGGTGACGCCATTTCCTACAACAACATTAGAACCAGGAGTAATTGTTGAAGAGGGCTGCAATGTCGCTCAATTTGTTGCTGATATAACCATCCCCGATAAGACAGAAATTTACGCCGATCATAAATATACTAAAACCTGGCGAATGCAGAATGCAGGAACCTGTACCTGGACAGATCGATATGTCCTGTATTTTGTTTCCGGCAACAAGATGTCTGGCCCCGATAAACAAAGCGCATTCCCTGTATCCGTTGAGCCGGGACAGTCTATAGACATTTCCGTTGAGTTAAGAGCGCCAAAAACAGCAGGTACTTATAAGGGTTTCTGGGGATTAAAAGATCAATATGGTAATGAATTTGGTCTGGGGACACTTGGTGAACCGTTTTACGTTGAGATTGTATCTATAAATTAACAATCTGATCTGTTTATTTCATGTCCGATAATCCATTTACAGGAATGAGAGATCGCCCTGTAAATGGATTGTTTTTAAAAGCCCCCACTTAAAGTACCTCAATCACTTCCAAGCGGATCAATTCATCGACAATATTTTGAATCTCAGCGGAATAGTCAGATTCCAGGGAAGTTTTTTCCATAATATCAATAATTGTGAGCGGTTTGGCCTGGGGGAATGGTAAATGAAATAGGAATTTCCCCTGGGGTGTGGTCAGGCTGATTTTTTGCTCCTGTCGTTCCCGCCCTTCACCTTCCCAAATAGTTACTGCGCTGAAGCTGTCGCCGCTTTTAGCTACAGAGAAGTTTGCCCCGTTTTCTTTCATTTCGCGGATCAGCCGGGACAATCCCTGGCCCGGATTTTCCTTTTCATAGATCGACAGGTCAATTTTGAGGTCGATCATTGATTGGATCAACGTATACCGGAAGTAGGGCCTTTTCTTTTCAAAGACCTCGTCCTTTTTTGTGATCCCTAACACTGTAAGATTATCTAGAAAATCCTGGGCTGTCTTGATATGCAGGCTCAGACGGGAGGCCGCCTCCGACGCTGAGATATCCTGATAGTTCACAAGCAGCCTGAAAAAATCTTCCGCATAGTCTTTGGATATGAGTGCCCCTAAGCGGGCAGCATTTTCGAATTCCATAATAGCTCCCGATCTAATTTATAGGATTCAAGCGCAGAGCATTCATGCGGTCGATGATCTTGGACTCCTGGCCTTTCTTGGACAGCTCCAGGAACTCACTGAAAACATCCCCCAGGGACTGACAGATCTGATCAAAATCCAAATCCATCTTGAACAGCAGGTAATCCTCTTCAGTGATATTGACTGTGATATTGCCATCGTAATCCACTGCCACCCAGGTATCTTCCAGATAGTCTTTCTTTGTTCCAAGTAAGTAGGGAAGGTCATTTCCTGGCAGGGTCAGCACAAAAACAACCCGGTTATCTTCCTTGAAAGGGAAGGCGACCAGGTTTTTGGACATAAAATCAACAAAACGGATCATCTCGGTTTTGCTGACGGGCACCTGTCCTGCCGGGCGGGGGCGGGCTGTGAAACTGTCCCCGATATCTTCCACGGGCATAGCGGCCAGCTCAAAAACCTCTTCTCCCCGCCAACGGAGTTTTCTGTTAACGGTCAAGTAAATTACCACCAGCATTAAAGCATACAGGATCACCAGGAAAAGGGGCACAAGGCCCTTGTTGGATCTATCTTCGATGGCTGCTGGTACGCTGATGGTGACCAGGGCAGCAAAGAAAATGTACAAAGCCAAAACCAGATAGCCTGTATTTTGGGTCCTGATATAGGTAAGCAGCGGCAGGACCGCGACAATCAGGAATAATCCACTGATTGCGAAAAGGGCAGGGCGGAGTCCATAAAAGCTGAACACGGTGAAAAAGGTCCCCACCAGGACCACCGGGAACCAGATAGATTTGAGGACATTTTGTTTTTTCATTTTTCGTTCGAAGAACATTTGACACCTCGCTAGTTGTTGCTGGGAATACTTCAGTTATTATGAAGTATAGCAAATAGATACTATAAATCAATAGTACTGGAGTATGGTTTAGCACCAATCTCTCGAGGGGAAAGGCCAGAGAGATTGGTGGCTAAGTTGAATGATTAAACTAGCTATCTCAATTACAATTAATTAGAATAGCTAGTTGTTTTATGAATTACTCCGGGATTAAATAGATGAAAGAAAAAGCTGGCAGAGAACCATCCATTAATGAAGTTGCTGAATTATTAAAGGCGGAAAAGCGCAGGGCGGATCAATTCCGGGTCATCGCTGAAGTAGGCCGGCAAATCACATCGATTATGGATATTGATGAGGTCCTGGACCAGGTTGTCCATCTCATCCAGAAAACCTTCGGATATGACCATGTGGCCATTGCCATGATTGAAGAGAATTATGCTGTCTACCGGGTTGGTGCGGGTAGACTATGGGAGAATCCAGCGTTTGATTTTAACCCCTCTCATTTAGAAATTGGCTCTGAAGGAATTACAGGACAAGTAGCAGCAACAGGAAAGGTAATGTATTTGCCGGATGTTAGGGAAGATCCTGCTTACGTGGAAATGCAAGGCAGCGGGACCTTGTCTGAGATCACTGTGCCGATAAAGGTAAAAGGCAAAATCATCGGGGTGCTGGATGCGCAAAGTGACCGAATTGATGCGTTTGATGAGAGTGATCTGGTAGTGCTGCAATCTCTCGCGGATCAAGCCGCCGTGGCTCTTGAAAACGCACAGCTTTATAAACAGGCCAAACAACTTGCAGTTGTTGAGGAAAGAAATCGTTTGGCCCGGGAGCTGCACGATTCTGTTACCCAGGCACTTTATGGTATTACTCTGCACGCGGAAGCGGCGTTCCGGCAATTAAATGCCAAGAATAATGATCTGGCAGTTGAACAGCTGCATGAGTTAAGGGGCACTGCCCAGGAAGCTCTCAGGGAGATGCGTTTGCTGATCTTTGAACTGCGGCCTTCTGTGGTAGAGCTTCAGGGTTTGATCCCTGCTCTCAGGGCTCGCCTTGAAGCGGTGGAAGAGAGGGCAGGCCTGGAAGTAATTTTTAACCTGGAAGGAAAACTGGATTTATCAGACAAAATCCAGGATGGCTTATACCGAATCGCCCAGGAAGCTTTGAACAATGCCCTTAAACACGCCAAAGCAAATAAAATTGTCTTAAATTTATTAGATCACCCCCCGAAGGTTTTAATGGAAATCAAAGATGATGGGACAGGATTTAATCCCGATGAAGCGGTAGAAGGCGGTGGACTGGGGCTGGATGGTATCATTGAACGGGCAGCGCTCCTGGGCGGTGAGTTAACTTTGGATAGCTGGCCCGGCAAAGGAACTACGATAAGGCTTGAGGTGCCCTATGACTGATCACATTATCCGAATTCTGATAGTTGATGACCACGCGGTGGTGAGAAAAGGAATCCGGGCATTACTGGCCACAGAAGCCGATCTGGATGTTATCGGGGAAGCCAAAGATGGTGTCCAGGCAGTTGCCCTGTACGATAAACTCAATCCGGATCTCATGCTGCTTGATCTGTTGATGCCAAAAATGAGCGGGATTGAAGCTATTAAACACATCAAGGAAAAACATCCCCAGGCAAAAATTTTGGTCTTAACCAGTTTTGCGGCTGATGATCAAGTTTTCCCGGCAATCAAAGCGGGTGCATTGGGATACCTGTTAAAGGATACAGATCCTGAAGACCTGGTAACTGCCATTCACCAAGTTTATATGGGTGAATCCTTCCTTTCTCCCACAATCGCACGCAAAGTTCTGGAAGAGGTATTTAAACCGACTGAAAAACCTCTGTCTGTTGATCCCCTGACACAGCGGGAAATTGAAGTCCTAAAGGTGCTGGCCAAGGGTAAGAGCAACCGGGAAATCGCTTCTGTTTTAACTATTAGCGAAACGACTGTCCGGTCGCATGTCAGCAATATCCTGGGAAAACTGCATCTGGCCAGCAGGACCGAAGCAGCCCTATATGCCTTGAAAGAAGGTGTGGCAAACCTGGATGATGTTCTCTAGCGTATCAAGTTGATCTTTTCCCCCATTCTCCAGGAAAAAACCGCTACAACATTTAGATGAGATCAACTGGTCTCAATGTCCATTAAATCTCCTTTTTAAACAGTTCATAATATCCCCCCAAAACCCCCTATTTGAAGGATGTCAAGTGAGGGGATTTTTTGTATGATTGAAACAAGATTACAAGAAATATATAGGAGAGAGATTTCGGAATGACAGCCCTAAACAATATGATGGTCCAGGCAGCCGTTCTATCTTATCCACATCGACCCACAATATTTAATGGTTTTTTAGAAAGGAGTGCTGTTTTGTTTGAAGTCTTGATCACCGACGACCGGATACCAACCAGAAAGGGTTTAAGAGCCCTGATGCTTACTCAGCCTGACATTAAAGTGATTGGGGAAGTGACCAATGGTGAAAAAGCCATTGAATTCATTGAAAAAAATAGGCCAGATGTTGTGATTATGGACGCTTCTATGCCAAAAATGAACGGCTTGGAAGCTACCAGGATCATCAAAAAGAGATGGAGAAACATCCGGGTAGTGATCCTAACTTTACACGACGATATCCGAGAGGAAGCTATTGCGGCCGGCGCGGATGCTTTTTTAGTCAAAGGATGTTCTCCGGATGAACTGATCCTGGAGATCAAAAATGAAAGGAGACAAAAAAATGACTTTTAATGCCAATTATGCTGAGCTATTGGGCCGGGAACTGCAGAGGAACCGAATGCGCGAAGCGGAAAAAGAGCGCTTGATCCGGAAAGCTTCTGCGTTGAATCCGCCTCTTTCGAGAAAACTTAATCTAATTCTGCGTTCCCGCTGGCAGAATTATTGGTCAGGAAAGGCCAAACAGAAAAAATACAATCCGATTCACCGGGTTCCAAAGAAATCACCCAGTTTGTGAATTTTACTCTCGTTCTTCTTCTCTTGGTTGC
>CAXMRF010000103.1:0-5033 GCA_964195965.1 uncultured Nitrosomonadaceae bacterium
GAATTGATCGTACCGATCGCATTGGAGCAGGGTGGAAAGTTCGCAATTAGAGAAGGTGGCCTGACGGTTGCGTCTGGCGTAGTCACCGAGATCTTAGGGTAAAACTTTCTAATTTATTGGATAAGGTTTAAGTTATGTCAAGAAAAAAAGGTGTCAGACCGGTAATCACCCTGGAATGCACGGAGTGCAACGAAAGGAATTACACGTCTGAAAAAAATAAACGAAATGATCCGAACCGTATGGAGCTTAAAAAGTTTTGCTCCCGGTGCCGGAAACATACACTGCATCGAGAAACGAAATAAAGGAATAACGAGGTGATCGTCCGTTTGGTAACAACCTGGCGATCACCTGTTACCCAACACTAGGCCAGTAGCTCAATTTGGCAGAGCACCGGTCTCCAAAACCGGGGGTTGTGGGTTCGATTCCTACCTGGCCTGCCTATTTCATTTGCTTGACGCCGTCTCAAAGGGCGGCGTTTTGACCGTAAAAGGAGTTTGATGTGGCTGCACAAAAAAAACAATCACGTGGGATTCAGAAATTCTACAAGGAAACAAGTGCTGAATTGAAGAAAGTTTCCTGGCCAACCCGGGAAGAAGCTATTCACTTAACCAAGGTTGTGCTTGTAGTGATTTTCGTGATGGGTTCATTCCTGGGAATCCTGGATTATTTATTTACTCAGTTATTTGGCTTAATCTTGAGTGCCTAAACACGAATTTATGTGCTCCTGGAAATATAGAATATGGATATACACGAAAACGAAGAACAACGCGAAGAATTAGAACCGCTTTCCGGCGTTCCCCAGCCGGTTCCTGAACTCGATCAGGATAGTTCTGAGGCAGAATCAGCCCAGGCTATTACTCCTGAGGTTCTTGAGCCGCATACTGAGGAAATCGAAGAGGAAGATGATCAAGAAGATCCAGAAGATATGTCTTCGGATCCTCGAGAAGTCCTCGAAGAAGCGCCGATGATAGAATCCGTGGAAGAACCTATCCTTGACGATGTCAGTGATGAGGATCTGGATGAAACGGATGAATCGGATCAAACTGCGGTTGAAATCTCCGAAACGGATGAATCGGATGAAACTATGGTTGAACTCTCCGAAACGGACGAATCGGATCAAACTGCGGTTGAACTTTCCGAAACGGATGAAGAAGTTTCTCAGGAAGAGATTGATACCCCTGATGTTGAAGAGGTTGAACTCGATGCTGTTCCTGCCGATCAATACGCATTAGCGTCTGCCATTGAGGAACCAGTTGCCGAAGATGGACGTGCCTGGTACGTGATTCACTGTTACTCCGGTAATGAGGACAAAGTGCGTCATAATATCTTGCAGCGGATTGAGTCCATGGGTATGGACGATTTGATTTTTGATGTTGTGGTACCCACGGAAGATGAAGTAAATATTAAAAATGGTGAAAGACAGATCACTGAGAAGAAAGTATTCCCGGGTTATATCCTGGTGTACATGGTTCTTACAGAGGAATCCTGGTATATGGTCCGAAACACACCTGGTGTGACCGGATTTGTAGGGATGGGAAATGATCCTACGGCTTTACAGCCAGAAGAAGTTGCCCGAATTCTCAAACGTATGGAGTCAGAATCACCGCGCATCAATGTCTCCTTCCGGACCGGAGAACGTGTTCGGATTGTAGATGGCCCGTTCCTGGATTTTTACGGGAAAGTTTCAGAAATAGACATGGAACGGGCAACAGTCCGGGTCATGGTTAATTTCTTTGGCCGGGATACCCCGGTTGAATTGGATTTCCTCCAGGTAGAGGAAGCGTAGAAAGATAGTTTGTGGGAGGATAACCATCCGTTAAAACCACGAAGGAGATTACAGTGTCGAAAAAAGTAAAAGCAAATGTAAGATTACAGATAGAAGCAGGGAAAGCAAATCCTGCCCCGCCCATTGGTCCAGCCCTCGCAGCCCACGGCATCAACTTGATGGCCTTCTGCAAGGATTATAACGCCAGGACTTCTGATCGTATGGGGGATATTATTCCTGCCGATATCACCATCTTTTCTGATGGGTCCTATAAATTTGTGCTGCGCACTTCCCCTGCAGCTATCTTGCTTAAGAAAGCAGCAGGAATTGAAAAAGGATCTGCAGAACCGAATAAAGAGATTGTGGCTGAAATTACCCGGGATCAGCTTCGAGAGATTGCCCAAACTAAGATGAGGGATCTCAATGCAGTTGATATTGAAGGCGCTATGCGTCAGATCGAAGGAACTGCCAAGCAGATGGGAATTACAATTCAAGACTAATTTCTGGTGGGAGGATGATCAATCATCCGCTAAAACCACAAGGAGATTCGAATGGCAAAACACGGAAAACAATATCTAGAATCGTTTGACAAAGTAGATCGCGATAATAAATACACCCCCATGGAAGCTGTCGTCCTGGCCAAGGAATGTTCCTATGCCAAGTTTGACGAGACTGTAGAGCTCCATGTTCGTTTGGGTGTTGACCCCCGGCACGCAGATCAGATCATTCGCGATTTGGTTAACTTGCCTCATGGCTTGGGCAAAACGGTAAAAGTTTTGGTCTTTGCCCAGGGCGAAGATGCAATCGCAGCCCGCGAAGCAGGCGCTGATTACATCGCCGATGGCGATGAGATGATCAACAAGATTAAAGGTGGTTGGTTTGATTTTGACGTTGCTATAGCTACCCCTAATATGATGGGTAAAGTGGGTGTTCTCGGTCCAGTGTTAGGTCCCCGGGGCATGATGCCGAATCCTAAAGCTGGTACTATGGTCCCTGGTGAGGATTTGCCGCGAGTTATTGAAGAATCTAAATCCGGCAGGATTGAATACAGGGTTGATAAAACAGCCAACATCCATGTACCAATTGGAAAAGTATCCTTTTCAGCTGAACAGTTACATGATAATATGAGTACGCTTATGGAATCGCTGGTGGGTAACCGCCCGGCGTCAACCAAAGGCCAGTATATCAAGAAAGTTGTGATTGCGACGAGCATGGGTCCTGGTATTATCGTGGATCCAATACAGGCATCAGAATTGGAAGGGATTTAAGTAATCCAATTCATAAATTGTAAATAACAAGATCTTATTTACCAGAGACAGCTGGTGTTTTCATTGAAAACTCAATTTCCAGCCAAGGTAGAGAAAGCTTTATTCTAAGAACAAGATAAAGTCTTTACCTCTCTGGTGGTAAAGACTTTTTGTTATCTAAGCAGGACTGAACCCGGTTTGAAGGAGGTGTAATACTTTGGCTATAACTAAGCAGCAAAAGGAAGAACTCATATTACAGTATAAAAAATGGGTCGAGGAAAGTGATGGATTGATCTTAACTCATTTCCATAAATTATCTGTAAAGGATATCGGTGAACTCCGCAAGGGTGTTCGTGAATCCGGTGGCGAGTTCCACATTATCAAAAATACACTGGCAAAAAGGGCTTTCAAAGATAGTGGCAGGGAATGGCAGGAAGGTGTTTTTACCGGTCCTACCGCCCTCGGCATTTCTTATGATAACCCCACTGGTCTCGCTAAAGTGCTGAAAGACTTTTCGAAAGAAAAAGGCACAATTGAGATCAAAAGCGGATACCTGGCAGAAAAAATGGTAACCGCTGAGGAAATTTTAGCCCTGGCAGAACTGCCATCTATGGACGGAATGAGAGCTATGCTGCTCAGTACCATCGCAGCTCCAGCTACCCAACTCGTCCGGACCCTGGTAGAACCGAGCCGACAAGTGGCTGCTGTACTCAAGTCTTATTCAGAACAAGAGTCCGCAGCGTAAGTTAAGCAAATAGTAAATTACGGATTTATTGCCGTTATAAGGAGAACAAAATGGCCGATATTAAAAAACTTAAAGATGAATTGAGTAAATTAACCGTTCTTGAAGCAGCTGAGTTAGTTAAAACGCTGGAAGAGGAATGGGGCGTTTCTGCTGCTGCACCGGTTGCTGTTGCTGCCGCTGCCGGTGGTGGCGATGCAGGTGAGGCTGCCGAAGCAAAAACCGAATTTGATCTTATCATCAAAGAAACCGGACCAAAGAAAATCGAAGTAATTAAGGCAATTCGCGCAATCACCAGCCTGGGTCTGAAAGATGCCAAAGATATGGCAGAAACTGCAGACTCCAAGATTCTCGAAGGTGCTGGAAAAGAAGCTGCCGAAGAGGCCAAGAAACAATTAGAGGAAGCTGGCGCAACTGTCGTGCTTGCCTAATCTACCAAACGGGTTCATAAAGGCTGTCATGGAAAAATTCATGGCAGCCTTTTGCTTTTAAAATAACAGCGTAGGTGTTCTGTTCTACTAATATTTTGTAATGGTTCAAACATTTCTTGTTTTATTGATTACTTGCCAGCTGACAAAGTGATGCGCCACCGCTAGCCAGCCATTCTTGAAGGCGGGCACTGCTATTTAACCCTTCTCTGGCGTCCTTATATATTTGAAGGCCCCAGTAAACATAACGAACTGTCTCTTCAGGCCATTCTTCTTGAGGTTTTGTTGCCCCATTTATGCCCCCGTTATAACCAGCCAGTGCCAGGCGATTATTCCCACCCATTTCACGCGCCTGCCGGAGATAATTTAAACCTCGCTGGGCATTCGTATTGGGCTTAAAAGGATCTTCTCCTTCTTGGAAATGATAAGGCATCACTTGAAAAAGACCTTTAGCGCCTGCAGAGGATTCTGCCATGCTGTAACCACAGGATTCAATTTGCATTACTGTAGCAACCAGGTTGGGATCCAATTGATGTTTGCTTGACCAGACCAAGATTTTTTCTTCCCAGGCTTGTACTTCGGGGGTGAAAAGGGGAGCAATGCCTTCCTCGTTGGTTGCGACATCGTTGTTTGAGGGAATAAAGGTTTCTGCTTCTACAATATCAATCTTGTTCAGACCCATGATTAATAAAGTACTGATCAAGACTACGGATAAAGGGGGAATTAAAAAACGACGCAGGCAGCCGGGGGATCGAGCCTGGGCTGCCTGCGTGTAGGAGGAGGTGGGAGAAGAAAACATAACTGAAATATTAATCTGTTAGTGGCGATCTCTACCCTGGGCTGATAAAGGC
>CAXMRF010000104.1:0-4972 GCA_964195965.1 uncultured Nitrosomonadaceae bacterium
CTATGGCAATCCTTGCGTTCGGTCAAGAAATGAAACCTGATTTAGATCTGTTTCATGCTATAAAGATAGCCTTGATCCATGATATTGGTGAAATTGGTGCTGGTGATGTATCTGTATATTCCCATTCCCATGATTCCCAGGCAGAGCGAGAAAGACAATATTTGGAAAATCTGGTATCGGATGAGGTATCTTTCAGCGGAGAAATTTATACTTTATGGCAGGAATTCCAAGCACAAGGTACAGAAGAAAGTAAATTAGTTAAAGTGTTTGATCGTTTCCTACCCTTTCTAAGCAACCTGAATACCGATGGCCGGTCCTGGAAGGACCAAGGGATTTCGGCTCAACAGGTTAAGGAAATCAATCAGGTCATCAAAACTGAAGCCCCAGACCTCTATTCCTGGATGGAGGAAAAGATCAATTCAGCTGTTTTAAGAGGGTGGTTGATAGACTGATAGTGCCACGGGTAATTATATAAATCAATCAATGAATTAATAACTGTGAGCAGTAGATAGATGAGTAAATATAATGCCAAAAGCCAGAATTCTTATCATTGATGATGAAAAAAATATCCTGGATCTGATCGTTGCCTATCTGGAACAGGAAGATTTTGAATACAAAACTGCCTTGGATGGCGAAACAGGACTAGCTTTGGCTCTGAGCTACCAACCCGATTTGATCGTATTGGACATTATGCTGCCCGGACTGGACGGGATTGAATTATTGTCAAGGCTGCGTCGGGAATCGGATGTTTATGTCATCATGTTAACAGCCAGAGGAGAGGAAACCGACAAGATTATTGGCCTATCCGTTGGGGCAGACGATTATCTTTCCAAGCCTTTCAGCCCCCGGGAACTTGTGGCGCGAATCAAAGCAGCTTTACGCCGGATACACAGTCAACCTGGAAAAATCCAGGAAAATGTTATGGTTTTTCCGGGTTTGAGGATAGATCTCAACAGCCGGCAAGCCAGGAAAGATGATCAGTTGGTTGATTTGACGACTACTGAATTTGAAATCCTCCAGGTTCTGGCTGATCATAGCGGTATGGTCCTCAGCAGGGAGCAGCTCTTGGATAAAGTTTGGGGTTTTGATTATTACGGAGAAATCAGAGTAGTGGATGTCCATGTTGGTCATCTGCGAAAAAAAATTGGTGGAAAATACATCACCACTGTCCGCGGCATTGGTTATCGTTTTGACAGCAACAAGGATTGAAAATGAAAAAGATAATAAAGAGTAAATTTGGTTGGAAAATATTTTTCTCTTACATGATAGTAATTTTAGTCGGAATGCTAATCTTGGTCACATCAGTAGAATTAGCACTGCCAACGGCTTTTAATCAGCATATGACTAATATGGAAAATATGACAGGAAGTCAGACGATGGGGGAGATGATGTCTGGTTCATCCATGCAGCAGGAAATGGATTTGTTTTCTAGCTTCCGCTCAACAATCAATCAGGCATTAATCAGATCTGTTGCTGCTGCTTTTGCCGTGGCCCTTGTTGTCAGTATCCTGATCAGCTATAGGGTGGTAAATCCAGTCAGGGAGATGATGATTGCCAGTCAGGATATTGCACGTGGAAATTACCAGGAACGTGTATTAGTGCCTGGTAATCCATCAGGAGGAGATGAACTTTCTGAATTGGCGATAAGTTTTAACAGGATGGCTGAACAATTGGACAAGAACGAGATTGTCAGACAAAGATTAATCGGTGATATCTCCCACGAATTACGCACACCCCTGACAGTGATAAAGGGAACGCTTGAAGGTTTATTGGATAATGTGTTACCTCAGGAGCCGGAATCTTATCACAAAATGCACCAGGAAGCCGATCGTCTGTCACACCTGGTGGATGACCTGCAGCTTCTTAGCCAGGTTGAAGCTGGAGAATATAAATTGGATAAAGAGATAATTGAGGTAGAAGAGCTGATCAATACAGTCTTGGAAAGACTTGGCCAGCAGTATATAGATAAGGGAGTGGAACTTACATCAGAATCAGAACCCGAGTTGCCGTCTGTTCAGGTAGATCCACAGCGGATAGGGCAGGTCCTGTTGAATATCGTTGGCAATGCACTCCAATACACTACAAAAGGGGATAGGGTGATTATCCAGGCCAGCAGGGTAAGTAATGATATTCATATTACTGTGAAGGATACCGGGGAAGGAATCCCTGTTGAGCATCATCCCTATTTATTTACTCGATTCTACAGGGTAGATAAATCCCGTGCCCGGGCCAGCGGGGGAAGTGGTATTGGACTCACAGTCTCTCGACATTTTGTAGAAGCTCATGGGGGACGAATCTGGATGGAAAGCGCAGGTGAAGGGCAGGGCAGTTCCTTCACCATCAGTCTGCCGGTCATCGGATAACCTAAAATTTCTTTACACAATCTTTAATATCCCTTTAAATGGACTTCATGTTCTGTTGATATCCTTGGTGTACTGTATTAAGCAAACAAATAGACAATAGTCTATAAAGGAGACCTTATGATGGGACATGGTTTATGGGGTGGTTGTTGTTCAGGATTGTTGGGAGGATTTGGTAGTATGGGGATCTTTGGATCGATCCTTAGCCTTGTTTTATCGGTGGGATTGATCATCGGCCTGGTTATTTTCCTAGTATGGGCTGTACGCAGAATGGGTGCCGATCCTAAAAGTTATAGGGCCAATTCTTCTGCGGAGAATTCTTCACAGAGTCCTCTGGATATTCTTAAACTGCGTTATGCCAAGGGAGAAATCTCCCAGCAGGAATATCAAGAAATGAGTAAAGCTATACAATAAAGACAAAAATTTAGGAGGATTATTATGATGGGATTTGGTTTAGTGGGTGTTGTGTTATTGGTAGGTGCCATGGTTGTTTTTACGAGGGACGGCTCTGGATTACAGGGGCTTCTTGGAAGTCGCAATTACTCTCCTGGTGTTGAAGAAAATGCAATGGAGATTTTGGATCAGCGCTACGCCCGTGGTGAACTTACCAGGGAGCAGTATCAGAACATCAAAAAAGATCTGGTGTAATTATCAGCCAGGTTTTTCAGAACGATCTTTACCGAAACACTTTATTAGTATGTCAGGACTGTTCAGATAGATACGAACAGTCCTGTTCGTTTAAACCAAACCTAGGAGGATATTGATGTATTGGCAGGTTAAATTGGAATAAATTAACTATCGAATTTCAGGAAGAAAAACAAAATCACATTTTTCTCTGCCCATTGCAAGAGTTCCTTCCCGCTGCAAGGATCCACCGATGATCTTTACCAATCCAAAATCTACCCCACACCAGGTTTGTATGCACAGATCAGACGCACCATTGGCAGCCATCAGCTCAGCAACTGGACAGCGTTTTACGTCCAGAAAGAATCCGTTATTCATTTCGCCGGTATCAAATCGATAAGCAGGGGGACTGAAAAAAGTTTTCATGACCAAATCAACAAAGTAAGCTAGTTCTCTCATTGGTTCTCGTAAGATAGCTCCCGAGAATCCTTTGGCCCGCTTGGTCCAGATCGAGGTTATTTCCCAGGTGAGCTTGTATATTAGGTTGATAGCATCTTGCTCTTTTAATCCCTGCTCTATCAAAACCTGATAGGCGCCAAGGGTCAGATGAGCAAAATTCATCACCATCCAATTGCCCAGATTTGCCTGTTTATCCAATTCCCTGACTGATCTGAAGTATTTATCCCAAGATTGTTTTAAGATCAGGTCGAGATCATTCTTAGAGATACCTAGCGCTGGGTGATCTGCAAGCCAGAGTCTGCCAGTGAGCCGGCGGAGGTAGGAAGAAAAAAAGAATTTAAATATTTTTGACTGGAAACTTGTTAGATGTGGTTCCATGCTGCTCCCCGGATTGGTTTACGATCTGAAATCCTATGCTGATACTTATCAGATTTCTGGAATTCATTAGAATCTAATGTTGAGTAAATCAGTAACTCCAGCCGGAATCGTTGGTAGATTTCTCAATCGGAAAATTCTATCGGCCGGGTCCGGCATGGATCAGCTTCACCAGTTCACCCTTCAGATTAGTTACACTATGGATATTTAAACCTGCCTGCCGAACATTGTCTTCTGTGCGGCGGTTGATATTAGCACCCATCATTCTGACGATAACCGGATTGAATAAATCCATCAGAGGCCCAATTATGGGTTTGTTCACCCTGACATGGTCCAAAAGCCAGATATCTCCGCCGGGTTTTACCACTCGGCCCAACTCCTCTAGTCCCTTGATCGGGAAGGGAACAGAACAAAATACAAAAGTCGCGACTGCTGCATCAAAGGAGTCGTCGGGGATAGTTAAGGATTCAACGTCCATCAAGTGGAAATCCACGTCTCTCTTCAGTTCTTGAGCGCGAGATATCGCTTTCGCCATCATGCCCTGGCTCAGATCAACAGCAGTAATGCTCGATGAATCCGGGTAATGGGGAATGTTTTTTCCAGTTCCAACTCCAATTTCCAGGATTTTTTCACCCTTGATCTGCCCCCAGAGAAGCGCACGCCACTTGTTGAAGAGGTATTTTTCAATAAACCATTCCATCTGGTCATAGGTTGAGGAGATCCGGTTATACCTCTTCCGGGTCTTCTCAGTCATAGAACTCACGTTTACTTTTTCGATTGGTATATAAGTTTTCATATTTTTCAGCCCGGTGTTTAGATATCTTTACTAATTTGATCGAACTCATCCTTATCGATCTCACCCCTGGCATATCTTTTTTCAAGAATCTCACGGGGTGTATCGGGAGGAGGTTCTGATCTTTGGTCTTTATCTTGATAGACCTGGGGACGCAAGCCTACAAAAGCAGCGACCAAAACAACCACCAAAATTATCACAAAGATAACACCAATCAAACCAACACCCATCATCATTTTATTCTCCTTGTTGAGTACCTTTAAACGGTGACCAACTGTGTTCTGCGAAGCAGCTGGGCATTGATTGCTACGATCACCGTACTGAGCGACATCAACAATGCACCAACGGCAGGTGATAATAG
>CAXMRF010000105.1:0-4950 GCA_964195965.1 uncultured Nitrosomonadaceae bacterium
ATCGTGCCCCACTTGATAGGTTCTAAGCTATTCAGATATACTGTAAAATCCTCGCCAGTCAGGACCGCGGTCTGCAGAGCTAACATGATCTGACCCAGGGGCGTGGATGGTTCTGCGCACAGATAGCCTTCAATGGTGAGGTAGTCGACCTCGTAGGTGATGGCAGCTTTCGCTGCTACAGGATGATCTTGATCTTCATTGTCACAGTAATAGGACTCCAGTTCACCCTCTTGCAGTTTTTCCTGATCTTTGGCACGTTCCATGATTTTAAGTTCCGATACTACCAGGGCTCCGTCCTCATCATAAACGCCGGTCAGAGTAACTAAATCGCCAATAACAATTGAGTCGAAGTTGAAATTTTCTCCCACAATAACCGATACGAGTTCTAGTGTACCTTCGTTATCAACTTCAAGTTCCAGTCTCAACTCATCAATGTAGATGCCAACAACAGTACCTTCTACGATCTCCCCACCATCAGCAAAAGCAATGCCGGTGGTCATTACGGCCAGTATGAGGGTGATGATCAGGGTAATGCCTAAAGTGGATTTTCTGTTCTTTTTCATGGTTTTCTCCTTGTTTCAGTAAATAATGTGTCTTTGTAGTCTGGTAGGGTTAGTTTATTTTCCACCCGGTCCTTTGCCGCTTTCACTTCCGGGCGTGCCCTCATCGTCTTGTTGACCTGGGGCGTCTCCGGAATTTCCGGGTGAGTCAGTATTGTTATTATGTCCAGTACCGGATTCTTCAATTCGCATTTGATCCTGGAATCCCTGAGGTTCGTTGATGCCATCTTCTACCAATTGCAGGCGGGATTTCACTTCTTCCTGGGCTTTGACCAGACCAGGTTCTCCGCCACCGGGGGTTTGTTTCTGAAGTTTGGTAATAACTTGACTTTGCAGTTCGAGTGCTTGCTGGACCTGGCGGAGAGCATTCTCTACGTTCCCTTCACCCATTTTTGCGGCTTCCTGCATCATTTGCTGAGTGTGTGCCGCCAATCGATCTAAAGCAACTTCTGAGATCTCTTCTCCCGCTGCTACCTGGGCTTCAATTTCTGCCAATCGCCGGGCTGCAAAGGCTGTAAATAGATCCAGCCGGTCTGCGGGGTCATTTTCCAACCCCACCTGGATATCTTCTGTAAGGGTTTTCACTGGATAGAGAAAATCATCCGGTTGGCTGGCCTGAGCGGCGTAAACAGTCCCGCCAAGGCTGCCCAGGGCTAATGCCAGCACCGCAAAAACTGATGCTATGCGGAGCGCCCAGGAACGGCGGTGTAAGCCCCCGCGAGTGCGGGTGGGTTTTACTGAAGAAACAGGCCTCACCTTCATGGTTTTAGCCTGGACCAGGAAAGATTCCCTGCCTGCGTGACTGGCCTGTAAACCGCGTTCAGGTATGTCCTGCAGGTGGTTCAATTCTTTTTTCAATTTGGGATCAATTTCGTTGTTCATAGGTTTCCTTCTGGAAATAAAATTTTTATGATTTCTACCCTATAAGACGGCAAAAACCCGTAAAGGATACGGGTTGGTTTAGATTTTGAATATTATTTATTTTTTGAGGAAGGGATGAACTGCCGCTTTCAAAGATGGGTTAATCAGCTGGATCAGCTGGATCAGCCGATGTTTCTTCTTCCAGTAGAATGCGCTGCAGGGCGGCCAGCCCCCGATGTTGAAGGGCTTTTACAGAACCCAGGGATTTTTTCATTACCACAGCAACTTCCTGGGAACTCCAGCCTTCCAGAAATCTAAGCACGATCACCTGGCGTTGATCTGGAGTGATCAATCTTAAGGCCTTCCGGACTTTTTCAGTCTCCTGGTTTGAGGCTGCGATCTGGGGTGGATCGGGGCCTTCTTCTGGAATCCGGTCTTCATCGAGTTCAAGAGTGGGTGGTGGTTCTTTCCGATAGAGATCTGTAATCAGGTTGTGGGTAATGCGATAAAGGTAGGCTTGCAAATGGTCTTTGGGACCCCCTCCGCGTTCCAGGGCTCCCAGAAAACGCTTAAAGGTCTCAGCAACCAGATCCTCAGCGATCTGTGTGGTGCCGACGTGTTTATAGGCATAAGCGAAAAGAGGGTCGCTGTAAAGGTCGTAGATTGCGCCCAGGGCCTTTTGATCAAATTGCCTGGCCCCTGCGAGAAGTTTTTCCGGGTTATTGGACATTATCACTTCATTATTAGACGGTAAAACTTGCTTTTGGATACGGAGAACGGTAATGGTGAGCTGTAATTTATCAGATTGATAATTTTCTTGGGATCATTATTTTATAAATCGTATCATTAATATTGCGATTTTTTTATGACCTGGGATTTACAACCCTGTGAGGATTAGATTTAGATTCTGATTTATTTGTTGGCTTTTACGGACAGAATCTGAAGTATTGTTTTGTAGTAAACAAAACTTGCTGAACCTAATCCGCCCCCGATCCCGATATATAAAATGGCCAGCAAGGGTTTTGGAATGGGGGAAAAATTTCTTAAAGCGATCCCCAGTCCAACCATAAATAAAACCAATGGATAACTATGCAATTCCTGAAAAGCAAATAGGCATGGTTTTTCTTCTGGCAGGTTCATAATCCTGAGAGAATTCTTCAGGGCGAGTTTTGAAAATCCAAATTGGAAAATGAGGTAAGCCAGGAAAATTCCGGGCAGCCAATAGATCCAGGGAGTATTTACCGCAGGATACATTATCCACCCAGCAGCCAGAGAAATTAAATAGCTCCCCACGCTGGTCCACATCAGGCCGGCAAATAACAGCAGCCAGTTTTTAGGGAGAATGGGTTTTAGTTTTTTGATCCAATCCATATTTGAATAGTTATACCACTGAGAATGCAGGAATATCAGCAGGGTTTTTATGGGATAGATTTAGATTAAGGAGGTTTATTCGGGCTGGAATGATATATTAATACTACTATAAATATTATGGGTGTCCTGTCTTGTATCCCTGTATACTTCAAGTTAACTTGAATGAATAACCCTAAATAAAATCACCCAGGGCAAGGAGTGGTAATGCGGATTAAACCAGATTTGTTTGAATTCTTACGCGACCTGAAGGAAAACAATAATCGCGAGTGGTTTAAAAAAAACAAAGATCGTTATGAAAGAGATCTAAAAGAGCCTTTATTAGATTTTATTGCTGCTTTTGCAGAAAGGGCACCTGAAATTAGTTCCCATATTATGGTAGTTCCCCGGGTGAGTGGGGGGTCATTATTCAGGATCTATCGGGATGTGCGTTTCAGCAAAGATAAAACCCCTTATAAAACCGGGGCGGGACTTCATTTCCGCCATAAACGTGGAAAGGATGTCCACTCTCCTGGGTATTATCTGCATCTTGAACCGGGGAATGTTTTTGCCGGCGGTGGTATCTGGAAACCCGATTCGGAGACACTTTTCAAGATTCGCAACCGGATTGCTGAACATCCGGATCAATGGTTGGCTGTTAAAGATAAGAAAACCTTTTCGGAAACATTTACGCTGGAAGGGGATTCATTAATAAGAGCTCCCAGGGGGTTCGATCCTGAACATGCCTTGATAGAGGATCTGAAGAGGAAGGATTTTATAGGATCTGTTCCATTAAACGAAGGGATTGCCTGCCAGGCAGATTTTTTGGACTATTATGTCGATTTGTGCAAAAAGGCAGCCCCTTTGATGGGGTTTCTGTCCCGGGCGCTCGCTTTGGATTGGTAAAACAACTCGTTGACATTTAATACCGAACTAAACTCTAACCCTGGAATTTCCCGACTGGTTTTAAGCTCCTGTTCCTGAAACAGGGGCTAATTTCTTAACCAAATCTAGGCCTTCAGCAGCTCTTTCAATTTCTTTTGTGAGGATTCTTCCACTTCTGCATGGATGCTCTTCCCATGGGAGTCCATAGTCACTACAACCGGGAATTGATTAACCTTGATAACCCAAATTGCTTCCGGAACACCAAAATCCAGTTTATAAACTCCAATAACCTCTTCTACTGACTCTGCAATCAAAGTTGCAGCGCCACCGATGGCATGGAAATAGACTGCAGGCACATCCTGGCAGGCTTGAAGTGTTTGAGCGGCCATGCCGCCTTTGCCAATCACTCCCCGCATATCAAAATGATGCATAACTTCGCTCTGGTACGGTTCTTCCCGGATGCTGGTTGTTGGTCCGGCAGCCACAAATTTATAATCCCCGGTATCCAGTCCAGTCACAACCGGACCGCAGTGATAAATCAGGCTTTCTTTAAAGATAGGTTTGATGGCTTCATATACAGCCAGGTCATCCCCCTCTGGTTTCCTGGTTTTTCGAATGAAAGTATCAATCATCCACTTATGAACAGCATCTCGGCCGGTTGCCATAATGCCGGTTAAATTTACTGTATCGCCGGTATGCAGGTCCCGGATGGCGTCTGCTGAAATGGGGATAGTAAGTTCTTTCATGGGGTTATTCCTCCAGATATTTTGATATCAGAAGATTTAGTTTTTTGCGGGCAGATTCCGGGATGATATCCGGATTGGTGATAATGGCGCCTTCCAGGGCGGAAGGACAACCGCAGTCTCTCTCTTCTCCTGGTGGATTTTCCGCCAGGTAGCTGATGGCATTTTTTACATGATCCGTATTTTTAGAGATAATTTTCATTACCATTTCTACGGATACCGCCTCTTCCTGGGAATGCCAGACATCATAATCTGTGATATGGGCGATCGAGGCATAACATAACTCAGCTTCCCGGGCCAGGAAAGCTTCTGGAGCACTGGTCATGCCAACAATGGACATGCCCCAACTTCTGAATGTATTGGATTCCGCCCTTGTAGAAAATCTGGGGCCTTCGATCACCACGATAGTGCCATCATCGTGCACAGTGGCATCGGTGTTATTGAATGCTTCCAGGAGTTGGGAGGATAGATCAGGACAGAAAGGATCTGCTACACCCACATGGGCAACCAACCCACTTTCAAAGTAGGTGTTTTTCCGATATTTGGTCATATCA
>CAXMRF010000106.1:0-4923 GCA_964195965.1 uncultured Nitrosomonadaceae bacterium
AGGTAGTTCTCGCCAAATTTTTCAATCCTCACCGCTTCATCATCATATTGGGAATAATGACGCTCTTCATCCGCTACCAATCCTTCAAAAACCTGTCGGGATCCAGCATCGTTATTGGCAGAACACTCGTTAGCCCAGACATTATAGTCATTAACACTGTTCTGTTCCATCTGGCGAGCCTGCTCTAGCATCGTCTTTACATCCTGAACTTTTTTGACTTCTTCTGCGGCCACTAATTCCACATCGCCACCCAAAAATATAATCCGCTCAGCACACCTTTCAATATGGGTCATCTCTTCGATAGCTGTCCGAATAAATAGACCAGCCAGTAAATCATATCCCTGGTCTTCGCAGTGAAAATGAAAATACATATATTGGTGGACAGCATATAGCTCGTCTGCTGCTGCTTTATTCAGCAGTTCAATACTTTTCTTGTGCATTGGGTTCTCCTTCTATTTTTATATAATTATAATGCAGACTTAAAACAGGTGGGGGTCTCTTCTTCTGCCAACTTCAACTGGACCAACGGGGAATAATAGGAGAAAAATTATTAGTCAATCTTATTCATTTATAAAAACAACTCTGGTTGATCCAGCAGGCGTTGGAATTCCTCGTAGAATTTTCCGGCATGCAAACCATCCATTACCGCATGATGGCCCTGTACCGCCAGGGGCATTTTTATAATCTGCCCGACCTGGGTGTATTTTCCCCAGGCGAAACGGGGGACTGAGTCAGTTGGTTCTAATTTCATAGGATGCATAAAGCTGGTGAAAGATACCCATGGAATGGAGGTCATAAAGAGCATGCTATCATCATGAATTTTTTCTTTCAGGGTGGGTTCAGTTTTTACCCGGATAATTTCCTCTTCTGCTCTTTTCACAAACAGCAAGAAATCCTCCTCATAAAGAACTGTGCAAAAAGCGAACAAGTTATCCTTGCTTAAAATAGTTGCCGAAGGGTGAACCAAATCATATTCAACGGGGTTGCCCTGCCGGACGCGCTGTCGGAACTCGGGGATCCCGTTAGCCACCCGCGCTACCAGGTACATAATTGCAGCGGTAAAGGAAATTTTCCGTTCTTTGATCACCGGCAAAAACGAAGAAATGTCCATATCTGCACTCAGGCTGAAATAAGGATAATCAAAATTACTGAAGAACAAATAATGCTCCCGCCGGGGCCAACCCTCCAGTTTAATCGTCTTCATTGAACTTCTCCTTATTTATACTTATCTTAACCGCCTTGGGCCGGTTTTGGGAAAACAAAAAAACCCGCCCCGGGATTTAGATTCCCTGAGAGGCGGGTTACTAACTAGTAAGCTGTGTTTATTTAGTAGCTTCAACCGTTGCTGAAATCACAAAATCTTCAATGGGAATTCCAGGAGTCCATTTACTGATAAACTCCCGGCTTTCATCTTTTGGACTAATCTTAATGTTTTTAAAACCAGCCTCGAGTAAGATTTTTTCCAAATCGTCCACCAGCAGAGCGCCTGATACACAAGCTGAATGAAGGCTGAGATCTTCTTTGATTTCCGCCGGCATTTCAGAGGAAGCAACCATATCTGATATTGCCAATCGCCCCCCAGGTTTTAAAACGCGGAAGGCTTCTTTGAAAACAGCAAGTTTATCAGGAGAGAGGTTAATGACACAGTTGGAGAGAATTACGTTTATGCTATTATCCTCTACGGGCAATTTTTCGATTTCACCGAGACGAAATTCAACATTATTATATGAACCCTTCTCGGCATTTTCCCGGGCCTTTTTGATCATATCTGGAGTCATATCGATCCCAATCACCTGGCCTTCATTTCCAATCTGTCTGGCAGCCAGGAAGCTGTCAAAACCCGCCCCGCTTCCCAGATCAAGAACCACTTCCCCTGGTTTTAGCGCAGCTATTGCCTGAGGGTTGCCGCAACCCAATCCCAGGTTCGCTCCAGCAGGCACACTGGCTAATTCTGTTTCTGAATACCCCATCAGAGAAGATTGAATTTGTGGCTGGATTAACTCAAAAGCATCCACCGGTCCACCGCAGCAAGAGGATTTGGCTCCAGGTTCTGACTGGTCCTGCCTCGCGATTTCGCCATAGCGTTCTTTCACAGTATCTCGGATTATTTTGTCTTTGGAACTGCTCATTCTTGCCTCCAATAAAATCTTTAACTATTAATAAACGTCCTAAAATTTTTCCTCATACCTGTGACAATAAGGCTGTTGGTTTTTTTTGACATAATAATCCTGGTGGTAATCTTCTGCTACCCAGAAAGTTTCCGCCGGGATTAATTTTGTAGCCACTTCATAGCCCTTATCTATTAAAATCCCAATCAAGCCCCTAGTTGTTTCCTTTTCCTCTTCAGAAGAATAAAAAACAGCCGATAAATACTGGGCCCCCATGTCAGGACCCTGACCATTTGTCTGGGTGGGGTCATGAATTTCAAAGAAAAATTTAGTCAGCTCTTTGAAGGTCACTACCGCTGAGTTGTAAGTAATTTCTACTGCTTCCAGGTGTCCCGTGGAACCAGTCAACACATCCTGATAGGTCGGTTTATCCAGATCGCCCCCCATATAACCCGACACAGCATCCATGACGCCAGGTTTGCTCTGGAAAAGATGTTCCACCCCCCAGAAACAACCTCCCGCGTAATATGCTTTCGCTTCTGCCATCGTTTATTCCTCTGATACAAAAACCAGGGAAATTGAATTTACACAATGCCTGGTATTTTTTGGGGTGGTTTTTTCACCAATAAAAACATGTCCCAGGTGCCCGCCACAATTTGTGCAGATAATCTCTGTTCTTCTGCCATCCACGTCTGGTTGCCGGGTGACTGCACCCTCCACCTCATCATCAAAGCTGGGCCACCCGCAGCCAGATTTAAATTTGTCTACAGATTGATAGAGCAGCGCATCACATTGCCTGCAGTGGTAGGCTCCTTTTTGATAAAAATCATCAAATTCTCCCGTGAACGGACGTTCGGTTCCTTTTTGAAGAATAATTTCTTGTTCTTCCGGAGATAAAACACGATATTTATTGTCCATAAATTTTCCTCTCGGTAAATAATCGGCCAATCAATAGAATGTGCGAGTTTTCATTATACTCGCTGCAATCCAGAGCACTACCCGCTGGCCGATGAATTAACCAATTATTAACTTTTAGGTTGTCAAACTGGGTTAACAAATGAACCCATATAACGCAGTTTATTTCAAACCTGAGGCTGGTACTTGTCCAAAATAGCATTAATTATGTCAACCGCGGATTTCACGCCGTCTTCTAATCTGATTTGTTGTCCCAGCTTTTGGGCTTTCTGCCGAATATCTTGATTGTTTAATCCCTCTAGAATGGCTTTCGTTAACCGGGCTGTTTTTAATTTTCCAAATCTTATCGGTGCCGGACCAACACCCAAAGCAGCAATTCGTTTACCCCAATAGTACTGATCAAACAGGAACGGTACAGCACAAGAAGGCACTCCTGAGCGCAGGCTTGCGGCAGTTGTGCCGGAACCTCCATGGTGAATGATCATTCCCATGCGGGGAAACAACCACTTATAGGGAGCATAATTAATTCTAAATACACTCTCTGGTAAATCCTGATCTCCTAAATCACTCCAACCCCTATGCATGATCGCTCGCTGGTTGGTCAGTTTAAGCGCCTCCAGAATGATTCGGGTGGTTTTTTGAGTATCCTTAATAGTCATACTGCCAAAACCAATAAAAATCGGGGGAGGTCCTGAATCTAGAAAAGCCACTAATTCGTCAGGCGGTCGCCAGTTTTGATCTTCAGGAAACCAGGTCCCTGTAATATGAATATCCTTTCCCCAATCACCAGGGCGTTCAACCACTGACGGGCTGAAACCATTGAGTATCGACACCGGGGCCCCTTTTGAAGATCCGAAATATTCCTGGTTTTTCACAGGCATCAAATCAAGGGTTGTTTGCCTCCATTCATTGATCACCTTCTTGAACATCATCCAAACAATCAACTCTCCCACGGTGTAGGTGAATCGGTTATACCCAGGAATCGGAAGACCAGGGAAACCCATTAAGGGCAGGTATTTGGTTTTGGCCAGAGGAAACACCGAGGCCAGGATTAACGGTATACCTGCTTTTTCCGCCAGGTCATAACCGTACAAACCCACGGGTAATTGATTGATTATCAGATTAGTTTCCAACAACTCGGGAGCGGATAAATCCCGGGCATACCCTCGGGCCAAGGATCCAAACGACCTGGCCAGGGAGAGCATGTTTTGTCCGCTTTGTGAAACCAGGGCTCTGGGGTCTCCTTGAATTGGATAAAAATCCATCCCAAGGTCTATGATCCGGGACTTAAAATTCTCGAAAGTAATAAATCGGACCCGATGACCGGTGTCTAATAAACCTTTCCCCAGGGCGGTATAAGGCAAGATATCACCGGTTGAACCTAAGGCGAGAATTGTGATGTGCAATTATTCCTTCCAGGGATACAGCTTAGCTCATTGTGTTTAAATCAATTCCACATTGCAATTTCATAGGAGATTACACCAGGAAAGTTTCCTGGTGTAATTATTTAAAAAATGATTCCAGTAAATCAATCATGGATTGATCAATCACTGACCTTCTCTTTTTTCCTTTCTTTTTTTTATTTTCCTGGCCTTCGTCGGTTTGTTTTTTTCTTGGTGCGCCCCGATCCCTTCCAGGGGCATTAACTATTTTAGTTATCTCTCCATAATCCAGCCAAATTAAATCATCCCCATGGCAGGTATCAATGACAATATTTCCCGGACCCATATATTGGAAAGTCGCCATCTGTTTAGTGCAAACAGGGCAAATAGTCTTTCTTTCCAATTCAACGGGATCAAAAGTATTAAATGGCTCGGGGGGAGTTTTAACTTTTGACCGGCGGGTTTCAGTCGCCTCCCGGAATGTGGTCCTGTTGAACATTAAGCCCTGGCATTGTGGA
>CAXMRF010000107.1:0-4869 GCA_964195965.1 uncultured Nitrosomonadaceae bacterium
TGCTGAATTTGCAGGCCATTCTCGAGTAGCGTAATAACCGGTGGCTGATCATCTGTTAGATAAGTTGTTTCTGGTTTTTCTGGGGCGTACCATAAACGATGCCCTCCCCGAAGAGAATAATCATCTGCGCCCTCAACTGGGATTTTTGAATCTGGCAACACAGCCAGCATGTTTTCTTTTTCTAAATAGGACAAGCCCAAAATTCGGGGGCCAACATCTCTGGTTATCCAGATCGATACCTGGTCGTTTTTTAATTGGTAACAGGATTGTCCCTCAAAGATCGTTTCAGTTATGATCATCACCTTATGCCCCAATCAAAAAGAACCGGCCGGAGGAATTACCCCCGGCCGGTTTTTAATAATAAAGATTTATTTTATCTGAATCTGTTTTTTAGTATCGGACGACTCAATACCCGCTTCCAGCACTTTCATGCCCAGATATCCATCGTAGAAATTAGGCTCGATTTTGCCTCCCGAATCAACCGCCTTCAAGAAATCTACCACAGCGTGATGGAATTCATGTTCGTATCCGATATTATGACCTGGCGGCCACCAGTTGGCAATATAGGGATGGCTGGGATCTGTCGCTAAAATGGTCCGGAATCCTTTTTCACCTTCAGCATCTTCGGAGCTGTAATATTGGAGCTCGTTCATGCGCTCAAGGTTAAAGATCACTGCGCCTTTGGAGCCATAAATTTCAAAATAGTTATAATTTTGGCGGCCAATTGCGAAAGTCGTTGCCTCAAAAGAACCCAGAGCCCCGTTCTCGAACTCCACCACCATTGAAATTGCATCTTCGGTGGTAACTTCGCCCATTTCAGCTGCTTCGCTGTTACCGGCACTGAAAGTTGCAGCGCCCGCGCCAGGCAGCGGTCGTTCTTTGATAAACGTTGTAGCAATGGCAGAAACTGATTTAATTTCACCAACCAGGAATCGGGCCAAATCGACACTGTGCGAATTAATGCCTCCATTGGCGCCAGATCCAGCAAGGTCCTTCTGCATGTGCCAGGTAAGCGGGAAATCAGGATCCATAGTCCAGGACTGCAAATAACAACCCCGCCAATGATAGATTTTGCCCAATTTACCATCATCGATCATTTCTTTCGCAAGCATGATTGCCGGACAACGGCGGTAGTTGTGGTTGAGGTAATTTACCACGCCAGCTTCTTCTGCAGCCTGATGCATTTTTAAAGCTTCCTCTCCGTTCAAAGCAATCGGTTTCTCGCAAAAAATATGTTTGCCGGCTTTGGCAGCTGCCAGAGCAATAGGATAATGCAAAGCTGGCGGGGTGGAGATATCGATAATATCAATATCATCCCGCTCGACTACTTTTTGCCAATCTGTTTCAATTTCTTCCCAGCCCCAGTTATCCGCAAAAGCCTGAACAGCTTCTTGATTTCTGCCACAGGCCACCTTCATTACAGGCTTGATCGGAACATCAAAAAAATTGGTTACGTTCTTCCAGGCATTGGAATGGGCTTTGCCCATAAATTTATATCCAATGATGGCTACATTCATCTCTTTCATCAGTGAACCTTCCTTCGCGTTTTTCTACTTGATGAATAATACTCCAAATTTCAAAACCTTAATTTATAATCCTGAAATCAATTTCTGCAAATATTTAACACTCTTTTCAACCGCTGCATCTTCACCAGCGCCTACTTCTGGGTGTGGAAAATCAAGCTCAACAGCAAGTAAACCCGTATAGTTAAGGTCAACAAGCATTTTTGCCAAATCAGGTAAATTAATATATCCATCACCAACTGCTACCGACGAGAAGAAATACCATTCATCCGCTGCAGTATTGGGTGTGATTTTAATATCTTTAATGTGGGTTGCATACACATATTTCCCCAATTTTTCCAACGCTTTTACCGGCTCATCCAACAAACGCATAAAGTTGCCTGTATCAAAAGTTAATCCAAAATAATCAGAGCCAACATCTTCAATTAATTTCAAAAATTCATCTGCATCAAAATCAAAATGGTTTTCCACAGCCAATTTTACGCCCAGGTCTTCCGCCACAATTACGGCTTCCTTAAACATTTCGGTCAGCTTGGATAACTGGGGACCATGAGGTTCAAATCGAAAGGCCAGACTGCTGCCCACTACTCGCATGACGTCCGCGCCAATCGCCTTGGCATAGGATATATGTTGAATCATATCCTTCAGCATTGGTTCGTTCTTGCCACCTTCCAAACCATCAGGATGTCCCCAAGCCCAAACCCGTTCAAACCCGTAATCATCCAGGGAGGTTTTTAATTGTTTTAAATAATCATCCTCAAAGCTTTTTATAAAACAAGATTCCAGGGATACACCATCCACACCCAACTCTGCAGCGCGTTTGAGGAAGTCTTCAATTGTCATACCTTGCTCTGGCGTTTCCTGCTGGGGATATACCTCGCCAAAAAATCGATGGTAACTGTAGTTATCAATACCCACTTTCAAAGTCATCTTGTACTCCTTTACCATTATTTTCTAGAGTTTATTATTCCGACAAAATTCAATATTTCTAGCCATTTATCATTGTAGCTTAAACTTTTTTGCAGTTTCGATCATAGCGTCAATATTCTCGTCCGGGGTGGTGGGAGGCAGCGCACAGCCCGGTCCCAGAATAAATCCTCCGCCTGGAGAAAGATTTTCCAATGCCTCAAGACATTTGCTTTCAACCTGTTCAGGTGTGCCAAATACCATTACCTCACTTGGGTCGATCGGACCTAGCAGGGTTGCTTTTCCTGCAGCAGCTTTCTTAACAGTTTTTTGATCTGATTTTTGATCGATTTCAATAATCGCAGCGCCCGTTTGAACCATGTCATCGATAATTGGAGTAGCATCGCCACAGATATGATAAGCCAGGATCACGTCCTTACTTTTTAATCGTCGGGCGAGTTTTTCCATATAAGGATAGGCAAATTCTCGATAATATGCAGGAGAAATCAAATCGGGACCTGATGGCGAATCTCCAAACGAGGTTGCATGAGCGCCCTGTTCAATTTGTGCCAGGGCATACCGCTCTGATACCTGCATACAGAATTCGAGTAATTGGTGCACTTTATCAAGTTCTTCACCCATAGCCAGATCCAGCAGGAATTCACTCATTCCCCGTATTTCACAGGCTAAACTGAAAGGGCCCTGGTCTGCCCGGCCGATAATAAATGCTTTATCGCCAATTTCTTCCACAACCCTGCGAGTAGATTTCAACAATTCAGACAAAAGTGGATCTTTATAAGGATCGGGTATTTCCAATGAGTCTATCTCGTCCAGGCTGCTGATGGCAGGCTTGCTGGCAACTGGCGCCGAATCTTCTTGGTATTCAACCTGCACACCGCAAGCTTCAGCCAGCGCTGCAGTGCCATTTTCTACCAATAACACATCGTGCCCAAACCGCTGCCAGGCTTTGATCTGTCCTTCAGCCATGGCTTCTCCGTCGCGATAGAAAGAGGCAAAATCGCTAACGCCTACAAATCGGGGCGTTAGCATAAAATTGTGCAGATCCACAGGCACTCGATCAATAGGTTTAAACGCCAAAGTTCTTAATGTTCTTTCAATAGAATTATATTCTTCCATAATTTTTTCCTAAATCGATTCTACCTGCCATCCAAAGACCTGGGCAAGTTGATTAATTTCAGCCAGGCGATGACCGGTCAGAATTAAGTAATGATGCGAGGCTAATGAACTGACCAGTTTATGGCCATCACTCACCCGAATCACAGCGCCATTAATACAATCTGAATCTTGGTATTGAATATATTTTTCAATCTCACCTTCTACTACAGAGATGGTTTCGAGATCAGGATGAAGTTTAGCCAGAGTTATATTCCCTTCTGGCAACCTGGCATCGATTACCGTGGCATTCTCGTCCACTATCGCCAGAACTTTGTCCTCCAGAGACCATTCAGTAGCAAATGATTGCGGCACAACACCAAAGTACCCGCAGTGTGCTGCCAGAATATAATTATCAGGATTTCCTTTCACTTCTGGAAAATAGGGGATGCGCTCATGTTTCAAAGCAGCGTTGCCCATCAGGAATGGGTACATATTGGTCATCATGATAGGGCAATCCAATGATTTATTCAGCAGGTACTTGGTCAACATGACTACGGTATCAGCTTCGCAGCCCCATATCAGCTTTCGTTCTTCATAAAGCATATTCCAGGCCAGGCATGGTGTGGTATCTGAGTATTGGGATTCGTTCAGGCAATTTATGCCAACCGCCTTAATGCCTTCGTCTGCATCCAATGCTTCCTTAAGTTTTATGTACACTTTCAAAGCACTGTTCCGTTGATTTTCATTGATCGCGCCCAGGTTCAATCGATCCTTCCAAGCCTCCCACACGATTACAGCATCCTCGTCAGATACATCTTTTGCATCCGATGCCATTTCCAGGAAACTCTTCTTTTCCAGGGTTAACCCGTACTTTTCCATCATAAGCTGAGTGCATTCATCTTCCCACCAGAAGAATCGCTTGAAGATTTCTGGCTGAAATCCTTTTCCTGGATTATCCTGATAAACCAGGAATTTTGAAGATTGCAATTCTTGTTTCACTGCCAGAGCCCTGGCCAGGTTTTTAGTCTGGTCCATATTATAGGGCGCGATTACATCCACGCCTTTCTGGCGTAAATATTTGATAATTTCCCAATCCCACATGGCCATGGTGCCAAATTCTGTGGTGATAATCAAGATAGGCACATCGATCGCTTTAAAATCATCCAGCTGTCGATAAGCTTCCCCTAAAATTTGCGGGAACAAAACTGCATCTGCTTCTGGAATAGGATCACCCAGGGCAACTTCAGGTAAAAACTGGACATCATTAACCAGGATCTCTTTTAATAACTCCAACTGTGTATCAAAATCTTGGTCTCTTCCTTCT
>CAXMRF010000108.1:0-4718 GCA_964195965.1 uncultured Nitrosomonadaceae bacterium
GAAACCAGATATATATAGCGCCTGATGGCTTTTCCATATCCATGTCCAGAGAAGAGAGGGCATCCACAACCAGATCCCTTCTTGATTGGTATATCAGGTTTCTGGTATCCAGCCAGGATTGGTTTGTTTTTAATGCTTGTATGCCAGCTTCCATCATTGGCAGGAATTGACCACTGTCTGCATGGGTTTTGACTAATAACAGCTTTTGTAGAATGTCCTGGCTGCCCGCAATCATGCCTAATCTCCAACCTGCCATATTGTGAGATTTGGATAATGAATTGAACTCAATGATATTATGCCTCGGAACATTGCCTTCCAAAAGGCTGGGAGCTTTATACTCTCCATAAACGACCTGGGAATAAGCAGCGTCATGACATAGCAGAATATCATGCTCCCGGGCAAAATCAACCAGCTGGCGGGCCTGATCTAAATTTATGGTCGATCCTGTAGGATTGTGGGGGAAATTCACCCACATGAGCTTGGTACGATTAAGATCCTGGGGTGGTATTTTTCTTAAACTGTTAATAAAATCATCCCCAGAAAGACAGGATACAAATCGTGGAATTCCACCAGCAAATCGAGTTCCTGCAGTGTAGGTTTGATATCCCGGATCGGGGATGAGCACCAGGTCGCCAGGATCAATCAGGGCCAAAGACAAATGAAAGATCCCTTCTTTTGAACCGATCAGGGGCAAGATCTGGCTATCCGGATTAAGATCAACCCCGTGCTTCTTCCTGTAATGGTCTGCCCAGGCCTGCCGGAACGATGAGGATCCACTGTGAGCTTGATACCCATGACTGGATGGCAGCTCTGCAGTGATTGATAATTGCTCAATGACAATCGTGGGGGGCGGGAGATCCGGTGATCCTATATCCAGCCGGATTACACTATTTCCTTTTGACACCAAATCAGAAATTTTCTCATTCATAGTGGAAAAATAATTGGATGAAAGATTTTCTAATCGCTGGGAGCCGGGACTCTTCACAATACCTCCCGAGTGGTTTCATTCCTAATTGCGGCGGCCCGATCCATCAAGGCCATTAATTCCGGGTTATTCTCCTGCCTAAGAAGATCCTTGAATTCTTCCATAATATGCTGAAATTGGTCCATTTGTTGCAGAATATTGTGACGATTTGTATTTAATACATCAAACATCATCCTTTTGTTTGTGTTGGCTAATCTGCTACTACTTTCAAAACCAGGCCCTCTGAATGAGGTTGAACCTTCCGGTGTGTTTATACACAGAGCTGCCGAGAGTATATATGGCAGGTGGCTGGTTGCACTCAAAAAATAATCGTGCTGGGCGGGATCGATCCAGGAGGGTATGGCGCCAATAGCTGCTGCCAGATCCTCTCCAAACTTTCTGCATCTGGCGGACGTGTTTGATAGATCTGAAAATGCAAATATTGCATTTCTGAATAAGTCTGGATTTGCATGTTCGAACCCCCCCTGGACTTGCCCACAAATGGGATGGCCGCCCAGAACATCAAACCGAGATGGGAGTTTTTCTAATTGATGGCATATTAGTTCCTTCGTTGAACCAAGGTCGAGGACCATTGCCTGCCCGGGATGCCAATCCGGGATCTGGGGTATTAGCTCCAGGATCGTTCCTACCGGAGCAGCCAGGATCACAACATCTGATAGAGGCAGTATTTCCTCCGGATTTTCAACAATGGATTCCACAAGTCCTGCCGACCTTACCTGGTCCCTGGTATGACTGTCAGGATCTGCCGCCATAAGGGAGTTGACCTGGTCCTTTAATGCCCAGGCCAGGGATCCTCCCATCAAACCCATTCCTAAAATTGATACTCTGAGAGATTTCACGATCGGACCCCTGATCCAGCAAATACGGGTTCTTCTCTCATCATCTGGGCCATTTTATTTACCTGGGATACCAGGTCATAGAATCTTTCTGGTTTTAGGGATTGCTGCCCATCTGAGAGGGCTTTTTCTGGATGGGGATGCACTTCGACAATCAGGCCGTCAGCGCCGGCAGCAATACCGGCCAGAGCAACAGGCAGTACATATTCCCAATGCCCAGTGCTGTGACTGGGATCAAATATAACCGGTAAGTGGGTTTTTGATTTTAATACAGGCAGCGCATTAATATCAGCAGTGTAGCGAGTGCTTTGTTCAAAAGTTCGAATGCCGCGCTCACAGATCATTACTTCAGAATTACCATGAGCCAGGATATACTCCGCAGATAATAATAATTCATCAATAGTGGCCATCATGCCCCGCTTCAAAAGGACAGGCATCTGACATTCTCCAACTGATTTGAGCAAGGAATAATTCTGCATATTCCTTGCTCCGATCTGGATTACAGCTCCATATTCAGAGATAACTTCAATATCATCGGTTCCCATGGCTTCTGTGATGATGGGCAACCCAGTAATTTCGCGGGCTTCCGCCAATATCTTTAATCCTTCATCTCCCAATCCCTGAAAAGAGTAGGGGGAAGTCCTGGGTTTGAATGCGCCGCCCCGGAGCATATGAGCGCCAGCTTCCTTAACCGCCTGGGCTGTTTCGAGGAGTTGGGTCCTACTCTCTACTGAACAAGGGCCGGCAATGATCAATATATCTCCGGGATCTTTTACCAGACCCGGGATCGAGATTTCAGAATCGTTGGGATGGAACTCCCGTGAGGCGAGTTTATAGGGAGGGGAGATAGTAATCACTTGCTCCACTCCCGGCAGGACATTGAATATTCTATAATCAACTTCCCTCGGATCTCCACTGGCGGCAATAACCACCCGTTCTGAGCCTATGATGACATGGGGATTCAGATCATATTCTTCGACTTTTCGAACAACATTGTCAATTTCCGTTTTTTTAGCATTGGCATTCATTATTACCATCATGATGTATTTTCCCTATTAAGTTCTATCTGCCAGATCAGGCCGAAGTTTTCCAGCCTGTCCAAGATAGATATGATTAATCTCCTGCTGATCTAATTCAGTATTCCAATGGATCAAGATCCGGATACAAAGAGGTAAACTCTCTGGCACAGGTATTTCCTGACAGCAGAGCAAGGGCACATTCTCCCATCCGATCTCCCGGGCTGCTCTGGCTGGATAAGCTGATATGAGGTCCGGGGTGGTTGTGAAGATCACGCTGCCTATATTTTTCGCCTGCAGGGTTGGGTTAGCTTTCTGGATCTCCTCAAGCAGTTCCTTGGTGGATGATAATATTTCATTGGCCTGGTCTTTTTCGACTACTGCTGCTGCCCTAATTCCTCTGATAGCCATAAATTAATTTCTCCTCTTAACAAAACAAAAAACGCGAAACCGTTGGTTTCGCGCTGCACACAATGAGTCTCGATCTCAAATACGCTTAATGCCTACCAACGGCTATCGGATATGTATAGCCGGTAAAATAGAAGGCATAATATTTGGAGCGAAGACACAGGTTACTGTTCATAAGATTTTACGGATTATAATGACCTTAGTTATATAAGTCAAGGCCAGGATTCGTTTGTCAACTACCTTTATTTAATCCGGTGCCTGGGATAAGACCCCAATACTTTCAAGAAAGGCGTAAATTTACTTAACTTGTTCAATGCCTGTTTTCCCACCCGGGAATTTTCATTCTCAGCAAAATCAATATAGAACATATACTGCCAGGGTTTTCCTGCGATGGGCCTGGATTCTATTTTTGTGAGATCAATTTCTGCCAGTGCAAACACACTTAACGCTTTGTATAGCGTCCCGGGTTCATGATCTAAATTAAATACAATGGAGGTCTTGGATTCATCTCCGGGCAAAACGCCTTTTGAAATTGAATCAGTTCCAGACAAGATCACAAACCGAGTGTAATTCTCTTTATTATCTTCCATATCTTCCCGCAGAATCTCAAGGCCATATACTTCAGCGGCTCGTCGGGAAGCCAGAACGGCAGTCCCAGTTTCCTTGTTTTCTGCTAACAGGCGGGCGCTGCCGGCAGTGTCGCTGGCGATCACAGGATCAACGGCTATCTGGTTCAGGTTGTTTGCACATTGAGCCAAGGCCTGAGGATGGGATCGAACCCGTTTAATATCTTCCAACTTCGCGCCTGGTAATGACAACAAGCAGTGTGAGACCCTTAGAAGGTACTCACCTTTGATTTGAAGATCATTCTCCAACAGCAAATCATAATTCTGATGGATGCTGCCGGCGAGTGAATTCTCAATTGGGAGGATCCCATATTCTGCTTTTCCGTTCTCGACTGCAGCAAAGACGTCATTAAAGGACTCAAGAGGTAGGCTGTTTGTCATCTCACCAAAATATTCCATGGCAGCCAGTTCACTATAAGCCCCCGGTTCTCCCTGGAACGCCACCTGGCTTTGGGTCATTTGATTCCTTCAGGAGTTGCTAGTTTCACATAATCTAGCCATTCCGCTGATCGTTTTCCCTCTCCTCCAACCGTCTCAAAAAATAATGTTTGGAGCTTGCTTGTCACTGGACCCATTTTTCCATGACCAATAACGCGGTGATCAATTTTGGTAACTGGTGTAAGTTCAGCAGCCGTACCACAGGCAAATACCTCATCTGCAATGTATAGCTGGTCCCGGGAGATTGTTTCCTCTACCACTGTGTAGCCGAGGTCCCCGGCCAAGATCATCAATGAATCCCGGGTAATTCCTTCCAGTATTGCGGCCTTCGGGGGGGTATATATGACCCCATTCTTAACCAGGAAGATATTCTCTCCTGAGCATTCAGCAACATGGCCTTCCGGGTCCA
>CAXMRF010000109.1:0-4533 GCA_964195965.1 uncultured Nitrosomonadaceae bacterium
CCCGCGTCAGGAATCCCCAAACCAGGGAAAGAAGTACAAGAAAACCCAAACTGACCCAGATCCACCCCCAGTTTTCTCCCAGGCCAACCTTGGCCAGCAACAATCCATTTACCGCCGCATAGGCAAAAAAAAGAACCAAATTCCAACCTGTTTCTTTTCTTAATATTAATAAACTGATCAATAAACCTCCATTAATTATGGTGAGGTAAGGATATCCTGGATTGGGTATCACCTCACCAAGGCTAAAACCAAGCCAGCTGACACAGGCAGCCGAACAAAGCCAGGGCAGAACTCTGCTGAGGAATTGGATCAGTTTAAATTTATCGCTGTCTAATACTCTGGATAGATTCAACGGAAATTTCTCCATTCTTTAAATCTGGGAGAAAACCAAACAGGGAGTTACCCGGGCAGGTTAAACGCAGATAAATTTGCAGGTTCCGGTTGTCAGGTTGATATTGGTACGGATAGATAATCTCCGTCGAAATACAAGACGGGTGATTGGAGATCATTTCATATTCTTTGACTGTATCCCGGACCTGAGCAGCAACCAGGGTCTGAACAGGCGGGGCAACCAGTGTTGCTCTATGAGAATCATTGATCCTATTAAAATAATCATCATTTGGCGGAACTGGCGTCTGACTTCCCTCAAAAGGGAGCTGCGTTTGTGCCACTACCGGTGTGGTTGTATTTCTCACCTCACAAATAATGGTGCTGATTTGATCTCCAACAACAATCAAGCCTGCCTTGCTGGCCGCATCGGCAAGCCTGTTCAGTTCCTGTTTTTCAATCAATATCAGAGTCAAATCAACGATCATCCCAATGGATAAGAACAAGATGGGTAAAAGAACAGAAATTATGACAAGTACTTGGGCTCTTTCACTGAGTTTCATGGGTTCTGATATTCGATTGTGGTCACTGCCCGCCCGGTAATCGGCACCGCAAATCCCAGAAATGACAGGGGCACCTGGTAGGAAACGATTACTTCTATGAATGCGCCTCTGGGCGCTGGAAATTCCTGATTGCGAGGGAATTCATTTTGGGCAGGTTTAATTTCTACGGCCATAAGCCCGGGATCCAGGCCATGGACAGCTTTTTCCACAGCACCAACGATTTCCTGATCCCCGGTCTCTGGATTTACTATGGTTGCACCTGCTCTTGCTCCTTCCCAAGCGGCATTGGTAATTATCATCTGACAGTAGAACAGGACTGCTAAATTTATGATGACACCGATCAGCATAAGTAAGACTGGCAGGACAAAAGCAAACTCCACAATATTTTGCCCTTGGGGTTGAGGATAATTAACTTTGGTTTTCACAGTTCCACCTCACCAACTCATTTATATTGAAGGAAATTAATAATTGGAGGGGCCAAATAGATTAACAACAAACCAGGTAAAAAGAAAAAAACCAGGGCCGGGATAATCCTGATCGGGGCAGTTTTTACTTTTTCTTCTGCTCGTTGCCGACGGCGTGTTCGCAGCAATTCAGCCTGGGTATATAAAGTTCTGGCCAGGGAAGTGCCCAACTTGCTGGACAAAAGAACAGCCTGAAAAAAATTGTCCAGTTCCCTGGATGGGTTTCTATCCACAAAAATAGCGAAAGATTCCTTTTTTGAATAACCAAGGTCCAATCGATCCAATAATAAGAGTATTTCATCCCTCAGGACACCCTCAAGATTTCTATTTACTCTTTCAAGGGCTGGCTTGAAACCCAGCCCTGCTTCCACTGTGAAGGTCAGCAGATCCAGAAAATAGGGCAGCCCCAATTCAATTTCCTTTTTGCGATTCCGGATCAATTTCTTAATAACAAGGTAAGGAGTCAATCCAACCAGCAGGAAAAGGATTAATCCTGAGGCAAATACAGCCAGCGGTTCTCTTAAAATATAAATACAAAATAACCAAAAGACTAAGCCCGTTTCCAAACCAAGCCACCAGCAGGACAAATACTGAAGATGAGTACTGGGTATCCCCGAACGGATTACTTCTTTCTGAGTAATAAGTTTTTGCAGAACTTTTGGTGGAGTAATTTGAGCCATAAATTTGTTCAATTTTTCCCAAAACCACTGGTTTATTCGAGTATCTGTTTCTAGAAACAACATCCGCAGGCGGATCTTTGCCCGCCAATCGATCAGTAAATCGAACCCGGATAAAAGGGTAAATATCAATCCTCCAAATAGCGCTGCGGCAGCATATCCTGGGTCTATCATCAGACACTGACCTTAATTAGCTGGATCACAATTACAGCGCCCAATATTTCCATCAGGGCCACCAGGATTAAAACCAAATTTCCGATCGTGGAATTGAATAAAATATCCACATAACCAGGGAAGAAGGACAGCAGCCCCAATGAAACTGGAATCAACGAGGCAATCACAATAGCAGAAAGGCGTCCCTGGGCAGTTAAGGTCCGGATTTCTGCATTCAACTCTACCCGTTTATTGATCATTTCTGCTAACCCCCGCATCATCCTGGCAATATCTCCCCCAACTTGCCGCTGAAGGATCAAACCTTCAACCAAAAACATCAGCTCCTCACTTGGCCGTCGTTCATAAAGATTCCACATGGCCTGGTTGATGGTAAATCCGAGGGCAAGTTGATCTGCCAGGCGGATCATTTCGGCAGCGCTGGGCTCTGGCAAATTGGGGATCACAAATTCAATTGCCTGGGGAAAGGACAATCCAGCTTTTAAGGAATCTGATAATTTATCCAGTAGGCCCGGAAATTGTTTATTAAATAACTGGCGTTTAGTTTTGGCCCGGGAGCAGGTCATAAAACATAATCCAAGCAGCAAGCAGACAACCAAAAAAACAGTGAGCAATAAGCTGATATTTAAGAGTCGTCCTATCAAAAAACCTGAGCTGATTACAAAACTTACGATCATCACCAGGGAAAGAGGGCGGGCCTCTCCCCATCCATCCCGCCAGAATTCAAGAACAAGTCTAATAAAACTGACTGAAAAAGACCTTTCCAGAAAATCATTAAGACCTGAAATCCAGGAGACCACTCGTTTCCAACCGGGCCGGGTGCCAGAACGCCCCAGCCAGATTGCCAAACGCTTGCGGCTGATTTTCTTTGATAAATTATTCTGGCCCAGAAAAATAAATGGGCTGAGGATCAAAAATAACACCAATCCCCCAACGATGCCAATAATCCAGGATTGAGAAAAAAGTTGCTCAAACAGCGATCCTAAACCTATGTCTTCCATCGGCAGCTCCTGATCCCATAAAATCAATCATCCCTCAATTCATCCTGAGGTGAATATCCCTGGTTCTTCATCGCTACAAGGCATTTTGGTTGAGTCCGGCTGATGACAAAACCGCCAACTTGGGTCTCCTGATGATCCAGCCCGTTCATCCTGTAAAAAAAGATGTCCCTGGTTCTAATCCGGATATTCCCATCGTTTTTATTAATTGATGGAATCACTTCTGCGATTGAAACCACTTTACGCCGTCCATCAGGCAGCCTTTGCTGCTGCACAATCAGATCAACCGCGTAAGCAATTTGTTCCTTTATAGCTGGCTGAGGCAAATCCAGACCCGCCATAATCACCATGGACTCCAGCCGCCGGACAGCATCGGCGGGTGAATTGGCATGAATGGTCGTTAATGATCCGGGATGACCGGTATTCATCGCCTGCAGCATATCAAAAGCTTCTGCGCCGCGCACTTCGCCCACAATGATCCTGTCGGGCCTCATCCGGAGCGCGTTCCGGACCAGGGTTCGGATGGTGATCTCCCCTCTTCCTTCAACATTAGGCAATCGGGCTTCCAAAGAGACCAGGTTTTGACAGGAAAGCTGCAATTCCGCGACATCCTCAATGGTGATCACACGTTCTCCCGGAGGAATGCACCTTGCCAAAGCATTTAACATTGAGGTTTTCCCGGAACCGGTGCCGCCGGAAATCAGAATATTAATCCGGGAGCGAACACAAGCCTGAAGGAACCGGGCCATGGTGCTGGTCATACTTTCTAATTTGACCAGGCTTTTCAGCGAGAATGGTGTAGCTGCAAAACGGCGAATCGTCAGGGCTGGTGATTTCAAGCTGAGGGGTGGAATGATCGCATTTACCCGTGATCCATCCGGCAGCCTGGCATCCACAAATGGCACCGATTCATCTATCCGCCGCCCTAATGGTGAAACAATCCGGTCAATAACCTGGAGAATATGTTCTGGATCTCTAAATGATTCATTCACAGGCACCAACTTTCCACCCCGTTCAACAAAAATCTCATCCGGTTTGTTAACCATCACTTCTGATATCTGGGGATCTTTTAATAAAGGTTCAATCGGTCCTAAACCGGTAATCCGATGGATCACGGAAGAAATTATTTCCCCTTGATCACTCTTTGACAGGATTTCACCTTTCTCGGAAAGAAAATTACGTGTAATGGCTGACAACTCATCATCGGATAAAACCAAATTAGATCTTTGGGAAGAGTTTTTTCTTTGCTTTTGCAGGTATTCACTGACTGCCCGGTGAAGATGGTCTTCAAGTGCCCGTCGATTTTTTTTGTTCATCATCTAAAATCTCAATC
>CAXMRF010000110.1:0-4509 GCA_964195965.1 uncultured Nitrosomonadaceae bacterium
CAAGCATCATGATGCCCCAGACCACACTAAGTTTCCATGCAAAGATATCTCTCTTCTTGAGTCCCCAGGCACAGTACAATCCCAAAATGCCAAACAATATTTCGTCCCAAAATGGTCTCAGTATTAGAAAGCGCATACCGATCTGACTGTTTTGATCTAAATCTTCCCAAGTCAAAGATGAACCAGGATATTCCATCGAAATATCAAATGTTATGTCTGGAAAAGCCATAAAGAAAACTGAACTTAAAAGGATCAAGATTGACATGAACACAAAAACAAGCCAGATATATTTTGCGCGTCCTTTGTCATTAGCAATTGCGTTCATTTGGGAATCCTCCATTATTTGGATACTCCTTGACAATTTTCGATTAGTCATGATTTTCCCTCACGCATAATTAAAGAACTACACTTCCCAATCCTATGATCCATTCGAATAAAACTACATATAGAATAATCCTATACATTACTCTGAGAAGTTTTTCTTTTTTATTTTCTCACTGGCTGCGCACCGGGCATTACGCTTGAGAATCGCGAGTTATTCCTTATCCATAATCTCCTGGATCTTGCGCTCTTCCAACCCGGTACCAAGAACTTTGCTAAAGCCAAAAACCCAAATCATGTGGATCACAAGTCCGATGCCCCATCCCAGGAGCGGCCAATAGAACCAGAGATTATCTGGTGATGTCAGCCAATTAATGATAAACAGGACTGGGTTTATAATGATGTAAACAGTAAGATGAATGTAGAAACCTTTTATTTCCTCAACTCTCTCTTTTGCTCTCTGGTATCTGGTATCTTCGACGTTCATTGGTATCTCCTTGTCTAATCTATTGAATTTGTATTATCCATAACTCCCATAGGGCGTACCTACAGATGCTTTCTTGCGGTCTCACCCCACAAAAATTCCAATTACAAAGGGCAGTAAGAACAACAGAGCCAGCAAAGGATGACCCCGCCGCGCTGTGTTGCGACTATCCCAACTGAAGAGATATATCGCCAATCCAAATGCTATAAAACCACTGGCAAAAAGAGCGATGACTGAACCCCAAGGGGCGAAGTCAGCCACGCCGCCCATCGCCAATCCATTAAAGGCATTCATTGCCTGGGTAGCAGGCAGCAGTTGAGCTATTTTTCCGGCAACATCGGGGAGCATGCTGTAAGGAAACATCATTCCAGCCAGCAGTATTGAGGGGATGAAGAATATTTGTGAATAGAGTACGGTAACTCGAGAATTGGGCGCTATTACGCCGATCAGAAGACTGATGCCTGACATGGCAAAAGCAAGAGCAATAAAGATCAGGATATAGTTTAACCAATTCACTGGTGCAGGGGCATCAAAGAGCAGCGGAGCTGTTGCTGTGATGATCACGGAGACGATTACAAGGTGCAACATTGTAGTCAAAGCAGGGATGATCAGGATCGAGGTGGAGGGAATCCCATTGATTTTATAACTACGAAAGATTCCATCTTCACGGGCATTGACGAGAGGATCTGGGATACCCAATAATGTGGCAGCCAGGACGGCAAATATTACCATAGCCGGGGTCATGGTATCGAGAAAAAGGGGATTTATCCCTGCCATGACAAACCCCATCATCAGGTAAAAACCGATGGGAAACAGGTAATTCATCAAAAGCAGCTGCATGTTGCGAATACCGGTGCGGAACTCGAATGAGAAATGATTGATAAAAGCTGTCATTTTAAACCTCCATTGGAATCAATTCTTGTACTGGTAATTTCGAGAAAACGATCTTCTAGTGATGGACGTTCCACGCGTAAATCTATCAATGTATCTTCCAGAGTCTCTATCTGGTTGATGATAGCCGAAACCGTAGATCCGATATTTGTGCTGAAAAAAATGTCGTACTCGTCTTTATATACGCGTTGTTTTACTGCTGGGTAAGTTAGAGTCGGGTCGGATAGGCAGGCATTTTTAGTATGCACAGATATTTTGGTTAAACCTGCGCCGGTTGCGGTGATCTCCATTGGCGTACCAACAGATGCTAGTTTGTGATTAAGCAAGATAGCCACCCGGTCTGACATTTCTTCAGCCTCAGCCATATCATGTGTGGCCAGGATGATAGTCGTACCATTAGCTCGCAGCTCACGTACCATGTCATGCAACTCGACTCGAGTAGCTACATCTAGACCAGCCGTAGGTTCATCCAGGAATAGAACTTTTGGATCGTGAGCCACTGCTAACGCCAGGGCTAAACGGCGCTGCTGGCCAGTAGAAAGACTATAAAACTGAGCTTTCCGCTTTTCGCGTAGCCCTAACCGGTCTAATAAATCAAAACGGGGGGTGATACCGTGATATGCACTGAATAATTTCATGCCTTCATCGGGGGTGATGTTTTTCGGCAACCCGGCCGATTGTAATTGAACGCCGATCACATTGCGAAGCTTGTGCGGGTCCTTTGTTGGGTCAATACCCGCCACTCGAACAGAACCATCACTCGGATTACGCAGTCCTTCGAGGCATTCCAGAATGGTGGTCTTGCCAGCACCGTTGGGACCAAGCAGGCCAAAAATCTCTCCTTGCTTCACATTAAAGCTGATCCCATCCACGGCCACGACATCACCGTAGATTTTACGAAAATCCCTTACTTCGATTACTGAACTATTCATGGAATATATTCTCCTTTAAATTGAGATGTTCAGATCTACGGCAAAATCGCCGTAGATCTTGTTCTCCGTTTAATTATTTTGTTTCCCGAATCGCAGCAATTGCCAGAGCTGCCAGCCCAATACCGAGTATCGTTATGTGAGTTTCAACATCAGCCTCACCTGGGAAAAATCCCATTACTATACTGACGATGGACATAGCCATTGCCATTGTCTTCAAGACCAGATTGATGATTTTTTTTGGGTCTTTCATTTTCTTTTTCCTTATTCTATTTGCGATTGTTGAAACGCTACTCTTGACAATTTCCGGTTTACGAAACTTGCATCTTAAACCTTATCTTCCAATTAATCCCCTTTAGAGTTCACCACATATTCAACGGGATTGGTGTTGAAGGTCCATGCCAAGCCCAGGGTAACCAATCCTCCTAGAGGAAATAAAATCCAGCAGAAATCTTTACCAAAGTTCTTCATGCCTTTTTGCTGCCTTATTTCTCCTATGATGTGAATTAGGTAGTAAATCTCAATTTATTCTGTGAGCCCGGACATGATCTCATTAGCAATGCTGATTACTTTCTGGTTGAAAAGATCCGGCTCATCATAGTAGACATCATGAGCTGAATTCTCAAACCAGGTAAAGCTCTTTGCAGGGGCTTCCAAAGAGATGTAGTATTCTTCTGCCAATTCACCGGGGCAAACATAATCATATCGGCCCTGAATGAAATGAACTGGAATCGTGGAAACAGGAAAGTCTTTTGCATGATCATAACCGCTGGTTATAATCTCTAACTTCGTATTGTTACTAAAATCCATTCCTGCTAAGGTTTGTTTGATATAGGTAGTCGGATATTCAGGGCTTTCACCTTTTAAAACATAGTCCAACCAGGCATCCTCAAGTCCTTCTGTATGAAAGTCACCGACCAGATATTGGGAGAAGTTCTGACCCACTAATTGCACATGATCCGTATTGGTGGGATCAAATGGCTGGATTGATTCAAGGGCTTGAATGCCTTCGGTATCATTTGCCTGACGGGCAAGCTTCAGTACCTTCTCATAACCCAATTGATTGGTTGAATTCCAATCAGGTCTTACGCCGGTAGCGATGAAGGCATAATAGGGTTCAGAGTTCACCCTGAGAGTCTCAAATCCTAGTCCACTGCCCCAGGAGTGCCCCCACAGAAAGATCCTGTCCTGATCAAACCTTTCGCGCAGGATATCAGTCAATTCCAGGGTATCCTTGACAAAGTCCTCCAGTTGCACATCCTCCGGGGTCAAATCTTTGGAAAAGGATTTGCCTGCCCCGCGCTGATCCCAATGCACAAATATGAAGTGTTGTTCCAGTTCCACATGGAAGTCATTCCAGGTAGCCCAGGGCGATGAGGGCATACCCGGCCCACCATGCAAAAAGAGCAAAATGGGTTTGGTGATGTCCAACCCACGAATAGTAACCGTTTGCTCGATACCACCCAGGGTGACCGTTTCTATAACGGCAATACTGCCGGGAATTTCAATGCCCTCAGTGTCAGTGAAGGGGGGCGTAAAGGCAACCGGCGGCTCTCCCTTGAAAACACCGGCGGCAAACAATACTCCCACAATGGCCAATACGCCCAGCAGACCGACCAAAAGATACCTTTTTTTATTCATTTTCTCTCTCCTTTTTGTTATATCGAGAATGATCAAACTTACATCTGCATAATAGCAGTCAGGTGGTATTAGTGTCATACTCCAAAAGGATTAATCAGGGGGTTAATTAAAAACCTGAATCGGGAATAAAAAAACGGGTTGGTATATACCAACCCGTTTTTTTATTTGAAGTCACATGATGAGATTTTCTTTTTTCACACCCTAAAGCTTTCAGGTATCTTTCAATAAACCCAAAGCTCTAGC
>CAXMRF010000111.1:0-4488 GCA_964195965.1 uncultured Nitrosomonadaceae bacterium
TCACCCCAATATAAATCGCAGTCGCGATACCTGCCAGGAGAATGGAAATAAACAAAGCTGGAACTTGAAACCAGAGATTATCAGAAAAGGGAGGGATGTATAGCAGAAAAAAATCCACCCAAGGGCCAATAAACAAGATATTGCTTATAGTACCCCAACCAATCTGCTCTTTTAACAGAATTGCGCCAATTAAAACCAGCACCCCCGTGGCCATCAGCATAAATCCCGGTGTTGTGCCAAAAAGGTCCGCCAGAGCTACCGCTAATACTGCCCAGGGACCTGTACCCAGGTCAGCCTGAATAATTAAAGCAATTGACAGACCATAAATAATAAACCCAAGTTGGGCAACAAAAAAATCACGTAAGAATGTCTTCCATCGAACAGGTTTTAGCATGAGGAGGAGTTTACCATAATCACTGGATATGCGAACTTTCATTTTATTCTTGAATATCCATCTCTCTATTTAAGCTCATCGACCTGTCTGAATTTTCTACTCGTCGACCCGTTCTCAGGGAGATCCACAAAGTGAGCTCCCGTATAAGCAAAACGCCCGGGGACGGGCGTTTGAGCGTGGAGTAGGAGGCGGATGGTGTTTGAGCATCGTTGAGAGGGAACGGGCGTTTGAGCATGGAGTGGTTGGATCTAGGAATGAATTCCTCACTGCTGGCCTGCGGCCGGGCATCGACCTCCGTCGATGCAACATTAGTGGAATTAGTGGAGGTGTTCTGCCCGGCTCTCTTCTTTCCCTATCGTTCGTCAACCCATCCCTCTAGCTACTGCTCGTCGACCCCGGTAAATAAGAATAATCTACTCACCAGCAATTTGAAGGTTATTAAATCGAGCAGCTCGAGGTCCCAGATAATTTCCGTAGAATCCGGTTTCAGCTGACCAACTTACATCTGCCAGGGCATCCAAAAGATTACCCACCAACAGTCCACCTTTGAAAGGTTTCTTTTTCCCATCTTCAACCAGGTAGCCGAGCCGGATTTCACAAGCAAAATCTCCCGTAATAGGATTAGGGTTGAACCAGGAGTATTCCGCGATTTCAATAAAGGAACCTGATTGCAGCTCAGATTCTGATGTTTTTCCGGGAGGGATTTCCAAACTCCCAAAACTTCCGGAAGGTTTCATATCCAAATAATGGGCAAATCGTTGGTCCGCTATAAAAGCGGTCAAGATATTATCTTCAACCAGGGCAATACGCTGAGCAGGGATACCCTCTTGATCAAATGAGCTGGAGGGCATACCGTATGGCAGCTGCCGATTGGCCCACAAATTGAAATTATCTCCTTTTACTTCTCCGTGAAATATGGATTTTCCAATTTCCCAGGGAGTTTCGCCGCTGTATTTCAAAGCAGCTGAAGAAAGAGTTTGGATTAGGCTGCCTGCCAGCATTTCACCAGCGATCATTACTGCTAACGTACCACCCTGGACAAAAATCGGCCCCGTGTAAGATGGAGGCGTTTCAGCTACCAGCAAATCTGATGTATATTGGGCGCGGAGAGCTGCTTCTTCCTGAAGGTTCAGGTCTGCTATCCTTCTGCGGTATACCTCTGCAAAGGTTTCTACTTCATCTTCGCCGGTACCGCCAATATAGACCCACTGTAAATAGATATCTGTGGCTGTTTGGATGGCATCAATGCCTTTGCTGCTGACCAAGTGAGTTGTTTTTTCCTGGCCAAAACATTCTGCGGCGGTTAATCTGACATGAGGATAATCTGCAGTGGTCTTTTTTAGTGTTTTTAATATTCCGGCAATCTCCCCTGAGGGATTCTTAAGATAGTCTTGATCTGCCAATTCTATTTCTGGTATTGAAGAAGGCTCGGCAAAATCATAAGTTTCATTATGAACCATCTGAGCAGTCAGGACAGCCTTTTCTAAAGCGCCCTCAATTTCTCCACCGGGAAGGATAGAAACTGTCCCAATTCCAGAGCTGAGTTTTCCTTCCGCATCGTTTGAATCACATAAAACATCAATAGTGTATAACTCAGATGTCACTTCGCGAAGGGATTCAGTTGATTCCTTTAGTTCGTATTGCTGGTAACCGTGGTTGGTTTCCCACCGAATGATCCAGGCTTTAATATCCGAATTATTCTGAAGCGCATTTTTAATTTTTTCTAACATCAGCCTAACCTCACTTTCATTAACAGGTGGGGACCACCATCAGTCACCTGGACGGTTTCTTTGGTTCCTTTTCCACAATATCCTCCGCTAAGATCAAAGTCATTGGATACTGCCGAGATGCTGGACAAAACTTCCGGGACATAACCCGTGAGACCAACTGGGGCATACATCTTGTCTGTCATTTCACCATTTTTAATCACAAATCCATAATGCCCGGAAACTTGAATTCCCCAGCCTTTGGGATCTTCCATACCCGATGAAACTTTAGGGATGTAAATACCGTCATCCACCTGGCCAATTAAATCTACCAGGGGCATATCGCCGGTTCCAAAAAAGGTATTGGTCATTCTGGGATATATTTTGCGGGTAAAATCCTGCCTGCGGCCGTTGGGAGAACGTTCCAAGCCCAACACTGTCGCAGAATACATGTCCGTTAGGCCACGTTGAAAAATGCCGTCTTTAACTATCTGGGTTGATTTAGCTGCCATTCCTTCATCATCAAAGAAATAGGAGCCGAAGGCACCCGGCAGGCTGGGATCATCATAAATATTCACAAGGTCAGAACCTACTCGTTTGCCTACATAATTTACAGCTTTGGCCCGTTCTTTGAGGAACATATCCGTTTCCACACCATGCCCGAAGGATTCATGACAGATCACACCAGAAACACCGGGAGCTGTCACCACGGTATATTCTCCCGGTTCAATCCTCTCAGCACCCAACAAGTTGATCGCGTTCTTGACCAGTTTTTCCAATTCATCATCACTGAAAGTCAGAATTTCCAACCCGGCAGTACCGCATTTGGAAACCCAGTCGAAGACAACACCCTTCTCGCCCATCACAGTGACCATGATTGACATGTGCACCCGCTGGATATCCTGGGCCAGGTCTGCCGCTCTATTCCGAAAGACGGATTTTTGGCGAAATTCCGTATAACCAACCCGAGCATTCACTATTCTGGAATCAATCTTGTTCACTCGGCGATTCAGTTCTCTGAGATATTCCAGTTTATCCTGAGTGGGAATTTCAACTGGATCATTTTCCATTTGGGTTTGATAGTCCCCAGTACGATCCTTTCCTGGATCCAATTTATCGTTTTTTTTGAACTCATGGCTAGCTACTAACTCTTTAGCACCCAGGAATAAATCATCCCTGTTAAATCCGCCAATTCCTTTTTCCTGCATCGTATGGCCATCAAATACGGTCAAGATTGAACCGGCGGTTGGATCTCCAACAATCACTTGTTCCTGATTATTATCAATCAGATAGCGAGTTGTCTCCAAGGATGAGAGTATTACCGCACCATAGGGAGCCTTCGTTTCCAGAATTGAAACAACTTCTCCCAGCATCGGACGCAATATCTTCATGTCCGGTTTTAATAAATTCTCTTTCATGTTTTCCTCCATTAATTTATCCAGAGTAGAGGTTTTCTTTACCCATTAAAATGCCCATTCACCTTTCCGCATTACCGGTTCAGTATCCCCATTTTCAAGGATGCCATCAATATCCATTTCCCCGGAGCCGATCATAAAGTCTTCATGAATCAAGCTGGTATTTCCCCCTCGCGATTCAAATTCTTCGGTAGATAATTTCTCTCCGCCTTCAAGGCTGAAGCGATAAGCGCTACCCAGGGCCAAATGGCAGGAAGCATTCTCATCCAGGAGAGTGTTATAAAACAACAAACCTGATTGGGAAATGGGAGAACTGTTGGGGACCAGGGCAACTTCACCCAGCATGTTGGAGTTCTCATCAACTTTGAGCAAATTCCCAAGGATTTTCTCACCTTGTTCTGCAGAATAATCGACCACTTTTCCTTCTTTAAATGTCAGGCTGAAATTATCAATCACATTGCCTGCATAGGCCAGGGGTTTGGCGGATCTAACGGTTCCTTCAGTTAATCTATTATCAGGCAAGGTAAAAACCTCTTCAGTCGGAATATTAGCAGTAAAGGGAATTCCACCCTGGGTATTAAAACCTGCTGAACGCCAGATATGCCCTGCCGGTAAACCAATAAATAAATCTGTTCCTGGGGCAGTGTAGTTCAGACCCCGGTACGCTTTATGGTTCAGGTAATCCCCTCGTTTTTTTAGATCAGCTAAATGGGTTTGCCAGGCAGCCAGAGGATCCTCTTCATATACCCGGCAGATCTTAAACAGGGCATCCCAAAGAGCTGGCATTTGTTCTACTGCAGGCAAATCTGGAAAGACTTTCCTCGCCCAACCTTCAACGGGTATGGAAAGCACAGTCCAGTTCATTGTGTTTTTTCCGATATGTTCGCTGACGGGTCTCCAATATTTCTGGATTGCCCGCTGTTGTTGATCCAAAAGTTCTGAATCCTGCCCGGCCATCAAATCAGGATCAATG
>CAXMRF010000112.1:0-4414 GCA_964195965.1 uncultured Nitrosomonadaceae bacterium
GAGGCATTTGGAATGCCCGATTTCGTTGGAACTGCGTTATTCGACGCATATCAATGTATCGGTTATGAGTCACAACTACCCTTATCCAATTATCTTGGATCCATCAATAACGAGGCTGTAGCTGTCTCTTCTCTCTTATTGGGTGCTGGTGTTGCCGGAATTTACAGTGTAGCAACAATTGAAAGTGCCAGGAGAAAGGGAATTGGAGGCGCCATAACTATTAAACCGCTATTAGACGCTCGCACTCAAGGTTATCGGGTTGGGATATTGCATTCTTCCGAAATGGGATTTAATATGTACTCCAGTTTGGGTTTCCAGGAATATTGTAAGATATCCCAGTATGTATGGTTTGATAACTAGAATTGACAATAATAAAGCAGCACTCAAGGTTACATGCACTATATTGGCTGTTAATAATTAATCTAAATGTAGCCGAACTGGAATAAAGCCGTTATCCGCCAAGCCGCAGGCTGCAGGTTCGATTCCTGCCGGGCCCACCTTTTTGGACGATTTCCTGTTTTTTCCCCCTCGAATTTAATCATAATGTACCCGTACAGGTTATGGGCTCGTATCCCAGAGGTTAGAGGCTCGATTCCTATAGGGCATAAGAAGAACAAGCATCCTTTGTACTGGGAGGGTTTGTCTTTTGATTGAATATTGGATTATGATAAGTGTAGTTAGCTTAAATAAATAAAATCTATCTTTTGGAAATTCAAAGGAGAATAACATGACACATCTAGATGATTTTGGTAAAGCTTACTTAACCATCAGTCTAGAGATAAACAAACATCTTGAAGGTTATGTTGATGCTTATTATGGTCCAGCCGATTTAAAGGCTGAAATCGAATCGGGGGAGAAAAAATCACCTCAAACTTTGACGGATGACCTGGCACACCTGCGTGATCTTATTCCTACCGATAACCCTTCACGCCACAGCTATCTAACAGCGATTATGCGTGCTATGGACTGCACAATACGTACACTTAATGGTGAAGAATTCGATTACCTGGATGAGGTATATCGATTGTTTGATATAAACCCAGAGCCTATAGAAGAAAATCAGTTCATTAAAGCACACAAGGAACTTGATTCATTGCTGCCCGGCTCAGACAATCTTGCCCATCGACTTAAACAATGGCGTAAGCAGTTTGAGATTCCAAATGAGAAACTATTAGAGTTGCTGGACATAACTCGTAACGAGACACAAAAGCGAACCCAGGAATTTGTTGACCTTATGGAAGATGAATTTGTTGAAGTTACCCTGACCAGCGGTCAGCCCTGGCCGGCTTATAACTGGTACAAGGGACATGCCCGTTCACAGATCGATTTCAACACAGATTTACCAGTCTCAGCCCTTGGCCTGGTTAAATTGTTTGCTCATGAAGCATATCCCGGCCATCACACAGAACTCCAGATCAAGGAGAAACGTCTATATCATGATAAATCTTTCGCTGAACAAGCTGTTAGTATTTTGCAAATACCCCCATGCGTGGTGTCGGAAGGAATTGCAATGACTGCAGTTGAGATCATCTTCCCAGATGACAGCCATTATGAATGGACGTCTGATGTTCTTTTCCCCGCAGCAGACCTGCCGGTTACTTCAGGCGATGAACTCCGACGCATCGATGGCGCCTGTAGGAAAATGCTCTTTTATTTCGGCGGTTTTGCCTTTAATGTTTTCACCAATGCAGCTCTCAAATATCATTCCGGGGAGCTTAATGAGGAACAGACAATAGATTATTATAGAACTTACGGACTTGTCACCGAGGAAAGCGCCAAGAAAGCATTCGATTTTTTAGCATATCCGATGTATCGAGCGTATGTCCAAAGCTATACTCAAGGTTATAATTTGATCGACCAGGCCGCACACAGCAATGATAAAAAAACTCTGTATAAACGTTTGTTAACTGAGGAAATGCTGCCATCACAACTAGCATCAATGTGACTTCATTTGATAATCAAACCCAGGTTAATATCCTTGTTTGGTTAATATCCTATTAGTTTATCCGAATTGTAGCCCTACTGGAATAAAGCCGTTATCCGCCAAGCCGCAGGCTGCAGGTTCGAACCCTGCCGGGCCCACTTTTCCCTCTAAATTCACCCCTAAAAACACCTATAAAACATATACCGAATAGGAATCGAACTCATGACCCTGTTGGTCGCAGGCTCGTATCCTGTAAGGACAGTGATTTTTTAAGCTATGATAAGAGTAGTTATCAAAACAAATTGAGGATAAATATTAATTCTCTTATCCTGCTTTTGAAAGATAATTAAAGTTGGGCGTTTCCAAACTGGAGAATAGAGTAATGCAAAACAATTCCAAAATACAGGACCTAGATGCTTATATCCCAAAAGCAATGGAAGATTGGGAAATCCCTGGATTAGCCATTGCTGTTGTCAAAGACGATGAAATTGTTTTTGGGAAAGGATTTGGAGTTTGTGAGTTAGGTGAGCCAGAGACAGTTAATGAACACACGATCTTTGCTATTGCTTCCAACACAAAAGCTTTTACCTCTACGGCTATGGGACTGCTGGTTCAAGAAGGAAAGCTAGACTGGGATGATCTAGTGATTGAACACCTACCAGGATTCCGAATGTATGATCCTTATGTAACAAATGAAATTACTATCCGCGATTTACTCTGTCACCGGAGTGGTTTACAAACCGGGGGAGGTGATTTAGCTATATATGGGTCAAATAGATCGCGGGAAGAAGTTATTCACATAGCGCGGTATATAAAACCCACTTCTAGTTTTCGCAGCAGTTATGGTTATACAGATTCTATGTTTATAGTAGCCGGACAGATTATTGCGACAGTTTCAGGATCGAGCTGGGATGCGTTCATAAAACACCGTTTCCTGGAACCACTTTCCATGACTCGTAGCAATACCAGTATCAAAGAATTAATGGGTGATGGAAATATTGCTATCCCTCATCAGATGGTACAAGACAAAATTACCCCATTGCCTTATCGAAACGTTGATAGCTTAGGACCATCAGCTTCAATTAACTCTACAGCTTGGGATATGGCGCAGTGGCTCCGATGCCAATTAAATAACGGCGAAGTGGGGGAAAATCAACTAATTGATAAGGATATTTTAGAGGAAACTCGCATACCTCATACTCCAATACAGATTCCGCCATTTATAAAAAAAATTATCCCCAATATCCACTTCATTTCCTATGGGCTGGGATGGGTGTTGTTAGATTATCACGGTCGTCTTGTCGTAAGACATACGGGTGGTGTTGATGGTATGTGTTCTATGGTAACTCTTCTGCCGGAGGAGAAATTAGGTATTGTAGTCCTTTCAAACAAATTGCCAAACCGCTTCGTATTTGCCCTGAGCCATCATGTAATGGATAGCTATTTGGATACGTCACCTAGAGATTGGAATAGGTTGTTCCTCGACCTTGATTCGGAACTGGCCACTCAAGAAGCAGCTCGAAAACAACGAGAGAAAGAAGATCAAGTAAAGGATACTCAATTGTCTTTATCCTTACAAGAGTATGCAGGAGTATACAAAGATCAACTCTACGGTGATGCAACTATTGAGATCCAAGACGGTCAATTGGTCCTGCTATTATCTGCTCATCCCAATATTTCCGGATACCTTGAGCACTGGCACTATGACACTTTTATGTGTCAATGGACAGATCCTATGTTCGATCAAAACCTTTTGCCATTTATTTTGGATGGTCAAGGAAAAGTGGAGAAGTTCAGATTGAAAGTCCGGGATGTACTTGACCCACTCGAATATGAATTTTATAGGGTATCAGGAGATACAACCATATAATCAAGCCGAGGACAAGGATGATCTTCTGTCAATTGCTTATATATAATAGTAATCTTTACGTAGCCCGGTAGGTTATTAGCCGTTATCCGCCAGGTTATGAGTAGCTTTAGATAAGTGTCCTTATCGAAACCATTGGAGGATAAATACTTATTCTCTTATCCCGTAATTGAAAGACAATTAACGTGTGCGGCTTAAAAATGTTTCAAATAGGAATATAAAGGAGATACCATGTCTCAAGAATATCCTGAAGTAACGATTCCCAACACGGAATCTCGAACACTGCATTCATCGATAGTTGGCCAAGAGTTTAGGATTTCAGTTGCACTTCCATACACATATTCTAGCTCTAACGATAACTACCCTGTAATTTATTGCCTAGATGCACTTGGAGCATTTGGAACAGTCACAGAAACCAGTCGTGCTCTCAACCTGCTTAAAGAGATAGCGGAAGTAATAATCGTTGGAATTGACTATCCCGTGAGTGACTTTCGAGATACGTTAGGATTTCGATTCAGGGATCATACACCAAGTGTGAACAATGATTGGCTAGATGAGAATATAGAAGACTTATCGAAATCCTTTGACGTACATATTGAGTCGGATGGAACCGGTGGTGCTGA
>CAXMRF010000113.1:0-4320 GCA_964195965.1 uncultured Nitrosomonadaceae bacterium
GGGAAAGGCCCCATTCGCAGTACAGGTTATCGGCCTGTCGAATTCATCGCACCTGGTGTGATCGAACGAAAAGATGTGGATGAGCCCCTCCAGACTGGTATTAAAGCTATTGACTCCATGATCCCGATCGGCCGTGGACAGCGCGAATTGATCATTGGCGACCGCCAAACTGGAAAAACAGCCATTGCCCTGGATACGATCATTAACCAAAAAGGCAAAGGTGTCATCTGCATTTATGTGGCGATTGGACAGAAAAAAGCAGGTACCGCCAGGACAGTTGCTATCCTTGAAGAACATGGCGCCATGGAGCATACAATTATCATTTCTGCTTCGGCAGAAGAACCCAGCGCCCTGCAGTATATCGCCCCCTACTCCGGCTGCGCGATGGGTGAAGAGTTCATGGCTGCTGGACGAGACGCTTTGATCGTGTACGATGATCTTTCAAAACATGCCTGGTCATATCGTGAACTTTCTCTGCTGCTCAGGCGGCCACCAGGACGTGAAGCTTATCCGGGAGATTTGTTTTATCTGCACTCCCGTCTGCTGGAAAGAGCAGCCAGAATGGCCGATAATTATGTAATCGTTCCCGAGGATTACAAAGACGCATTAGCCGAACAGAAAGATGCTGTGAACGGAAAAATCTATATTGGTCCGCTGGCAAAAAGTGATGCCATACACGATCTGGAGGCTGGTGAAAAAGGAAAGATTGTGAAAGTGAAAGGCACCGGCGGTTCCTTGACTGCACTGCCGATCATTGAAACTCTGCTGGGTGATGTGTCAGCCTATGTTCCAACTAACGTTATTTCGATCACCGACGGACAGATCTATCTCGAAAACGATTTGTTCTATTCTGGAATTCGCCCCGCTATTAACGCTGGTATCTCGGTCTCACGTGTTGGTGGTGATGCCCAGATCAAAGCTATGAAACAGGTTGCCGGCCAGCTGCGACTGGAAATGGCTGCCTTCAGAGAATTAGCGGCATTTGCACAATTTGGTTCTGATCTTGATAAAGCGACCCAGGCTAGATTGGATCGGGGCCGGCGCTTGCGCGAAATTCTCAAACAACCCCAGTTCTCTCCTGTTCCGGTTGCTAATCAGATCGTGGTGATTTATGCGACGACTAATGGTTATGCGGATGAGATCCAATTAGCCGATATGGCAGGATGGGAAAACGAGTTGATCCGTTATATCGAAAACAGCCATCCGGATCTACTTTCAGCCATTTTGGAAGAAAAACAGCTAACTGATAAGATCGAAGAACAGCTTAATGGTGCCCTGAAAGGGTTTTCACTCTAATTGACTATTAGAAGCCAGTTATCTCCAGGAAATTGATATATGGCAAATGCTAGAGAAGTAAAGCAACGCATCAAAAGCGTCAAGAATATATCCCAGGTGACCCGGGCTTTGCAGGCTGTCAGCGCTAGCAAAGTGCGCAAAGCTATTGATCAGCTTGAGGATACTCGGCCTTATTCAGTTAAAGCCTGGCAGGTGATGCAGCATATCGCACAGCAGCCGGACCATTCTACACTGCACCCGATGCTGGCACACCATGCTGAAGTCAAACACGTAATTGCCATTGTAATCAGTGGTGACCGGGGATTGGCAGGAGCGTACAACTCCAATTTGATCAAGAAAGCCGATGAGTGGGCTAAAACCATTGATGTTCCGGTGAAATACATCACTGTCGGAAAACGAGGTCGTGATCAGCTGCTCCGGAGGGGGAAAGAAATCCTGGCTGAGTTCAGCAATTTGCCGGCCCAGCCATCCTATAATGATATTTCTCCGGCAGGTTTTCTTGCCGTTGATCAATATTTGGATGACGAAGTGGATGAGGTGTACCTGATCTATACCCAATTCGTCAACCGCATGAACCATCAGCCGGTAGTTAAAAAGATCCTCCCTTTGGATCCTGATTCCGAGGATCGCGTGAAAGATTTTAAGATCAAAGAATCATTGGTTGGTGGATATATCTTCGAACCGGACCAACGATCGCTTCTGGATGCGATCATACCTCGCTTTACAGTGCTCCAGGTCTTTCACGCTGTGATCGAATCCCTGGCGAGTGAACACTCTGCCAGAATGGTGGCAATGAAGAATGCAACTGATAATGCAACCGAGCTGGCAGACGCACTGCAGCTTGAATACAACAAAGCCCGGCAGCAGGCTATTACAAATGAAATGCTCGATATTGTAGGTGGTGCAGAAGCAATCTCGGAATAGTTGATATTGGAAGAAAAATCTGAAAGGATTATTTGAGTGGAGGGTGTAATGACAGATGCCAGTGGAAAGATCATCGAAATTAAAGGCGGTGTGGTCGATGCGGTTTTTGAGATAGAAAACTTGCCGAATATTTACGATGCCCTGGTTGTGGAAGTCGAAGATGGAGATGACCTGGTCCTGGAAGTGGAAAACCATCTGGGCGGCGGAGAAGTTCGCTGCGTTGCGATGGGGCCAACTCCTGGTCTGAGACGTGGTATGAAGGTGACCGGAACCGGCGGACCCATAATGGTACCTGTTGGAGAGCAAGTCCTGGGTAGGGTTATGAATGTCCTCGGCCAACCGGTAGATGGCAAGGGTGAGATCGTATCAAATGAATATTACCCCATCCACAGGCTGGCTCCATCATTTGAAGAACAATCCACGGAAGTCGAGGTATTTGAAACCGGCATTAAATCAATTGACCTGGTTGCTCCTTTTACTAAAGGTGGTAAGACCGGAGTATTTGGCGGCGCGGGCGTTGGAAAAACAATCATCATCATGGAGCTGATCCGTTCAGTTGCTACCGAGCATGAAGGCAACTCAGTCTTTGCAGGTGTTGGCGAGCGGACCCGCGAAGGCACTCAGTTATACAGGGAGATGCTGGAATCTGGAGTGATGAAAGACACCGTCATGGTATTCGGTCAGATGAATGAGCCCCCAGGACCCCGTTTGCGGGTTGCGCTGACAGGATTGGCCATGGCAGAGAAATTCAGGGATGAAGGCCGTGATGTATTGATGTTCATCGACAATATCTTCCGTTTCAGTCTGGCTGGCGCAGAAGTATCGGCGCTTTTAGGCCGCATGCCCTCCGCAGTAGGTTATCAGCCCACTCTGGCTACGGAAATGGGTAGCCTGCAGGAACGTATCACCAGCACTAAAACCGGATCAATCACATCCATGCAGGCCATTTATGTGCCGGCGGATGATTATTCTGACCCGGCTCCTGTGGCTACTTTCACTCACCTGGATGCAACGATCGCTTTGGAGCGCTCGATTGCTGAGAAAGGTATTTATCCCGCGGTTGACCCATTGACCTCTACTTCACGGATCCTGGACCCCAATATTGTCGGGAAAGAACACTACGAGATCACTCGCCGCGTGCAGGAAGTGCTTCAGAAATACAAAGACCTGCAGGATATCATAGCCATTTTGGGTATGGATGAACTTTCAGAAGATGATAAGATCGCAGTTTCAAGGGCTCGCAAAATTGAACGTTTCTTCTCCCAGCCCATGTTTGTTGCTGAACAGTTTACAAACATGCCTGGAAAATATGTTCCCATTAAGGAAACCATTCGAGGTTTCAGCGAAATACTGGAAGGGAAACATGACCACCTGCCCGAAGACGCATTCTTGCTGGTGGGGACGATCGATGAAGCAGTTGAAAAAGCTGAAAGAATTGGAGCTAATTAGGATCAGGAGCTGTTGTTATGCCAATCCGGTGTGAAATAGTTTCCCAGGATCGCCTGGTCTACGAAGGCGACGCAGACATAGTTATGGTGCCTGGATCCCTGGGTGAAATGGGTATTCTCCCAGGTCATGCCCCGTTATTATCCTCTCTGGAAATGGGTGTTATTCGGGTTAAGACCGGAGAGATTGAAGAGATTTTTACTGTAACCGGCGGTTTTATTGAGGTCCAGCCGGATATTGTGACTATTATGGCGGATGCGGCAGAAAATGTGGAAGATATTGATATCGATAGGGCTGAACAAGCAATGGAACGCGCCAGTCAGCTTCTGGAAGAATACAGCACCACCGATACAGAAAATTATATTCGTGCCCAGGCAGCTTTACACCGTTCAAATCTGCGTCTAAAGGCCGCAGAACAGCACCGCAAACGCGGACATCGCTCACGGCCCCCCGGCATGGGCTCAGCATAACAGGATATTTATGGGATTTTTATCGCAGGATTTTGGGATTGATCTAGGCACGTATTACACCATGATCGCCGAGGAAGGTGTCCTACTTGAACGTTGGCCAACTGTGGCAGCTATTGCTATTGATGAACAGAAGATTGTAGAATTCGGCCAGGCCGCTAAAGATATGTTTGGTCGTGTACCAGAC
>CAXMRF010000114.1:0-4295 GCA_964195965.1 uncultured Nitrosomonadaceae bacterium
GCCTCTCTAAAAGATGGCGGCACCTTGATTTTTAGCAGCTTTATTATACTGGCGATTTTTGGGGCCTTCTTTGTGGCTATTGGCCTGGCTGGTAGTTATTGGCCTGTGCTTCTCATTCTGTTGGGTGTGGTCCTGATGGTACGCACATTTTTTAATAAAAACGAATCCTGATCTAGTATTGATGGGATAGGAGAGATCATTATGCGTAGCAATCGAATGTTCTGGGCGATTTTCATGGTTGGGTTGGGGTTTTTATTCCTGGCAGATAATCTGGGTATTATCCGGATTAATGTCTGGAATTTGATTTGGCCGGCTTTTCTAATCCTGCTGGGAATTTGGTTCCTGGTTGGGAATGCCATGGGAAACCAGGAAATTGAGATGGAACTTGGATCTGTTGATCTGGGTGATGCGAAAAGCGCCTCCGTTGTTGTAAAACATGGCGCCGGAAGATTGTCCCTGGACAGCAGCGCTGAGGCCGGGAAACTGGTTTCAGGAAGTTTTGCCAAGGGTTTGAAAGCCCAGGTGGAAAAAGATGGCACCAGGCTGAAAGTAGTTCTGGAACCGAATATCCACGGTTTTTCTAAAATGGGTTTTCCGGGTAATTGGATAGCAGGCAAAGGGATTCGATGGGATTTCGGGCTAGCCAAAGACATCCCGCTGGATCTTGTTTTTGAGACCGGCGTAGTAGATGCTCATCTGGATCTGACTGATCTGCTGGTCAAGGACTTGGTATTAGAAACCGGGGTCAGTTCGACCGACTTAAAGCTGCCAGCAGCGGCGGGAACCACCCATTTGAAAGTGGAGGCTGGAGTTGCATCCGTGGTTATCCATGTACCCGCAAATGTGTCAGCCCGCGTGAAAGCAGAAGCGGGATTGGCTTCTGTGTCAGTGAATAAAGAAAGATTCCCGAAACAAAATGGGATCTACCAATCATCGGATTATGAGACAGCTGAAAACAAGGTTGATATTCAAATTGAAACCGGCGTGGCTTCCATTGAAGTACGCTAGGGGTATCTGAGTAGTTATAAATACACGAGGAAATGATGGCCAGGAAAAGAGGGCGGTACATACATCTTAGTGATGGGACCCACAGGCTGCCTGATCTAGCCAGGATAAAATTCATCCCCCAATCTCGGACGGTGATGGGGGCTGATCGGGGTTGGGGAGGGATTATCATCCAACCGGATGGTGTTCAAGAAAGGATCCCAACCCGTAAGTTTACCTTGATATTGCAAACCTTGTTTTTCGGGTTGAGTTTTCTGTTGGGTATATTCGGGATCAACAAGATTTTGGGTCGGAACAAAGAGTTCAACCAGGGTGTAACCATTTGACCCAGTGAAAGAAAGGTTCAGGGAGCTCCGGGGAATCCAAGCTTTTGATATCTTCAGAACCTCGGATCCTGAAACTTTTCCCGGGTATAATTCTAAAACGGATCAGGCATCAGATAATATTGAAACTGTAATGGAGAGCAAAATGGTAGAAGTGGGTAAAGAACCTAAATGTGCAAATTGCCCCATGCGTCTTAAAGCGGAAGAAAAACCGAACTCTATCTTGTCAAGGATTTGGCGCTGGCACACAACCTGGTGCCCGGGATGGAAAGCCTACCAGGAGTCCCTTGAAAAACAGGGCGAGTAAAGAAATTTCCTCTCAATAAGATGAGACCCGATCTAGATCGGGTCTCTTTTTTTTCAGCATGCTGCGGAATAAATATTGCACTTATAGGGAGGAATCAGGATTAAATTGCCTTGATTCGGTTATGATTGATTCATATAATACATTAACGCCATATGGTTATAATACTTTCAAGAAAAAGAGCAGTCCAAACTCAAACTATACTAAGCACCCCATTGAATGAAGGATGGTGGTTAAATGATGCGATTTGACCGTTTTACGGAACGGGCTCAAGAAGCAGCCCAACGCGCTGCAGAAATTATTCAGCGTTATGGGCACAACCAGATTGATACAGAACATATCCTGCTGGCTTTAATTGAACAGCCGGAAGGAGCAATCTCTCAAGTATTGGATTCGCTTAATATTCAAGGGATCGATTTAAGCGACCGTTTGGATTACATTCTCAAAAACACTCAAAAGGCGAGCATTTTTGGAAGCCGGGGCACGGGGCAGGTATTTATCACGCCGCGTGTTAAAAGGATCGTGGATGTAGCCAACCAGGAAGCCAATCGGCTCAAAGATGAGTACATTTCAACAGAACATCTCTTTTTAGCCATTTTAGATGAAAAGAATACCCCGGCGTCTCGATTGCTGGATGCTGACGGGGTAACAAAAGATCGTGTCTATCGGGCGATTGAACAAATCCGGGGGGGACAGCGGGTAACCGATGTCAAAGCGGAGAACCGCTATAAAGCCCTGGAAAAATATTCCCTTGATTTGACAAAATTGGCCCGGGAAGGGAAATTGGATCCCGTGATCGGCAGAGATGCAGAAATCCTGCGAGTGATCCAGGTCCTATCCCGCAGGACCAAGAACAACCCGGTCATGATCGGAGAAGCGGGCGTGGGGAAAACAGCCATCGTAGAAGGCCTTGCCCAGAAAATTGCCAGTAAAGATGTGCCGGAAATACTCTTTGGCAAACGGGTGGCCTCTCTGGATATAGGAGCCATGATTGCCGGATCCCGTTTCCGGGGTGAATTTGAAGAGCGCCTTAAAGCGGCAATTGACGATGTGAAGAAGGCGGAAGGGGAAGTCATCCTCTTTATCGATGAACTCCACACCGTGGTGGGTGCTGGCGCTGCCCAGGGTGCCATGGATGCCTCGAATATGCTTAAACCGGCTTTGGCCAGGGGTGAGCTGCAATGTGTGGGCGCCACCACCCTGGATGAATATAACAAATATATTGAAAAAGATAGCGCTTTAGAACGCCGTTTTGCGCCTGTGTACATCGAAGAACCTTCTGTTGAAGAAACCATCCAGATGCTGGAAGGGTTAAGGGATCGATATGAAGCCCATCACAAAGTCCGGTTTTCTGATGAAGCGCTTACAGCTGCAGCGGAGCTGGCTGACAGATATGTGACCGATCGCCACCTGCCGGATAAGGCCATTGATTTAATGGATGAAGCAGCCGCAAAACTGCGGGTTGCTCTCTACTCCCTACCCAAAGAGTTAAAAGACCTTCAGGCAGAACTTGAGCACATAAAAAGTGAAGAAGAGATTGCCGGACAGGATCGAGATTATGAACGGGCAGCCGTTATGCAAACCCAGCGCATTCGCATGGAAGAGGAATTTTATGAACAGCGAGATGCTTGGGAAGCAGAACATGAACTGGATGAAGTTGTAGATGCGAATGATGTAGCGGAAGTGGTTTCCATGTGGACTGGTATTCCCATGACCCAGATGTTGGAAGCCGAGGCAGATAAACTGCTGCATATGGAAGAACGCATTCATGAGCGGATTATCGGACAGGAAGAGGCGATTACCGTAATTTCTGATGCGATCCGCCGGGCCAGATCTGGCTTAAAAGATCCCAAAAAACCGATCGGTTCCTTTATTTTTATCGGACCTTCCGGTGTTGGTAAAACAGAATTGGCCAAAGCGCTGGCGGAATTCCTCTTTGATGATGAGGATGCGCTCTTGCGACTGGATATGAGTGAATTCAGGGAGCAGCATACGGCCTCGCGGTTGTTTGGTGCGCCTCCTGGATATGTGGGTTATGAAGAGGGCGGTCAGCTGACGGAAGCCGTTCGGCGCCGGCCTTATCGGGTGATCCTTTTTGATGAAATTGAAAAAGCGCATCCTGAAGTTTGGAATACTTTGCTTCAAATTCTGGATAATGGCAGATTAACGGATGGGCAGGGACGCCAGGTTGATTTCCGCAACACCGTATTAATTATGACCAGCAACCTGGGCACTGAATATGTGAGCCGGTCCGGCAGCCTGGGCTTTTTGGACAGCAACGCCACTGATAAAGATAAAGACGCCCGGGATAAGATTAATAAAGCGCTCAAAGACGCCTTCCGTCCAGAATTCCTGAATCGGATTGATGAGATTATCACTTTTTCACACTTATCTGATAAGGAAATGGTGAAAATCGTGGATCTCCAGCTGAAGGAAGTAGAACAGCGTCTGGAAGATAATGGTCTGAAGGTATCACTTACTAAAAAAGCGCGTCTCTGGCTGGCTAAAAACGGCTACACGGATGATTTTGGCGCCAGGCCGCTGACCCGGGCCTTGCAAAAATTCATCGAAAGCCCGCTTTCCAAGAAACTGCTAGAAGGGGAGTACAAATCAGGTGACGTGATTGGAGTGGACCTGGATCCTGAAGATGAGGATAAACTGGT
>CAXMRF010000115.1:0-4212 GCA_964195965.1 uncultured Nitrosomonadaceae bacterium
AAAAACTGTGCAAATCAAGCTGCGCTGGTCGGACTTCACCACCCTCACCCGCCAGAGCACGCTGTCGCAAACCACAAATGAATACAAGGTCATTCAACTCACTGCCTCAGAACTGCTCAACCAGGTCTGGGAAGAAGGCCGGAAAGTACGCCTGGTGGGCGTGGGTGTCCACAACCTGGATACTAACGCGCATCAGCTGGGACTCTGGGACACAAATATGCAAAAAGACATCAAACTGCAGGAAACACTCAAGGAATTACGGGGGAAATATGGGGAGAATGTCATATCAAGAGGGATAAAGAAGTAATAGTTTCAAACTTCACAAGCACCCCCTATATCGATTATAATAACTAACCGGGTTAATGAAGATTAACCCCTGAATTAACACGTTTACTATCCTATTCAATGGAGTTAAGTACATGGCTAAAACTATTAAAATGATTGACGGTAATGAAGCGGTTGCTACCATTGCCCATAAGATCAATGAAGTGATCGCAATCTACCCCATCACTCCCTCTTCGGGGATGGGTGAACATGCAGATGCCTGGTCGGCCCAGGGAAGAACCAATATCTGGGGCACCATTCCAGATGTGATTGAAATGCAGTCTGAAGGCGGCGCTGCCGGTGCAATCCACGGCGCCCTGCAGACAGGCGCTTTGTCTACCACCTTTACAGCCTCTCAAGGGTTGTTGTTGATGCTGCCAAATATGTTTAAGATTGCCGGCGAATTGAGCCCCACAGTATTCCATGTATCCGCTCGTTCTGTTGCGGCCCAGGCCTTATCCATCTTTGGTGATCATTCAGATGTTATGGCTGCTCGATCTACCGGATTTGGTTTGCTTTCGTCCGGCTCAGTTCAGGAAGCTCATGATATGGCCCTGATTGCTACAGCGGCAGCCCTGGAATCTCGAATTCCTTTTATACATTTCTTTGAAGGTTTCCGAATATCGCATGAAATTAACAAGATTGAGATGCTTTCAGATCAAGTGCTGAGCGAGATGATAGATGATGAATATGTTCGCGCTCACCGTGCCCGGGGTTTAAATCCTGATCAACCCGTTCTGCGTGGAACCGCCCAGAACCCGGATATCTTCTTCCAGGCCAGAGAAAGCGTAAACAAATACTATGATGCCTGCCCTGAAATTGTTCAGAAGGCAATGGACAAATTTGGCAAACTGGTTGGACGGGAATATCATCTGTTCGACTATTTCGGCGCCAAAGACGCGGATCGAGTAATTATCATCATGGGATCTGGTGGAGAAACTGTTGCTGACACCGCAAGATACCTCAATGAACAAGGTGAAAAAGTTGGTGTTGTACGAGTGCGTTTATACCGCCCATTCTCTATGACTCACCTGATCAATGTCTTACCGAAATCTGTGAAAACAGTTGCCGTTTTGGATCGAACCAAAGAGCCAGGCGCTCTTGGTGAACCGCTTTACAACGATATTGTCACAGCTTTTGTAGAGGGCATGGAAAAAGGTTCTGCTCCTTTGGTAGTTGGTGGCCGCTACGGCCTCTCCTCCAAGGAATTCACCCCGGCCATGGTCAAAGGTGTCTTTGATGAAATCAAGAAAGACACCCCCAAGAATCACTTTACTGTCGGGATCATCGATGATGTGACTCACACCAGCCTCGAATTCAATCCTGAATTCTCTATTGAGAGCGAGGATACAATCAGCAGCGTATTCTTTGGACTTGGCGCTGACGGCACTGTAGGCGCTAACAAAAACTCCATTAAGATCATTGGGGAAGAAACTGATAATTTTGCCCAGGGATATTTTGTTTATGACTCGAAAAAATCCGGGGCAAAAACAATTTCCCACCTCCGTTTTGGCAGGAACCCGATCAATGCGCCTTACTTAATTGGCGAAAATGAAGCCGACTTCCTGGCTTGCCACCAATTTAGCTTCCTGGAACAGGTTGAAATGCTGAAATACTCGAAACCAGGATCCATCTTTTTGCTGAACAGCATCTACAAACCTGATGATGTCTGGAATTACCTGCCACTCGGCGTACAAGAAACCATCATCAAAAAAGAAATAGAGCTTTATGTGATTAATGCTTATGATGTTGCAAAAGCAACCGGCATGGGTACCCGTATCAACACGATTATGCAAACTTGTTTCTTCGCAATTAGCGGTGTTTTGCCCCGTGACGAAGCCATTGCAGCCATCAAAGAAGCTATTGAAAAAACTTACGGTAAAAAAGGCAAAGAAATTGTCACCAAGAACTTTGAAGCAGTTGACCAATCTCTCGCTAATCTACACAAAGTAGAAGTGCCAAAAACAGCGGACAGCAGCATCCATATGAGGCCCCCTGTACCAGAGGAAGCGCCAGAGTTTGTTAAGGATGTGCTTGGAAATATCCTGGCAGGCTATGGTGACAATTTGCCTGTCAGTGTGTTCCCGGATGATGGCACTTATCCAACCGGAACCACCAAATGGGAAAAACGCAATGTTACCCTTGAAATTCCGACCTGGAATTCTGAGAGCTGCATTCAGTGTAACAAATGCGCTATTGTATGCCCGCACGCGGCCATCCGACCCAAGGTTTATGAGCCAGCTCTGCTGGATAACTCCCCAGAATCTTTCAAGTCCATTGACGCTACCGGTCGGGAATTCAAAGACCTGAAGTACACCATCCAGGTTGCGCCTGAAGACTGCACCGGATGTACTTTATGCGTTGATGCCTGTCCTTCCTCAGATAAAGAAATACCAGCTCTGGAAATGGTTTCACAACCGCCCCTTCGAGAGCAGGAAAGTAAAAATTGGGACTACTTCCTTTCCCTGCCCGAGATTGATCGATCCAAACTTAAACTCAATCGGGTCAAAGATTCTCAATTCTTGCAGCCTCTGTTTGAATTCTCGGGTGCTTGCTCCGGATGCGGTGAAACTCCCTATGTGAAGTTGCTTACACAGCTCTTTGGTGACCGGACCGTGATTGCCAATGCAACCGGTTGTTCATCGATCTATGGCGGCAATATGCCCACAACACCTTACACCACTAATAATGACGGATATGGTCCAGCCTGGAGCAACTCCCTCTTTGAAGATAATGCTGAATTTGGATTGGGTATGCGCCTGACCATTGATAAACAAATGGAATATGCCAAAGAATTACTTCCCCAATTCAGCGCTGAGGTTGGTAAAGATTTAGTTGATAATATTCTCAACGCTGATCAAACCTCTGAAGCAGGTCTAAGTGCTCAGCGGGAACGAGTAGCTGAATTGCGCGGAAAGCTTGAAGGTTTAGACCATCCTAAAGCTCTCGATTTAGTCAGTATCGCAGACAAGTTAGTCCGCAAGGATGTCTGGATACTTGGCGGTGATGGATGGGCTTATGATATTGGATACGGTGGTTTGGATCATGTACTGGCCTCTGGCCGAAATGTCAATGTGTTAGTTATGGATACGCAAGTGTACTCTAACACTGGTGGACAATCCTCCAAGGCAACTCCGCTCGCAGCAACTGCAAAATTTGCCTTCGACGGCAAAGAGCTCCCTCGTAAGGATCTGGGCATGATGGCAATGTCTTATGGATATATCTATGTAGCCCAGGTTGCGATAGGTTCCAATGACAACCAGGTGCTCAAAGCTTTCATTGAGGCCGAAGCTTATGACGGCCCCTCCCTGATCCTGGCGTACTCCCCCTGTATTGCTCACGGGTTCGATATGGCTTTACAGCATAAACAGCAAGATTTAGCGGTTAAATCCGGTATCTGGCCGCTTTACCGTTTCAATCCTGCCCGGGCAATAGAAGGTAAGAATCCTCTCCAGCTGGATTCAAAAGCTCCCAGTGTTCCATTCAAAGATTTCGCTTATAACGAAGTTCGTTTCAATACCCTGCTCAGAAGTAATGAGGACCGGGCTGAATTATTGATGAAATCAGCTCAAAAGAGTATTGATGAGCGCTGGACCCTCTATAAACATATGGCAGCAATGGATTACAGTTTAAAAGAAGAAACAGAGTAGGTACGTTAGCACCGCTGATACAACACAAAAGCTCCCGGAGACATAAAAACTCCGGGAGCTTTTTTTATTCCTGCGTACTCCCGTTGCTAAGAATTTCTTTGGTGGGAAGCACAAAGCCATGATACGATATGAATAAGCCACGTTTGGAATCACTTCCTGCGCTGAGTCTTGTTGATTAGTATTATCGGCTTCTCTCACTGGCAAACAATCTACCCCTATAAACTATTTTCATTTGGCC
>CAXMRF010000116.1:0-4209 GCA_964195965.1 uncultured Nitrosomonadaceae bacterium
TGCAGTTATCCTGATTGATTTCCGGGATAAAGTTAGTAGTGTGGATGGGATCCATGATTGCAAACCGGCGGGCGGCGATCATGGCTTCGCAGCAGCATCCGCAGCAATTACAGATGAAATTAACCTTCTCTCTGACATTTTCGCCAAATTGAACCAGGTTGTTTTCGTAAGCCTCTTGCAATAAGTCAAGTCCTTCAGACACATCCACTGAACGGGCTTGGTCGTGTCTTATCAAGGAGCTGGCTACATTGTTAAAGGTCATGCAAATGTCCTGGGGAGCGGAACAGGCTTGATCCATATGATCCATTTTATGGCGGCAGTAGCAGAGTCCAATTCCCCTGTGCGTGGCGGTTTTTATAACTTCGCTTGCCCGTTCATAATCCAGGACGTGAAGCGCATTTTGATTGGTTAAGACTGGCTCATGGACAAAAACCCGTCCCAATTGGGTTTCACCCTCGGTAAATAAATCCCGGATAAAATCTTCTTCCACATTCAGATATTCATAAAATAATTCACTCAGGACTTTTTGATCGATATCCGCCCGGACACGCATCATGGAAAATTCAAAGAACCCTGCCATTGGCGGAGGTAATACGTAAAGGGTTTTTTCGTTTAGTTCGATATCAATCAGAACAGCCCGGGAAGCCATTTGGTCCAGAGCCTTTTTTGTATTGACCAGATCCATCTTCCAGATCCGGCTGGCTTTTTCCGCTGTGAAGGGTTTAATGGGCAAAGTTGATACCAATTCAGCTTCTCTTTCGCTGAAAAGAGTGGCCAGTATTTTATACAGCAGGTCAGAGGGGGGAGCTCCCTGAGGAGCAAGATTTAATCTATCTGTTAATTTGGAATAACTGGATTTGATTGTATTGTGTGCCATGGAGCATTCCTCTTTTCTGGTCTGAATAAGAAAGCCTGCCGCAGAAAATGGCTCGTGCGAATTTGATTTACCATGGTGATTTAACTTTGTTTGTCTAATATTATATCGTTGATTTTCCAGGGAAAAATTGTAGACCGGACCTTGTTTGCCGGACGACCGGCACGGTCGCCCCTACGTAAAATATGTAAGAACATGGGTAGGGGCTACCCATCGGGTCGCCCGGCATCTCGTGGTGAAAAAACAATCAACTAATCTCAGATGATCTTGTCATTCGGCCCGGCTGCCTGCCGCAGGATTTCTGTTTGGCCCACGTGATAGCTGTCATGAAAATATAAAAAGAACAACCAATACCCCACTGTTTGTTCCGCCCGATCCCGATAAGGCGCCTGGCGCTCCAGGGATTCCAGGGTTTCTTTTTTCAAAGCTTCCACCAGCCGTTTTTGGGTCTCTCCCAGGTGGATAATCAATTCCTCCAGAGGCAGGACGCCAAGGCCGCTTTCCAGGATGGGATCAGATTCCCGTTCATAATGATCAAGATCTACTGCCGGGCGAATATCTTCAGCGCCCAACAAAACCAGGATATTGCAGCGGTTGGCCAGGACATGGCCCACCACCCAATTTAAACAGTTGCTCCGGAAAGGCAGCTGGAGCAAGCTGTCCTCCTGGGAAATGTTTTCGGTTTGCATTTTGATGATTTCCAGGTTGCGTTGGTAGGCATCTGCCAGTTTTTGGATGGGGATCATAAACATTCTCCAAATTAAGTGGGAAGGGTTCAGCTCTTTTTGGTTTTGCGGGACGATAATCTTTGGGTGTATTTAACAGGTAATGTGGAACAGTCCGATTAATTTACCATGGGAATCATTCCAGTGTTTGACCGACCCGGGGGTGGGTAGAATGGTCACCGGGCAGTTCTTCTCCTGGAAAAAGGCCTCCGCTTCCGGGGAAAGGTGGACCCGGCCAAACTTGCCTGCGCCAATTAACAATCCTTCGGCTCCCTCTTGATAGATAAATTCCGCTTCCGCCAGGGAGATGGTGTGGGAGGTGCCGTAAATTTCCTTGGAGAGTTTTTTCGCCCGTTGAGTGACCTCGCCATCCAGCCGGATGAGGATGTCATGGTTGAGGCGCTCACCATTCACCTCAATCCAACCAAATCCTGTGCCAGTTAGCTTAGGTTTCATGAACGCAGCTCCTTAAATATTCAGCGATAATCTTCCCGGACCGGTTGAAAAACATCCAGCAAACGGCAGGCGGTGATGGCTTTTCCACTGTGGAGCACCCCGGAAGGAATTACTGCCACCTGGCCAGGTTTCAGTACTTTGGCCTCCCCGTCCACGGTAAGTTCAAATTCCCCTTCTAATACATTGGCAATCTGTTCGTGAGGATGGCTGTGTTCAGGCAGCGCAGCGCCTGGATCCACATCCCAAAAAGCCATGGTCATGTTTTCAGCATGGATGAATTTAGCCCGGTAACCGGGGACAATTTCTCTTTCAGTGATTTGTTCGAGATTCTTAAAGGCCATTTTTTCTCCTGAAACTAGGTTTTCCTGATGAAGCCGCTTTAACTGCCTTGACCCGGTTCGCTGTTATTCACCGGATCCTGAATAAAATTGATCAACAACCAGATTCCAGCCAAATAACAAAGAAATACGCCTAATGTTCCCAGGTATAAAGCGCCAAAGATCGCGCCCAGATGACCCAGAACCATGGTTAACACGCTGCCCAGGATTCGCAATTTTCTACTGTCGGAACGATAAAGCCGGGGAAGGTAGAAGAGTATACCCAATCCGATCAGGACTGCGACTATTCCAGCAGTGATTCCCACGTGGCCCATTTTCCCACCCGGGTAGGGGTAATAATGAAGGGCGCCGATCTGGGCACCCAGGACGATATTAAGAAGTCCGCTGAGCAGAATGAATATTCCTCCAGCGGCAGCAATTTTTCTTCCCAGGGTCATGGTCGTAGATTTTCCTTATAAAAGGTAAGCAAATCCCAAGAATGAGGGCTGATTTAGCCAAATCCTATTAATCTGGCCCCTGACTGATAGAGAAAATATAAACCCAGGCCGACTAAAAGTAAAGCGGATACCAGGTTCAATCCTTTTCTCGCCCCGGGCCCCAAAAGCAGGGCTCTGCCCATGAGATAGATCATTACCATGGAGGTGCTGATCATGGTGATATAAAAAGCCAGTAATAGGGTGATCGCTAACCCGGGACTTTGATTCCAGGCACCGACCACAGCAGGCCCCATGACTAAACTCCAGCCCAGGTAGGGGTGAGGGTTCAGTAAATTGATCAGGGCGGCCTGGAGGATGGTTTTTGGGGTGGATTGGGCTGATTCTGGATCAGGCGAACCGTTCTGCTGCCAGGCTCGAAAAGCTGACCAGGCAAATATTAACAATAAAAACCCGCCTGCCAGCTGGAGTAAATCCTGGAAAAGCACCGGCAGAAAATTGATCAACAGGATCGAGACCAGGGCGATAGGTCCATCGCTGACCAGGGGCGCAAAAGCTGCTGGCAGGGTGCGCCGCCAACCCTGTTCTGCTACTTTGGCGAGGAAAAATGCCTGCAAAGGACCCGGCTGCAAGCCTGCGCTGAGGGCATAGCCAATCCCGATTAATAGTGTGCTGAGCATAAGTAAATGAGGGGGTGAAATGTTTTTTGATTGATCATTAATCTTTGATATTTATGGAAGATTGTTCTAAATTATTATTAATAAGGGCGACCCGGTGGGTCGCCCCGTAGTGAGAAGATTGCCGCGTCAGACCGCTCCGCGCTCTTCCTCGCAATGACAGTGGTTAATTCACTCCCGCCTTACCAGCTCGGTTGCTGTGGGAGGTTTTAAGAGCAGCATGGCGCTGACGCCCAGGGCAATTATTAACAATATGGCGCCGAGGATAATGACTCCCAAAGGACCCAGAAATTCCATCAGCCAAATGATCGAGGGGGACTGAATGCTGCCGGGTTCACCGGCATTGCCTGATATGACTTCCTGGACGGCCCAAAAACCCAGCGCGGTTATACCTGCAGCACCAAAGGACAGCACAGCAGAGATCCCCAGCATAAGCCCGATTTTTGCCTTCTTGGTCTGGATTACAAAATCAGATCCCAGGCGTTTGGTTAATACACTCAGTATAAATTTTGCTTTGGCCTGATCCTCCATTGCGAAATGCAGGGAGCGTTCTACCGGCCCGTCCTGATAGTGGACCTGGAGAGCAGCACCTTTTCCTTTGATTACGACGATGGAAGCCAGCGGGATGGTTTTCATTTCAGTGATCAGCTGATCTGGAATTTCGCCTTTTTTAATGGCATCCCGGACTTTTGGAAAGAGATCTGG
>CAXMRF010000117.1:0-4143 GCA_964195965.1 uncultured Nitrosomonadaceae bacterium
GAGAAACTGCTATCTCCAATGGATCAGACCCGGTCGAATTTATCATTGCCAGGGATGCAATTGCGATCATCGTAAACCTGGAAAATCCGGTTGATAATCTGACCCTTCAACAAATCTCAGCAATTTACAGTGGAGCTATCAATAATTGGAAAGATGTCGGCGGTGAAGATCGGCCAATAGTCCGCCTTTCCCGGGAAACCAATTCTGGAACCCATGTCTACTTCCTGGAAGAGGTAGTCCGTCTGGGTGAAAAAGGAAACAAAACTCTCTTCTCGCAGAACACCTTATTGCTGCCGTCATCTGAAGGGATTGGCGCGGAAATCAGACAAAATCCAAATGCTATCGGATATGATGGATTGGGTTACGTCACTGACGAAATGAAAGTCCTTGGCGTAGCAATCGCAGCCGGAGAAGCATATGTACTTCCCTCCGCTGAAACTGTGAACAACGGTCAATATCCGGTTGCCAGGGATCTTTATATGTACACCAATGGCAACCCGGAAGGTATTATTAAGGATTATCTAGATTGGATTCTTTCAACGGATGCCCAAAAAATAGTTACCGAGCTTGGGTTTGTACCCATTATTAAATAAGATGATCAGCAATCAATCTTCTCAATCCAAAAATCCAAATCCGATTAAACAAGAGTTTCTGATTACCGCCTTAATCAAGGCCGCCGGCTATTCAGCCATCGTTTTTGTAGGTATGATTTTTCTCTTTTTAATGCTCGAAGGTCTACCAGCACTGAAACAGGTTGATCTGTCCTCTCTCCTATCATCCCGTTGGTACCCAATTGAAGATTATTATGGGATCCTGCCTTTAATTGGCGGCTCATTAATCATCACCATAGGTGCAACTTTGATCGCCCTGCCATTTGGTGTAGGCACAGCCATATATTTATCAGAAATCGCCCCCCGTTGGGTTCGGGAATTATTAAAACCCCTCGTTGAAATCCTTGGCGGTCTTCCTTCGGTTGTCCTCGGATTCTTAGGGATGTTGGTTTTATCCCCTTACCTGAGAACATTACTGGATTTACCTACAGGTCTAACTGCGCTGGCCGGTTCAATCTTGCTGGGCGGCATTGCCATACCCACTGTGGTCTCGGTCGCTGAAGATGCCCTCGATGCAGTGCCCAAATCCTACCGGGATGCATCCCTGGCAATTGGTGCAACGGAATGGCAAACCATCTGGAGAGTAACTCTCCCGGCAGCCCGTTCCGGAGTCCTCACAGCTATCATGTTGGGTATCGGTCGTGCGATCGGGGAAACTATGACTGTGATGATGGTGACTGGAAACGCCCCTATTCTCCCCACAGGCCTTAAAGATTTACTTTCTCCTGTCAGGACCATGACGGCAACAATTGCGGCGGAAATGGGAGAAGTCGCAAATGGCAGCACCCATTATCATGTTTTATTCCTGATAGGCATTGTTCTATTTTTAATCTCCCTGACGGTTAATATCACAGCCTCTGCTGTGGTTTTCCGGCAGCGAAAAAGTCAAGAACGGATTCTTTCCTAATTTATGAAACTATTTAACCGGCAGCAAAAACAGCAAATTGGTAAAAGTATTCTTACCCTGATGACGTTCTTTACAGTCCTCCCAATTGTCGCAACGGTAATTTATATCTTAATATTGGGGTTACCAGCAATCAACCTTGAATTTATAACAGCATTTCCCCGTGAAGGTATGCGGGAAGGCGGAATTTTACCCGCTATCATTGGAACTTTCTATCTAACCCTGGGTACTGCATTTTTTGCAGTCCCACTGGGCATTGGATCAGCGATTTATCTATCTGAGTATGCCCCGGATAATAAAGCAACTCAATTAATCCGCATAGCGATAATCAATCTGGCTGGCATACCCTCTGTAGTTTATGGACTGTTTGGCCTGGGCTTATTTGTTTTGTTTTTACAATTTGGCACCAGTATCCTGGCAGGATCCCTCACACTTTCAATCATGACACTCCCGGTAGTTATCAGTACAGCCGAGGAAGCTATCAGGGCTGTGCCCCAGGCTTTCCGGACAGTTAGTATTTCCCTGGGTGCTACAAAATGGCAGACCATCCGAAGAATTGTCCTGCCCCAGGCGCTGCCGGGAATTCTAACCGGGGTAATTCTTGGATTAGAGCGGGCAGCTGGTGAAACTGCACCTATATTATTTACAGTGGCTGCATTTTTCCTGCCGCGTTTACCCAATTCTCCCCTCGATGCAACCATGGCGCTTCCCTATCATCTTTTTGTAATCTCAACCCAGGTCCCGGGTATGCCCATAAAAATTCAATATGGAACAGCCCTGGTATTACTTGTTTTTGTGCTAAGCATGAACCTGATTGCTACAACTATCCGGTCAAGAGCCCGGGCTCGCCGACAATGGTAGAAAAAACGATGAATAAAATTTCTATCCAAAATTATTCGCTCACTTATTCTGATCACACGGAATCCCTCCGGCATATTAACCTGGATATCCCTGCCAATCAAATTACCGTGATATTTGGACCAGCCGGGGGAGGAAAATCAAGTTTATTACGTACTCTCAATCGCCTCAATGATCTCGCTGACGTCAAGCATCAAGAAGGGAACGTTCTGGTAGACGGTGTTGATATATTGGATCCAGCCATCGATGTGATCCAACTTCGCAGGAAAGTTGGCATGGTCTTTGCCAGGCCAGTTGTTTTGCCGCTCACAATCCGGGAAAATTTAGTCTACGGGCTGGAGGTAGCTGGTGAAAAGAACAAAGATCGCCTGGCCCGGGCAGTCGAGAGCAGTTTACAAAAAGCCGCTATATGGGATGAAGTAAAAGATCGTTTAGATGATCCAGCCATTGCCCTATCAGGTGGACAGCAGCAGCGTTTATGTTTGGCGCGAGTGCTTGCCCTGGAACCTGAAGTGATTTTACTCGACGAACCCACTTCCGGCCTGGATCCCATTTCCACCGGCAAAGTGGAGGAATCCCTTCAGGATTTAAAACAAGAGTATACGATTATCCTGGTTCCTCATTCAGTACAACAGGCTGCCAGAACAGCAGACAAAGCTGCTTTTTTGCTGCAAGGTGATCTGATTGAAGTTGCCCCTGGAGAAATTATGTTTACAAATCCTCAAGATCAACGTACGCAGGACTACATCCAGGGCAGATTTGGATAAGGTATACTGATAGAAATTCAAAAACAATTGCTGGCAGGCAATCAGATTGGTCTGCAGAAATTATCATTTGATGAATTAATAAGCTGCAAGTTTCTTACAGATCTAGAAAACCAGAGAGGATAGATATGGCCAGAGACACTAGAGAAACACTGGATAGCAAAATTCGAGAACTAAACGATTCTGTGATCGAATTAGGCAGCACAGTAGAAAAAGCAATTCTGGGCAGTGTCACTGCCCTGGAAGAACGTGATTTACCTACAGCAAAATCCATCTACGAAGGTGATAAAAGCATCAACGAAAAAAGATATGAAATCGAACGGCGGGCACTGATCACCGTGGCAACCCAACAACCCATGGCCACTGATTTACGCCTTCTATCTTCAATCATAGATATTGCCGGGGAACTGGAAAGAATTGGAGATTATGCCAAAGGAATTGCCCGCATCGCTATGCGTCTGGGTGATCAGCCGCCACTCCGTCAGCTAATCCACATCCCCGTGATGGCAAAAACAACAGCCAGCATGCTCCACAGAGCTATTGAGGCATTTGTAAATTTGGATGAAGAAGCAGGTATGGCAATTCCAAAAGAAGATGACCAGATTGATGTGCTCTACAACCTGGTCTACCAGGAACTTCTGGAATTAATGATTACTGATAGAAATAATATTGATCGGGCAACTTTCCATCTCTGGGTTGCCCATAATTTGGAAAGAGGCGCCGACAGGGTAACCAATATCTGCGAGCGGACAGTTTTCACAATAACCGGCGAGTTAATTGAGTTCGATCGCTCAGACGACGAATCCGAATCATTCTAAGACATAAAACAGGATCCAGGATATTTAATAACGCCCGGATATATACATTTAATGAAAATCTTTGACGGCCACAACGATATTCTCAATAAGATCACTCGATCACCCGAACCAAATAACACCAGCGCTTTCCTGGTTTCAGATCCCGGACATCTGGATCTGCCCCGGGCTTTTCAAGCTGGCATGATTGG
>CAXMRF010000118.1:0-4087 GCA_964195965.1 uncultured Nitrosomonadaceae bacterium
CCATGCAACCGTTCTTTTGCTGAATCGTACCATTGGTTAGCATACTGAAAGGTCGCCAATAAACCTGGAATTATCTCCTGGGCTAATTTTCGATCAACATTAAGATCCAGGTTCGCAGATCCAAGATATTCATCATAAAGGGGTTGAATTTCTTTGATTACAGCCCTCGGATTTGCCGGAGCCCAATTATCTTTTTTGCCCTTTTGTTTTAAATGGTTTCGAAGCGGACCAAGGCAGCGGGAAATTTCAATCCAATCTTTCTTATTTATAGCTTTTTGGATCTTCTGCCATTGCTTTATGACTATACGCAGATCATCAACCAACAAGTCCCCAGCGCTTTCTGCTTGCTGGATCAAACCTTGATCTTCCAATGAAACCAATCCGTCAAGTCCAGACGAAACAAGAGGATGCTCAATAAATTCCCTGATCGGTTGAACAAGGATCGGCTGCCAAATTTCCCATAAATCTTCAGGTTTATTATTGAGTAAATCCAAAATATCCAGGCGTTTTGATAATAACTCCCCAATAACCCTTTGCAATTTCCAGTCTCCAAAAATTGGAAATATAATTGAGGCCTTAGGATCTTGAGCAGCCCATCCTAACGCAGCTGCTACTGCTTGAGTTTTTAGGCGAGCAGTTTCACCCTCATCCAGCAATTCAAATTTTGGATCTAGTTTCATCTCTGCTGGATGTTGGCGAAGGATGTCAGCACCCAGACTATGGATAGTACTAATTCTGGCTGCATCCAAACCTTCGTAGATATCTCGCCAAAATTGTAAATCAGACTGGTCTAAATCGGACCTTTCTAAATAAATACGAACTTCTTCCCTGATTCTATTTCGCATTTCGCGGGCAGCTTTTTTTGTAAAAGTAATGGCAATTATCGATCTGACTGGCATACCTTCTGCCAAAAGAGACAAGTACCTTGCAACCAATGTGCGCGTTTTACCTGTTCCGGCACCCGCAGTAACCACAATGTCCTGCCCGCGGGAGAGGATTGGTTCCTGCTGCTCAGGACTGGGATCCATCTGCTTGATTATTAAATGGTAATCAGATTTGTTATTCATAGTTTATTTACCAACGTTTCGGTCGATACTGCCAACAAAAATCTACAGCTGGACAATACGGAGGGCATCCATTTTTGGGAGGTTTTGGAGAGAATTTTCCTTCCTGAATAGATCTGACTGCCAGCCAGCCATTCATCCTAGCGCTATCCATGGCAGCTTCGACTCCTTTTTTCCCTTCATTCCAGAAGGAAGACATTTTAAAGCTGCTAGGCTGCGCCGAGCGAACATGAAAATAAAAACCTTCCTTAACAATTCCAAGATTAAGAGCATCCTGTGCTGCCAGGGCATATAAAGGCAATTGAAGTTTCTTGCCCTCACGCACAGCCTGGTTATCAAATCCAAAAGCGCCGCTGGTTTTATAATCAATGATTCGAAGATCGCCCTGCTGATTATGATCAACCCGGTCTATAAATCCTCTCAACTGATAACTTCCTTGCCCTTTAATATTCATTACTAGCTGAGGATTAGAATCTCTCCCTAACCCGAAACGCTGCTCAGCCCGATGGAATTTAAATGACGGATCCAGGCTTTCCAATACAATAATTGATTGTTTAATTTTAGTCAGGATTTCCTCCTGGGTATGTTTCCACCAGGCTGTTTCCCTAAACCCTTCTCTCAACGGCGCCTCTTTAAAAACTTTTTCAGCAACTTGGGGCAAGCTATTAAGTAAATTCTGGATTTTGTATTTGTCTTCGACAGTTCGGTACAAGTCCTCCAGGATATGGTGATAAATATTTCCCAGCTGGCGAGCATCCAATCCTTCACTGGGAGGCTCTGGCTTTTCTAATCCCAATAAATTATTTATAAAAAAGTTAAATGGGCAAGTTTGATAATTTTCTAATCTACTGGCACTCCAAATATGCTCTTCAGGAAATCGCCTTGTTATTTCTTCGCTCAAATGCATCAATGCGCCATTAAAATTCAAATCAGGGTTGTTCCAATTTTGATTTCTCGCTGTAATTATTCGTTGAGCCAAATTTATTTTTTGCCATAACTGCGGATATCTTTCTTGAACATTTTTCCAGATAGGCGAGTTTTTGTCCTCGTTTGCACCTGCTATATTTTCAAAAATTTCAATAATTGATGCTGCAGATTCAAGAGAAGGCACATTTCTATTTGTCAACAGCTCGGGTTCAATATTAACTAAACGGAGAATTTCCTCCCAATAAGGTGAAGGCTGCCAGAGAGCGCCATTATCGGCAATTCGCGGACGCGTGAGCAATAAATACCTTGAGGGCAGCGACACGGATTCATAAAAATATTCTGCCTCTGCACTATCTGTTGACATCCTTAATGGCAACCCGTATTTACTTTGCAGTATATTCCTGTCATCATCCCGCAAGAAAGGGTCTTCCTTGATTGACCCGGGAAATTCACCTTCCGCAAGACCTATGAGAGCAACGGCCTTAAACGTCATCCCGCTTACTTCAGTACTATCGGCAAACAGGATAAAATCTTGTTCCGATTTAATTGGTTGATAGGACGATCGCTTGATTACTGCAGTTAGTTGATCTAAAAATATCCCAAAAGTCATTGAGGCTGTACCCAGGGAAAGATTAGACCACAACAGTTCCCGGAAAATATCTGTTAGCTTTTTAAGAGCCGACCAATCGCGCTGAATTAGATCTGGCGCGCCTTCTAATATGTTCAGGTATATACCTAAGCCTTGATTACCATTAAGCTCAAGATCCATTTCGCCAAGCATGCTTTCGATCCATCCAATATGAACCTCAAAAGGTTGCTCTCCCTCTGGCGGCAAGATTACATCCACAAATGAAGCAAATTTTTCCCAAAGCTCTTCGGCTTCCTCTCCCGTTGGCAAATCAGCAGGTATCGATTCTAGAAAATTAGCCGGCGTAGGTTTGTGGTGAATTAAGGCTCTAAACGCTTCTTGCCATTGTTCGTGTCCCTGGATAACACTCCCCCACCGGGCTATCTTAACCAGGTTATTGCCATCCCTTATATGGTCAACTTGGTTTTGCGTTTTTTCTTCTTGCCTCCCAATCATCTGCCAATTAAAATATGGTGATTGCCAGTTAGTTCTCACTTCATGCCAGGTTAATCCTTCTTTATGGCCCCTGGCAAGATTTAATAAACTCAGGATTGCTGAAACAGCAGGGTTATCAAAAAGCGGCAGTCCACCCAGTATCTTTACTGGAAGGTGGTACTCCCCGGAAATTCGACTTACCATTGACCGATAAGGTTCCTGGTTCCTGGTTATCAAGGCAGCTTCACCGGGAGATATTTCTCCTTGAATAATCAGCGACCTGATCCAACGCAAAGCCTCTCTGACTTCCGATTCCCTATCAGGCACTGCCATCATTTTGATTGCATCACCAGCTTCAATTGGCTGATCTGTTTTAGGCTCAAAAAGCTGTTTTTCCAGCTTAACTAAAGGTTCAATTCGCGAATCTAATTCATCAAGGCGCATAAGGCGAATTAGTTCTGGTTTTGATTTTGATTCGGATCTTAATTTTTCCTGCAGTCGATTAAATCTCTTATGCACCAAAGGCCTGGCGGCATTTTCATCTTCTCCAGTGAGAGTGATTGTGATATCAGGCAATATCACAGCCAAATTTCGAACCAAACCTAATTGAATTGGAGACAAATCATCAAATCCATCGATGATTACGGAATCCCATAGCGGAGTTTTTTGCGGATTTCCAGAAAGAATTTCGCACGCTTTCCAGGTCAATCCTACTGAATCTACCCAATTGTTTTCATTAAGCGCAGCTAAGTAAACTTGATAAATCTGGGCTATTTCCCCAAGTCTCTCACCCTGTTTTTCTTTATCAATCGCATTCAAGAAATTCTCCGGAGTTATCCCCCCGGCCTCAAGTTCCCGAATTATTTGGAGAGTTGCCTGTATAAAACCGGGTTTATATTTTATGCCTTCGTAATATTTCAGGGGAATATTTGTTAATACTTTCTGAAGTAGTTTTCCCTGGGAAGTTTCTGAAATTAATAGTGGATAAATGTTGGATTTATCCAGGATTGTTCGGGATAACTCTCTAAAGGTG
>CAXMRF010000119.1:0-329 GCA_964195965.1 uncultured Nitrosomonadaceae bacterium
CAGTGCCAGGGATAGAAATCCCGGATTTGTTCTGGTCGAAGGGCATGAGGTTCTCGTCCGGTACCGAGACTAATCAAAGTGGTTTCGGCCGGATCCCAACCCAGCACAAACTGAGCCTCATAAGCAGCCACATAACAAGGATTATGGTAAGACCCTACCCCACCATCGACATACCGATCTTCAACCGGCGGGAAGAATGATGGAACAGATGAAGAAGCCAGAACCGCCTTTACTACCGGCCATTGATCATAACCCCTGGATAGGTTGAAGGGTTTTATGAAAAGAGTTTTATTTTCTACCAGGTCAAATGCGGTTATAACTAGGTCAAT
>CAXMRF010000119.1:339-4061 GCA_964195965.1 uncultured Nitrosomonadaceae bacterium
TGCCGCCCATTTTATCTTCCAGGGCATCCTCAAGGGGTTCTAGGGGATAGCGGTAACGAGTAAGCGGCCAGAAAGTTGAGCGCCAGGTTTTTCGGAAAATAACTGGTCCCATTTCGCAATATAAATTATGAATTTCTTCCCCAAATAAACCAGTGGCAATTCCAGCCGAGATGATCGACCCGGTCGAGGTTCCGACCAATAATTTAAATACTTCATAGGAGGGTTTCTGTAAGTGGTCTTCAAGGATAGCAATCGCTCGCGAGGCGACCACACCTTTGATCCCGCCACCATCCACCGCCAGTGCAACATTCTTTCGGAATGGTTTCATAGCTTCCTCTTATTGATGTTTTAATACTTCCAGCAGCGCCAGGCACACATCCCTGGACTGCTCCGCTCCAGGCAGATCCGGCGCCCAGGACGAGAGGGAAATTCCACAAATTAGTCCTGTTTTTGCCAGGTATTGAAAGACCTTTCTCAATTCATCTTTACGGATCCCGCCCGGGGCGGGGTAATTCTGAGCTGGCACGTCTTCTGGATCGAGGATATCGGTGTCAAAGTGAATCCAGATAGGTTGATCAGAAAAAGAATAATCCATTAGATCCATAGGATTCTTTAAATGAGTGACAGATGATCTGGAGACAAGTTCACTCTCGCTCGGATCCAGGTCCCTCCCATCAGTCAAGATCACCCGCTCTTCCTCGATTGGATCCAGGTCCAACGCTTCCAAAAAGGTTTGGTCTCCCTTGCCCACTAGCATAGCTAGAGGCATCCCCCCCAGGAAACCGCTCTGAGATGTTTCCATGGTATTAAAATCGCCATGGGCATCAAACCAGATCAATAGTGGATTGAGAACGGCTCGCCGAAGTCCTGCCAGCATCGCTATCGCAGCACAGCAATCACCCGCAATAGAAACCGGGATTTCTCCCGTTACACAGATCTCTTCAACAGCATTTGCCAGAGACCCATGTAAAACTGACATCCGTTCCATCACTGTAGATTCAGGAAGTGGTTCGCGGTTGAGAAACCAATCCCATTCTTTTAATTCTTCTAGGCCAGGAATCAGCTTATCCAGGAAATAAGGCGTAAGGACCGTATTGGTTATCATACAGCAGGGCTCCTCTTTTCCAAAATCTCCAGTATCTTATCAGGCTGTCGGGTGGTGAAAACCAGCGATTGGACCCATCCTTGTTTTTGATGAAACCCAATCATGACCCGAGGATATTCCAGGAAGTTGTAAAACGCCTTGTAATCTCCATCGACCATGGCAAAATGCACTCCAGCACCACCGTATTTGATCCAGAAAGGTGGATCGTAGAGGATACTAGACTTAATATTTTCAATATTCGAACTCCAGCCAATCACACCAAACTTCAGTTGCAAAGTCTGATCAGTGATCGATATTTCCAGCTCTCGATAATTGATCACGTAAACACAGAAAAACAATCCCAAAAACGCATACAATCCTGGAACAAACCTGAGGCCCTTAACTGAAAATCTCCAGCCAAACAGGGTAAAAAAGATCAATGCCAGGATCACAAATAGCAGGCTCGTTTTATTGGATCTAACTTTCTCACTATAAAGTATGTTCTCCATGTCGACTCCTTTCAAGTCATGGATCAGGGTTATGGTTTCCAGAGATGAATGCAAACGAAGATCGGGATGTTCAATAATGATACCTGATCAACAGAACTGGATACTCCGAAACCTGATGTCCGGGATAGTTCAAGCAGGTCTTCCCTTGTATATAAGTTTAACCCAAATTTGCTGCCGCACTTAAGGGCAAATTTATTTAACTGCACTGCTCCCCAGCGCCGGAGAAGGGATTTATCAGCCATATTCTCCCGGATCTGGTCCAGAGCTCCTTCCAGGTCAATATCCTGGTGGGGCTCAAACAACTTTACCACGCCGCCCGGTTTCAATATCCGGTAGATCTCATTAAAACAACTGAGGGGGTTATCCCAGTAGGACATGCTGGAATTACAGGTAACTATATTAAAAAAATCGTCTGGGTAGGTAGTTTTATCAATACTGCCAACCCTGAGATCTGGTTCTAAATCACCTATAGCCCGGCTGGCGGCATCGATGGCCGCGGAAGAGAGGTCAATACCAAATATTCCGATCGAGGGTTGAAGTTGATGGATCGCACGCAGCTGAAGTCCGGTGCCAGTTCCTATATCAAGGACTCGTTCCGCACCCTCCAGGGGAAGATACCCGGCAATTTCCGAATAAAGACCATTTTCTTCCCGGCGGTGAGAAACAATATTCTGAAGCCAGGCCGCAAATTTGCTCTGAGAAAATTGGGGCATTTCAACTCCCGGGGGAAAAACCCCTTGAAAATGGCAGGGATTGACAATTTAGTTGACGTATGCTACCATTCACCTCGTTAAAGATGAAGTAAGAGATGGTTGCACTTTAGAAACTGCCCCAACTTGCGGAAACTGGGCAGTTTTTTTGTACTAACAGCTCTGCTTCAATACTATCAAATGTACCAAGGAGTAACAAAAGTGTCCGAAAAAGAAACAGGAACCGTGAAATGGTTCAACGATGCAAAAGGTTTTGGTTTTATTTCCCGCGAAAGTGGCGATGATGTATTTGTCCACCACACCGCAATCCAGATGGAAGGATTTAAAACCTTACGCGAAGAACAGCAAGTTGAGTTCTCCGTTGAGCAGGGCGACAAAGGTCTTCAGGCCGTTGACGTGAAACCTCTCTAAGACTTAAGAAACCCACCTGGATGCATCAAGAAATTGAAGCAGTAAGGTAAATACAAACCGCCCGGGGCTTCCGCAATTCTCCGGGCGGTTTTTTTATTTAAATCTAACACTGGGTCAAGAATTATTCGTTTTCGTCAATCGGGGTTGTCGCCCTGACAAAACCGATGAAAATCAGGATCGCTCCCAAGAATTCAGTGACATAAAGCGCTCCACTGAACCCCATCCGGCTGAAAGTGCCGCCAAAGGCGGGAAGCATAGCGCCAACAGCAATAAGTATATTGCCAATTGAGCGGTGCAGCAGGACTCGCTTTTTGAAAAAGATCCAAGCTGAATAGGCAGCGCCCCCAACCAGGGCAACTGTCCCAAACAAGTTGAAGAAGGGAGTCAGCGAACGAACGCCCGGAGTAACAATGGCATGTCCGCTCATTTCACTGCCAGTATGCAACGAGGAGGTCATCAGGGTTGGGTCAAGTTCGGCTCCAATTACTTTAAACGCGCCGTAAATTGATCCCAGGATCAATATAATCATCATTCCGTGAGCCCAAGTCTTTTTAGCCAGCAAATAAACGGTTCCCTGGCCCAACCAGGCAGCCACAAGAATCGCCCCGAATAAATACCACATTCGGAAAACGAGCGGATTCCAACCAAAGGCTCCATAATAACCTTCACAGAATCCGCCTATTCCATAAAAAACCATGCCGATTCCCCATAACAAAAGGTGCAATCCCTTCCGCTGCCAATATCTGCGCAATATAACAATTGCAAAGCCAAAACTCACTAGGCCTGATAAAAATGGCAAAATAGTATTCATAAAATTCATTGTCTTACCCGTTCCTTAATGTATTTTCCCCGGGATAGCTATATTGAAAAAGCCTCCATTCCCAGGGCGACTCTAATGGTAATAAATACTAAAAGAATAATGATCACTGTAATAATTATCACTGCCGCTGGAATAAACTTCTCCCAGAAAGGTGGATATTTTCTATTGGGTTGTTTGGGTGATTTATT
>CAXMRF010000120.1:0-3918 GCA_964195965.1 uncultured Nitrosomonadaceae bacterium
CATAATCTACAGCTGAGCTTTCCATCCGGAAGGTGCTGGGTTCGCCTTCGCCATGACAGACTACACAGCTTTCCACTTGAACTTCCAGAGTATGGGGGCTGTGGCATTCAATGCAGGTATCGAAAGATTCAACATGGGCGAAATTGCCATCATATGTTTGTCCGGCGTATTCATAACCGCCTTTCGCAAGGGTGCCATATTTTGAAGCAGCAGCTGCATAATAATGGATATTACTGAAGCCCAAACCTTCTGTGACTGCATCCAGATCAACATCTTTGAGTTCTTCTACCCCTGCAGTTTCAAGGATTTTTGCATTAACACTCATAACTGATTCTCTACCCTGGTGGCATTCCATGCAACGAGCTTCGTCACCCAATCCGGTGAGTTCCAATCCGGAAGGCATAACCACACTGTCTTTCTGCACCACGGCTGGATCGTGGCAGGCAGCACATTGAATACCTGCAACTTCAGCGGCAATCACTTCATTTTCAATGGTTCCTGCTTCTGATCCGTCCCCACCATGGAAATCAACATAACCCTCAGTGGTGTGGCATTTCACACAGCTTGCTGCCACCAGGCCATCTTCTTCTTCATCCCAATGGCGGAAGGCTTCGGCAGTGCTGTCTGCATGTCCTGAACCAGCCCAGGCAGCTTCGAATGGAACTGCACCGCCCAGAGGAGCGGGACAATCAATTTTCGGGCACTCGGGACAGTCTGGACAATCAACTGCCGGAACTCCCGGTTCGGCAGAGGACCCACAGCCAGAAAGCAGCAGCCCTGCTACCAATACAATTAATACAATCACTATTTTTTTCTTCATTCTCTCTCCTTTAACTTAAAGAACTCAATTACACCTGGCGGTAGGTCCGCCCACCCCTGACAATTTCAGGATCAATAATATTTCTTAATGAATTATGTGCGATTCATCACAGGGTGTCATGTGACTATTGTAACCTTGTGACAGGCTTCACTTATAGGTTTATCTAATTATAATAATAATTTTTTATAATTGATTGATGGGAAAGAAGTGCAGGAAACGAAGAATATCAGCGATTTTTAGAGAAAAACAAAAAAAGGTGCTGACTGAACATCAGCACCTTCTCTATCGTTCGCATAAAATTCTCGGTCAAATATCCGGGGGGCGTCGATATGGGATTATTATTTGAACAGGTTAATAAGTGGTCTCGCAAGAATAATAAGTATCATTGCCGGGTCCTCCATCGCAATGGTCCTTATTTCCCAAGCCCCCGATTATCACATCATCCCCTTCTTCACCAAAAATACCAGGCCCCCATACTTTGTCAATTTTTTGGGTTTCATTGCCTTTTCCCCCCAGGATGCAATCATCTCCTGCCCCACCCCTGATCTCCGCATCATCTTTGTCGGTGCCCAGGATCAAATCGTTGGCGCTGGTTCCCGTTTCTCCCGCGCCGATATCCACAACATTGGTCAGATTGATACCTGAACATTGTGACGGTGCAAGTTCATTTGCCGAAATGCCCCGGGAATCCATATCTGCCCTGGTTGAAGGTACTGTATTGGATGCAGTTACTGCAGTAAAGACGGTAAAAATAAGGGTCCCACCTATCCCTATTACAAGCAATGCAGCCCTTTTTTGCCATCTGGTGCCCATGTTATTTACTTCCCTTTTTTTCCTTGGTTTCAGATGGTTTCTTTTTCACTTCAGGGAGAGATTCTTTTTGATTACTATCCAGGCTATTGTCCATTAGATACTGATATAGAATTCCTTCATCCTGGACAGCATACAGGTGCTTCTCCCCTCTATCTTCGTGCATGATCAAAGCTCCATAACGTTCCGCAATTTTTCTCAAATCTTCAAAATCTGTCACCTCAATAATTTTTTGACCCTGCTTCTTCAAGCTCCCGGATTTAATATCTATCAACAACGGTTGGTGCTGGATCTGAATCCGGGAAGAATTTGATCTCCCCCATTCCTGCATTAAAGACCAGGCCGGGTAAATAGCGCCCAGCAAACTCATACCCAGGACGATCATAGATAATCTTCGGCCAAAGGTGACATCAACCTGGCGGCCAAAGACCAAAAAATAATTGCTCATTTCCGCGGTCTGCGGCAAAGATCCCTCCAATTCTGGCTCAAATCCACCGTTTTCACCGGAGAAGCGCAGTACTGTTTGACCAAGATCAAAATTAATATTCGGGGCGAAGGTATCCTGAACAGGAATTCCACCAATTGTCCCTGATATGTAAACTTCCGGATGAATGGACAAGGTATAAAAGCGGATTTCCGCACCGGTTTTAAGTTCTTTGTGTTCGATCAATTCCAATATTTTACAAATATTTAAAGGGGAGTGCCCTTTAATTGACGTGCCCGTAAATGCATACTCCGGAATTAACAAAAAGGATCTGTTCCAACCATCATCATCGCTAAGAATTGCAGTCACCGTAATCGTATTTGCCAGGGATTCTTTTTCGTCTTTCTCCAGGCTCATTGATGAAAACTGATAAGAAAAATCCAGATCCATTTTGCAATTCAGTTCTGGATAGATTGGATCACCGGTTTTTATACCTGCCAGGTCATAAACCCCCCCCACATTGCTGGCAGAATAAACCAACCTGCCTTGATGTTTATAATAAATATCATCAGCGACCAGGATTGTTTTTGGTTTAATAAATGAGATCACAGCCAATACCAGGGCAGCAGTGGCGATTATCCCTAAATACAGCAGCAATTCCTGGCGAATATTTCCAGTCGATTTTGGATTTTGCTTTTCTATCATGCGTCTTTTGTATCCTTTTATGTGCCGATGAACATTTTCTTTCTGAAACAGAAATAGTGAAATAACCACCCCAAGTAGTATTACCACAAAGAGGACAAAATTTACCGGTTCCCGTATCGTTCGGATCAACTCGCCAGCACCCGGAATCATAAACCAATACTTTCCCAGAATATCTATATCCGTCGGTTGATAGGAATCCAGCCAGTCGTTATGATCCCCTTTTAATATAAAACCATTTTGGTCTTGATCAACGATCCGATGGAAAACAAAACCGATATCAGGGTGATCATACACAACCTGCTGATTTACCTGATAGGATGGATATTGCCTGGCGACAATAAGATCCCCTTCGTAGAAACCCGGCTCCATACTGTTGCCGCTAATGATGATATAAGATACCGGACCACCCAGCTGGATAGGTCCGAAGCTAATCCATAATATTATGGAAAAGACCACCAGTGAAATAATAGCTTTCACTCTTTGATAATTTGAGTTTTTCATACTTTATTTCGGCAAAAAGGGCGCGGTAATGTAGTTTACCACGCCCTTTATCTATGCTCATTTAATAGTAGGATCTAAATCCTATTTATTACACTATTGAGCGGCAGCAACGTGAAGGCCTGTTGCCGCTTCAACGGTAATGCCAACTGAGGTAAGGTCACAAACAAAATCCGTTCCGTTACCGGTTGTGCAATCACCCGTTGCGAGCCAGTTTGTTCCACCACCGGCACTCATGCCAACACGAACAGTTGTAGCGGATTGGTTCAGGGTGAAATCTACCCGGTCAAATGCGTTAGGGTTTCCGGCATCTAAAACATAGGTTACAGCTGAAACAGTATAACCACTAATGAGGCCCTGCCCATGACCCGCAAAGGTTTCTGGAATTGTATTTGCATCGGCAAAACCATAAGCGGCTGTGCTCAGGATCAGGATCAAAATCACCAGGGCCAAAATCCGGTACTTACTGTTAAATATTTTCGACATTTTATTCCTCCAACTATATAAATAATAATTTACTTAGTTAATAATTTTTTGCTACGACCTCAGTTTATAACTTTTTTATTTAGGGTCAACCCCTTAAAACTAACAGCCCTGTTAGTTCGCTGGTTTCCACCCCCAGAGACCAATACTTCCCCCTGCGTACAATCCTTAAATTGAC
>CAXMRF010000121.1:0-3848 GCA_964195965.1 uncultured Nitrosomonadaceae bacterium
CAGGTTGGGCACATGCCAGAAATCCTAACCAGACTGGTTCCAGGAACATTCAGAATCGTGACGGCAAAGAACTTTTTCGCCAGATTGCTAGCTGAAACGGGAATATTTGGGACGGCAGCATTTCTGTCCTTCTTGTTTTCCCTGGGTGGAGCGGGTTTGTACTTATGGCTTTCAAAAATTCCAGAGGAAAGGTTTTGGGGTGCAGGTTCACTGTTGGTTATAATTGGATTTTTAGTTGGGTCGTTTTCGTTTGATTCGCTGGCTATTCCTAATCCGTGGGTTGGTTTTGGATTGATAACAGCAGGAATCACTGTTTATACACAAAAAGGTAATAATGAGAGTGAGAATTGAATAAAAAAATAGGAATTTTCGGAATAATCCTTATCGTTGGATTTGTATTATTTTTTTCATGCCTGGCTTGCGGCGTGACTGTCTATGGGTTGAAAATCTGGATAGAAGACAGGGATTTCACCAATAATCCAGCTGTGGAAGTGGAGGTAATCCCGGCTCCTGGGCTGGATAACCAAACAACCGAAGAAAATCAATTCTCTGGGGATTATGGCTCAACCCTGGAAACATTGCTAAATGTTGAAATTCCTATCAATGATCCGATTGATATCGCCCAGCGTTTGGAAGGAAAGGAAGATATTCCGCTAACCTTGCCCGTGGAAAGGCTAAATCGACAGGTAGGGGAGCAGGAATCCTTCTGGGTAACTGATACAGATACAGCAGAAAATTTTCAAATTGAAACGACCCTTTCGGCTGTGACCGACCACCTGTATTTCTGGATAGAAAATGGAGTTGATTATTCTCAATCCGCCCTCGATAAACTGGCTGCGGATTTTGAAAACAACATTTATCCCATCAATCAGGAATTCTTTGGCTCCGAATGGTTTCCTGGAGTGGATGAAGATCCTCATCTCTATGTGATTTATGCCCGGGGACTGGGGAATAACCTGGCTGGTTATTATGCTTCCATTGACGAATATCATCCTCTGGTTCATGAGTTTTCCAATGCCCATGAGACATTTATGCTCAGCGCGGACAATGCTGGATTAAATGATGGATATACCTATGGGGTTTTGGCTCATGAGTTTCAACACATGATCCATTGGTACCGTGACAGAAATGAGACTTCCTGGTTAAATGAGGGTTTTTCAGAACTTGCGACACTCTTAACTGGGCACAGAGATGGTCCCACCCATGATTATTATTTCGCAGATGATCCAGATACCCAGCTAAATGATTGGCCAAATAATCCTAATGAGACCATTCCTCATTACGGGAATGCCTTCTTATTTGTTACATACTTCATGGATCGGTTTGGGAGCGGAGCAACACAAGCTCTGGTTGCAAATGAGTTAAATGGTTTGTCGAGTGTGGATAAAGTTTTAATGGATTTGGGTATTTCTGATCCCGATACCGGATCCCCGATTCAGGCAGATGACGTATTCCTGGATTGGGTAGTGACAAATTATATAAAAGATGAATATAACGTCAATGATCGTTTTAAATACATTAGTTATCCAGACGCACCCTACTTTGAAGCTACAGAAAGTATTGATGATTGCTCAACCGGGCAAATCCATCGTGATGTGCATCAGTATGCTGCTGACTACATTGAACTAAATTGCGGCAGATCCTTTACTATTAATTTTGCTGGACAACAATCTGTCCAGGTGCTGCCGGAAAACCCTTTCTCTGGTAACTATGCTTTTTGGTCAAACAAAGGCGATCACTCGAATATGCGATTAACCCAGGAATTTGATTTCAGGCAGGTTTCGGGACCAATTACTCTTAATTATCAAACCTGGTATGACCTTGAAGAAGATTATGATTACGTGTTCCTGGAAATTTCTACCGATGGACAGAATTGGCGGATCATCCGAACACCATCCAGCACCTCTGAAGATCCATCTGGAAACAGCTATGGATGGGGGTATAACGGTTCCTCCGGTGGAGATGGAAGCTGGATTGAAGAGAATGTTGATTTATCTGGTTATGCAGGAGAAGTTTTACAGGTTCGATTTGAGTACATCACGGATGCAGCTGTTCATGGAGAAGGTTTGTTGTTGGATTCAGTTTCCATTCCGGAAATTGGTTATTTTACTGACTTTGAAACTGATAACGGTGGTTGGATCGCGGAGGGATTTGTCCGGATTGAGAATAGTTTGCCGCAAACTTACCATCTGGCTTTAATACACCTTGATGAAGTTCCCCGGGTTGAATATCTGAATGTCTCGCCAGGGAACCTATTGGAAATTACTGTTGACCCGAGTGAGGATGGATCGACACCGGTTGTTCTAGTTGTTACGGGTACAACCCGTTTTACTCGTCAGAAAGCAAATTACTGGTTTGAGTTGATCTCTGATTGAAAAAAGAAGCACTCCCAATTAAGGGAGTGCCCCTTAGTTTAGATTATTTAGATCAATTTCTTGTACTGAATGCGATTAAGAATCTTGAGGGTGGATCATGTCCTCTAATTGTCCTTCTAGTTCAGCTCTTTTATTCAGGGCAGCTTCTTTGATCTCGATCTGAATATTTTCAACTTCTTTTTGAATCACGGAACGTAATTCTTCACCGGAATAGGGAGCTAATAGCATGGCAGTAATACCACCAATAACACCTCCCAGCACCGCGCCAAATACAAATGCCATTGCCTTTTTCATTGATTAATCTCCTTTTTCCATTCTGAACATTATTTATTATAATTGTTCTTTAATAAAATTGGTACTACAGTAAATCTTAGTATGGAGACTTATAGTGATTGATCCATCTCTTCCTTTTATTGATTTGCATAGACATCTGGATGGCAGTATCCGTCTGGATACCATACTTGATCTTGGTAAAAAACATGGTATTGTCCTTCCCGGGGATGACATAAACAGTTTGAGGCCTTTTGTTCAAATTACGGAACCTCGCCCTGGTGTGATGGCTTTCATCGAAAAATTTAAGTACATGATAGGTGTTCTTGCAGATTATGATGCTTGCCGCCGTGTAGCTTATGAGAATATTGAGGATGCCTTCCAGGAAGGTATTGATTATATCGAACTGCGTTTCAGCCCATTTTTCATGGCAGAACCCCATAATCTGGACCCCGAGGGAGTTGTTGAATCCGTTTTAGAAGGGATTGATCAAGGATGCCGGAATTTTGATATCCAGGCCAATCTAATAGGAATTATCAGTCGGACGTATGGACCAGATACTGGTTGGCGTGAATTGGAAGCATTGCTGTCATTTAAGGATCAAATTACCGCATTGGACCTGGCTGGAGACGAGGTGAATTTCCCCGGGACCCTTTTTGTAGACCATTTTAAGGAAGGCCGGGATGCTGGTTGGCATATTACTGTTCATGCCGGAGAAGAAGCCGGGCCGGACAGTATCTGGCAGGCTGTAGAAGAATTGGGTGCTGAGCGCATTGGTCATGGTGTCAGCGCAATTCAAGACCCACAGTTAATGCGGTATCTGGCAGAAAATCAAATTGGATTGGAATCAAATCTCACCAGCAATTTACAGACCCGGGTAGTAGAATCCTATGCAAAACATCCTCTTCGAAAATTCTTGGAAGAAGATATCCTTGCAACCATAAATACCGATGACCCAGGTATTAGTGCAATTGATCTGCCTTATGAGTATGAACAAGCAGCCAAATTAGCGGGATTATCTGCCGATCAGATAGGACAGGCACAAAGGAATTCAATAAAGGTAGCGTTTCTTAGTGATGAAGAAAAAAAAGCCTTGATTGGCAAAGTGAAAAGAAAGAAAGGGGAGTCATATGAATAAAAATTTAATCCTATCCGTGGGAATGCCCCGGGCAGGAACTGGTTGGTTTCATAATATTACAAAAA
>CAXMRF010000122.1:0-3793 GCA_964195965.1 uncultured Nitrosomonadaceae bacterium
CCCATAATCAGAAAGGAGAGGGGGACGTTTTTCCCGCCATTCTTCATTTTCTGTTACTTTTTCGAATGACCGGCCGATCCTCATAATCAACCCTTCGGAATAGTCTGGACCAAGAATCTGCGCGCCAATCGGCAAGCCATCCCGATCAAAACCCACAGGAATGGACAATCCCGGAATGCCGGCATGGTTAGTCGTGGCGGTCAGCTGATCAGAATACTGCATCAAGACCGAATCGCCATAAACGCTGGCAATTGGAAAGGCAGAGGAAGGTGCAGTAGGTGTTAATAAAGCATCTAAACGATATTTACCCTTGGGATCAAAAATAGCATCAAAGTCACTGCGGATCAACGCCCGGGCTTTTAAAGCCAGCTGATAATACCCTTTATCAAATTGGGCAGCGCTGAGATAAATACCCATTAACATACGCAGTTTTGGTTCCACACCAAAAGCTTCCCCTCTCGTCTTTCGATACAGTTCCCTTAAATCCTCATACACCCCTGCCGTTCGATAACCATATTTCACGCCATCATAACGGAGCAAATTTGAAGATGCTTCCACACGAGAAATTACAAAATAAGTCGGCACGCCATACTTGGTATGCGGGAGCGGCACATCGGTGACTATATCGGCGCCCAATTGTGCCAGGTAACCAGCTACACTGAGGACTGCCTGCCGAATTTGTTCATCGATCGGATTTTCTACTAATTCCCCTGTCTCTGCATCAAAATAAGTTACCCGGAAAAACTCCTCGGATAATCCAATTCTCAAACCCCGGATATCCTTTTCAATTTCGGCCAGGTAATCCGGCACTGGAACCGTTGCAGCTGTACTGTCCCGGGGATCCTCTCCGGCGATTGCCTGCAGGGTCATCGCCGCATCTGTTACGCTGCGAGTCAATGGACCGGGACAATCCAGGGAGGAACCAAAGGCAATCAAGCCATAACGGGAAACCCGGCCGTAGGTCGGTTTTAACCCCACTGTCCCACAAAAAGCGGCGGGTTGACGAATGGACCCTCCCGTATCGGTGCCCAGCGAAATCGCCCCTTCTCCCGAAGCAACTGCGGCTGCGCTGCCGCCAGAAGAGCCGCCAACTACGCGGCTGGTATCCCAGGGGTTTCTGGGAACGGGTTTGTAGGCCGAGGATTCACTGGAAGATCCATAAGTAAATTCATCCAGGTTAACTTTTCCAACCATCACAGCCCCTGCTTCAGCCATTCGCTCAACAACAGTTGCTGAGTAGGGAGAATTATAATTGGAGAGAATTTTTGATCCTGCAGTTGTCCGAATCCCCTTAACCGTAAAAATATCCTTGGCAGTATAAGGCACACCAGCCAGAAGCCCGGGGTTATTTCCTTCTTTTATCATCTGGTCAATCTTCTGAGCTTGTTTCCGGGCATAATCCTCGGTTACCAGCGTAAAGGCATGGACCGTTGAAAGGTCTTCTTGAGACTCAGCCGGAGGTGCATCAACCTGTCCGGTCCGGCCATCTACCAGCCGGATTCGTTCCAGGGTGTCCTCCAGAACCTCAACCGCAGAGACTTGTTTGGTTTTAATTAAATCAGCAATGGTATAAGCAGGGAGATCACAGGTTCTCATGACTTAATCCAGCTCCTCTTGGGAAATATCAGGCACAACGATATATCCATCTTCCAATTCAGGGGCCTGCTTCAGAATTTCTTCGCGGTGGGGATCCTGGCGGGAAATATCTTCTCTTGGAGGCGCACTGTTCAGTTCTGTATAGGGTATGCCATGAGCTGCTGTTCCCGTTTCCGCATCAATGGGAATGGATTCAAGCACTTCAATTGAGACCATCTGGTTATTTAATTCTTTCCTCAGATACTCGGCTTCTTCTGCTGGCAGCTCCAGGGAAGCCAACTCAGCCAGGCGCTTAAAATCATCAGGTGAAATTTTATCTGTCATAGATCGTCCTCATAACTGGGCATTCAAAAAACATTCAATGTATTTTATCATTGAATAAAACCCCCTTCTGGACGGGAAAGTAAAACCAGGATGCCTGGCTGTTTTGATTTCCAGATATTTGTCCCGGGAAAAACATGTCTTTATTAAACTGACTTCGTTTCATCCAGATGGTAGAATAATGGCGCTGAATTCTTAACCTGTATCCACCAAGGATGGTCTATCTATGTGCGGTATCTTCGGCATTGTCACTAAAGAACCTCAAAATCTTGGCCCTATCTTGATCGGCGCCGGCGAACGATTATCATACCGGGGGTATGACACCGTAGGTGCGGCAACACTTCCGCAGGAAGGTGAAATTGACCTCCGGAAAGACGCGGGAAAAGTCCAGGAGGTTGCAGAGAAATACAACTTCAAAGACATGTTCGGTGACCGCGCTATCCTCCAGCTGCGCTGGGCTACTTTTGGAGCCCCCTCCAAGGTTAACTCTCAACCCCATTACGATTCAGATGGCGACCTGGTTGGCGCGCATAATGGCAACGTTGTAAATAATATGGAATTGATCGCACAGTTCACCGCCGAAGGCATGACTGTCCGATCAGAGAACGACGGAGAAAGCTGCGTTCATGCCGTAGAGCGTTATTATGACCAGGGCCATGGCATGGTAGAAGCTATCCGGATGGCAACCAAAGACCTCGAAGGAGATTATTCCTTCGTGATCGGAAGCATTGGAGAGGACCGGCTTTACGCCATTAAAAAAGGATCCGGGCTGGTTGCGGGCATTACAGATGAATTTACCTGTATTGGATCTGATTTACCCTCTATCCTCCCCCTTAGCAATAATATCCTGCGTCTCAATGATGGAGAAATACTCACCTTCTGGGCCGGCGGATATGAAATCACCAGCGTGGAAGACGGCTCCATCATTAAGCGGGATCCTGAAATTATAGAAGAAACCATGGAAGCGGCCCAAAAAGGCGGCTACCCGCATTTTATGCTCAAAGAAATTCACGAACAGAGCCACGTGGCAGGAGAACTGCTGAATGTGCTCGATAATTCTCCCGATCTGGATCCATTTATTGAGAAACTCAAAAATGCCCGGGATGTGTATGTGATCGCCTGCGGCACCAGTTATCATGCCGGTTTACTGGGATCAATTTACTTTAACAAGTTTGCCGGCAGAGCCGCAATCCCGGTTTTAGCCCCCCAGTTTTCCGCCCAATATGGATCTTCAGTTGGCCCTGAAGATGTAGGTATTTTCATCAGCCAGAGCGGGGAAACCAAAGATGTGCTCAATGCGATTAATATTGCCAAAGAACGGGGCATGGGTGTTTTAGGTTTGGTGAATGTGGTCGGATCTGCCCTGACCCTGGTCAGCGATGTTCATTTACCGCTTGTTTGCGGTTATGAAATCAGCGTACCCGCCACAAAAACTTATAGCAATCAGGTCCTGGCGCTGCTTTACGTGGCGCTGCGCTGGGGCGGTAAAGACACCTCCCCCTTGAAATCCATCCCCAACTTGATGGACCAAACCCTGGAGGAAATGGCAGAGCAAATTGATCCTGTCGTAGAAAAATTGGAAGGTTGGGACGATTTGTATATCCTGGGTTACGGGTTGACGTATCCAGTCGCTTTGGAAGGCGCCCTGAAATTTAAGGAAATCACCTACGCCCATTGTGAAGGCATCCTGTCGACAGAATTTAAACACGGCCCCTTATCCGCTGTTTATGAGGGATACCCGGTGATATTTAGTGCTGGTCCTGATGATATTCCGCTGATTATCAGCGGCATTAATGAAGTTACCTGCAGGGGAGGCCATGTGATTGCGATCGGTTTCCAGGATTCCCGACTGGAGGCCAATGCCCAGCAAACGCTG
>CAXMRF010000123.1:0-3727 GCA_964195965.1 uncultured Nitrosomonadaceae bacterium
AAGCGCCAATACCAGTGCTCTCTTCGATCACGATTGCATAAGCATTATTATCAAAGATCATAATTTCTTCGATCACAAGATCCTGGTTGTCGAATTGGACCAGATAGGATTCAACAGCATCCCTGGCGTCATCAACACTAATAGGTTCACCGCTGTAAGTGCTGCCAAAGCCTCCCATCATAGATCCCCCACTCTGGAATCCATCCATCATGCCTAAGCCTGAGCCATCCATCATTCCGGGGCCCATCATGCCGAAACCAGAATCACTCATCATACCGGATCCCATATTAAATCCATATCGAGAATCCCCATCTTTATAATTCATCATTCCCGAATAGGAAAACCCATCACCAGACCAGGCCGTAGTCCGACCAAAACGATATCCTGTCCAGACCAGGGCAACTGACCCGACCAGGACGATGATAATAATTAGTGTTACTCTTAATACTTTATTCATAATACAACCTCCGATAACTTTAGATTAATTACCACCTGAACGTGGTACCAAACTGCAATCAGTATATCGATAGTATTTGAAGACTGTATAAAGCCAGATTAAAGATTATGTAAAGATATTTAAATAGATATGGGGAATGAATGACAGGGGTGATTGTGATCCAAGACGGGGCATTCATAATCTTGAGCTCATTGATTTGGAAGTCTCATATAGCAGAACTAAAAGAACAGAGGTCATAAACCTCTGTTCCTTCAGAGCCATCGGTCTGATTCTATTTACTAATGCTCTTTAGATTCTGTCTCCCAAATGTACCGGGGAAAGTTATCTCTCCTGTCATTTAATCAATAATGGATCAGGATGATTGGATCATACACCACAGCTGTTTCCGGCCCCCGGAGTTTTTTCCAGAAGATTATTCGCAACGAGGTATTGGTGGGTCTCGGCAAATCCGGTCCCAGACGAGAATTCTTTACCTACAACTAACTCTGAATCGATTTCGTCGAATGATTGTTCATTTACGGCGTTGAAATAAACCGCTATTTCATAATTCTGTGCCGGGTACCAGAAGGCATTAACATATTTTGCAGCTTCAAATAAATCAGATTCACTGGCATCATCGGAAGCAAGTAAAGTCAACAGGCCCAGCATTGCCATTCCATGATTACAGTCGGGAAAGAAAACTGAATTATTGCAGCAAGGCCGGTAAATATGTTGAGTCACGTTTTCTAATTTCTTTTGCTGATCTTCTGTAAGGTGGATGAGCGGCACACTGGCATAGATATCCAGTATAGGTTTTACGGATAAAATCCAGCCCCCGGTAGAAGCAAATCTTCCTACTTCAGATACCCCTCCATACTGGATCATAGGTCCTTCACTCAAAATAGGATTTTGATTGGCCAAACCTAAAGCCCAAAAGAAATTCAACAAAAAGTAAGAGGAATCTTGATCAATGACAATCGATTCATTGGATCCCTGGGTTAAGATATTTTTTTGAAAATCATCGAGGGGCTTTCCAGCCTGATCAAAAACACTGATAAATTTTTCTGGATCGATCACTCCGGCTTCGATTAATTTTGGACCCAGATCATGGTAGGAAACTGATAATTGAATACCTTCCGGCGGATTGACCATATCCATGATTTCTGCATAACTTGCTGGTTCATCTCCGGCCAGGAATTTTCCACCGCCAATCATAAAACCTGACCCGAACCCACTTGCAAAGATCAATACTATCAAAAATACCCTGAAAACGATTGCTCCCTGGGTATATTTTTTTCGATTTTCTACAGTTTCATCCTTTTCAGTCTGGTCTGATAATTCAGTCTGGAGCAGTTCATCCTCCAGATTATTTGGTTCGATTCCAGTCTTGTGTGGCATATTCTTCTTCCTCAGTAAATATTTCCGGGGAGGTTCGATATGAACCTCCCCGGATTGCAAGATTAATGCTGATGGTGTTCATGGCCTTGATGGTCATCACCAGCGTCGGCCCCAAGGTATTTTTCTGGCTCTTTGTCAAAGGAAGTTTTACATCCCGGGGCACAAAAATAGTAAGTCACATCATTGTAAATAGAAGTTGCTGCCGCGGAACTTTCATCTACCTGCATCTTGCACACTGGATCAATTGCCATAATAAATCTCCTTATAGTTATGTTAATAGAGTCAAATATTTCCGGATGGCTGAACAGGTTCTTGTTTAAACAGATAAAACCCGATCCAACCATTCCAGTTTGATAAACGAAAATCAGGCTTGTTCTGTCGCTAGCTGCTCCACCATGCCAGCCTTGCGAGGGTTATCGCCAACAATGGGTTCCCGCTGATAATCTTGCCGAAGATCAATCTTGCGCAATCTATTGGCATTGCTCACTACAGTGATCGATGAGGTTGCCATGGCAATTTCTGCCAGAACAGGATGCATCCAACCGATCACTGCCAAGGGAATCATAGCCACGTTATAGAAGAATGCCCAGAATAAATTCTGTTTGATCTTCTTAAAGGTTGCCTTGCTAAGGACGATCGCCTGGACAACACCAGTCAGCTCACCTCTCACCAAAGTAATATCACTGGCTTCAATGGCGATATCAGTGCCGGTGCCAATTGCCAGGCCCACATTAGCCTGGGTTAAAGCAGGGGCATCATTAATGCCATCCCCGACGAAAGCAACCAGTCCATATTCCTGTTGAAGCTTTTTCACTTCTGCAACTTTGCCATCCGGCATAACATCCGCGAGCACATGGTCAATACCAACAACTTTGGCAATCGCATCTGCTGTGCGTTGATTATCACCTGTGATCATGGCAGTCTGAATGCCCATCTGCTGCAGGGCATTGATAGCCAGGGCAGAATCTTCTTTTAGGGTATCCGCCACGGCCACCACGCCTGCCAGAACGCTGTCGACAGCGATGAGCATGGCAGTTTTAGCCTCATTTTCTAGTTTGACCAACTCGGCTTCCAAAACTGACGGATCGATATTATTCTCTTGCATCAACCTTCGAGAACCCACTAAAACTTTTTTACCAGCGATAGATGCTGAGACGCCTTTCCCTCGTACGGCAGTGAATTTTTCCGGATCAGAGAGCTTAATTCCTGACGAGGTTGCTTTTTCAACGATGGATCGACCAAGAGGGTGTTCAGATCCCTTTTCAACAGAGGCTGCATAAAGAAGTAGCTCTTCTTCATCGCCAATCTTCTTCCATTCTTCGCTAACTACCAGATTGGTTACTGCTGGTTTCCCCTTAGTTATGGTTCCGGTTTTATCAAAAACTATAATCTTGATATCCTTAATGGTTTGGATAGCTTCACCGGTTCGGATCAGGATACCATTCTCTGCGCCTATTCCACTCCCTACCATCAGAGCAGTAGGTGTCGCCAGACCAAGAGCACACGGGCAAGCAATTACAAGCACTGCCACCATGGAAACGATCGCCAGGGTCAATACTCCCAGATTGGGATCAACCCAGGGCAGGAAGGTTCCTAAACCTACAAGGGGTTTCATTATCCCTGGTAAAACGACCCAGGAGAGCACAGTCAAGGCCGCAATACCTATAACTACAGGAACGAAGATGCTGGTCACCTTATCGGCAAATTCCTGGATGGGCACTTTGGACCCCTGGCACTCATCAACAAGTTTGATCACCTGTGACAGGAAAGTATCCTTTCCAACCTTGGTTGCTTCCACTTTCAGCAGACCTTCTTGATTCAATGTAGCACCGATCACCTCATCTCCAGGGTGCTTGTTGACTGGCATCGACTCCCCAGTAGCCATCGACTCAT
>CAXMRF010000124.1:0-3412 GCA_964195965.1 uncultured Nitrosomonadaceae bacterium
GATGATTTAAGGTCCTCAAATCCGCTTCTTGAAGGAGTTTGGTTAAGCCGCTCAACGGATGGGGGAGCGGGTAATTTGTTTTTCCCGATATTTCCCTCCCAGGCTGATGATGGCGTGCAGCGGGACCTGAATTTAAGGGGCGCTTTTTGGCTGGAGGAAGCTGTTGAACCTTCTCAGCAATTTTTGACAATCCTGGCCGATAGAAATTTGTCCTGGCACCAAATACTTTTACTGGACCAGGCTGCTCTGGGTGAAATTGGTGTATTATTGAGTGAGCAAAACTCGGAATTTCAATCCCTCAATGCGGTTGGTTTAGCCGGACTGGCCTATAATGTGGAAAATCGCCTGATTGTGCAGGGCAATCAAGCCCTTTTTATTAATGACCTTTGCAAACAGCTGCCCCTGCCAGCTCAAAACGAATTGCTGCAGCGCTTCCTGGAAGGATTTGCCAATCATCTGCAGCTCAGCGGTACAACTGCGCTGGCTTTTGCACAATCCTGGCAAGGGACTTCCTATTGTCTCTTTCCCACCATGACCCTGCCTGGACAATAAAAACTATGATCTCAACTGCCGCCGCCGCCGCTCATCCAAATATTGCTTTTATCAAATACTGGGGCAACCAGGATGATGTCTTGCGCATACCCGCCAATGGATCTCTCTCCATGAATTTGGATGGATTAGAGACTCAAACCACGGTTAGCTTTGATACCGACCTGGGGAATGACCAGCTGATCCTGAATGGAGAGCCAGCCGGAGAAGAAGCGCTCAACCGGGTTAGCCAACTGCTTGACCGCCTTCGCTTATTGGCAGATATTAATACAAGAGCCCGGGTTGTGAGTGAAAATAATTTTCCTACCGGAACTGGAATTGCCTCTTCGGCCTCCGCTTTTGCGGCCTTAACCCTGGCGGCTGTCACGGCGCTGGGTCTGTGTTTATCAGAAAGGGAATTATCCCAACTGGCCCGGACAGGGTCTGGCTCTGCCAGCCGCTCCATACCGGGCGGTTTTGTAGAATGGCAGCCGGGCACGGACCATGAATCTTCCTTTGCAAGCTCCATTGCCGCCCCGGAACATTGGGATTTGGTTGACTTTATCGTTCTCATCAGCAAGGAACATAAAAAAGTGGGTTCTTCCTCAGGGCATCAGATTGCCGGTACCAGTCCATTACAGGAAGCCCGGGTTTTGGATGCAGAGCGCCGGTTGAAGATTTGCCGAGAGGCTCTTTTAGAAAAAGATTTTGAGACATTTGCGGAAATTGTAGAGCAGGACTCCAACCTGATGCATGGTGTGATGATGACATCCGATCCACCCTTATATTATTGGCTGCCAGGCACTTTGGAAATTATGCAGGGTGTTCAGTCCTGGCGGAAAGAGGGTTTATCGGTTTGTTTTACGATTGATGCCGGCCCAAATGTGCATGTGATCTGCCAGAAATCAGCAGCAGAGGCTGTAAAGCGCAAATTGGAATCCTTAATGAATGTAAGATCGATATTAAAAAGCACCCCGGGAGGTCCTGCTCGCCTTCTCGAACCAGAAATCCCTGGTGTATAATTTGATACTTCAGTAATATACTATTTAGTGGTTGTTTGGACGACCTATTGGAAATGACTATGATTGGAACAATTCTTCAGTTTGTTGCTGTATTAGCCTCGATGATTATTCTGCATGAAATCGGGCATTTTTTGGCCTGCCGGTTGTTTGGCGTGGAAGTGGAAGAGTTTGGTTTTGGATTGCCACCCCGGATCACTCGTTTGTTTGAATTTCGGGGTACGGAATATACTCTTAACTGGATTCCCCTGGGTGGATTTGTAAGGCCAAAGGGTGAAGCGCAGCCTGAAATAGAAGGTGGTTTGGCAGCTTCAAAACCGCTGGTGCGTATTGGCGTTTATATCGCAGGGCCGTTGATGAATATTCTGGTAGCCGTTTTGCTTTATGCGGTGATCTTCAGTAAATTAGGTATTCCCGATACGACCATTATCCAGGTTCAAGAAGTGCTTAAGGATTCACCTGCTGCAGAAGCCGGATTGCTCACCGGGGATACAATTGTAATGGTCAATGATAATACGATGGATAGTTATGATGTCCTGCATGCAGAGATTGGTGCCAATCTTGGGGAAGAAATAACCCTGACCTATCAGCGTGAAGACGAGCTCATTCAAACTTCGATGATCCCGCGGGAGAACCCGCCTGAAAATGAGGGTGCGATTGGTATTTATATGACCAGCCCGGTCCTGGATATGAACTGGTTTCAGTCCTTGCCAATGGCCATTTCCGCGACTGGACAGCACAGTGTGGCCGTGATGAAATTGCCCGGTCAATTGATCTTTGGATCAGATGATGCCGCCGGTCGTCCGGTAGGCTACAAGGGCATGTATGATATTTATGCCGGTGCCAAGGAAGGGCTGTTGTTGCCTGGTACCCCCGCCGATATTAATGTGCTGTTATTTATAGTCTCCATTACGGTTTCTCTGGGTGTCTTGAATCTCTTGCCCATCCCTGCCCTGGACGGAGGTCGAATCCTCTTTGCGCTGCCGGAACTGATTACTGGCCGCAGAGTATCCCAGAAGGTTCAGAATGCAGTTAACACGATCGGATTTTTCGCTGTCATCTTGTTATTAATTTATTTTAATATCCTGGATTTTATTAACCCTGTGCAGTTACCCTGATGGAAGAATTAACCTTTTCCCCTCCAGAAAACCAAAACTTTGACGAGGTGCTGACTGCCTTGTTGGATGAAGATAAGGTATTAGACCCCCAATTCCTGTACCTGTTCTCAGATATTTCCCCGGAGAACCTGGGGGATTTAAATAAAATCTGGGACGAAATTCATCTGGAGCGCCGCCGGGCGCTGATTGATGATCTGGAGCAGCTGACAGATACAAATTCCCTGCTGTCTTTTGAACCCATATTTCGTTTAGGTTTGAAAGATGAAGATGAGCAGGTTCGCTTTTTTAGCACCCGGGCAATTGAAATATTTGATACGGATGATTTAATTCCTTACTTCCTTGCTGCGCTGGATGAAGAAGAATCTGTGGATTTAAGAGCCGTTACAGCTTCTGTGCTCGGTAAATATATTTATCGAGGTGAGCTGGATAAAATCAGTAAAAAACTCAAAAAGCAAATTGAAGATAAGCTTCTGGCCATTTTGGAAGGCGATCTGCCAACAGAAATTCAATACCGGGCCCTGGAAGCCATCAGTTATTCCTCGCGAGATGAAGTTAAAGAGCATATTTTGCGGGCTTATGAAAACGAGGTAGAGGATTGGGTGGCAAGTGCATTATTTGCCATGGGCCGTTCCTTTGATCATGAATATAGTGATTTGATCTGCAAAAAACTCCAGGATACTTCTCCAAAGGTGAGACTGGAAGCTGTCCGTGCTAGTGGGGAGCTGACCATTGAGGATGCAGTTCCTG
>CAXMRF010000124.1:3422-3697 GCA_964195965.1 uncultured Nitrosomonadaceae bacterium
CGGAGATTCGCGGAGTTGCTATTTGGGCTTTATCCCAAATAGGTGGAGAGGATGCTGGACCGGCCATTCATGCGCTGTTGGATGAGGATGTAACTGCAGAAGAAGAGGAAATTATCCAGCAAGCATTAGAACGATTGGACTTCCTGGAAGAAGGGGTCAACCTGTCGACTTTTAATATGCCCAATATGGACGATGAAATTATCGCGGATGATTATGATTATCAGCAGGATGGTTATGATGATGATTATGATGAGGATGATATCGGCCTGGAAAAT
>CAXMRF010000125.1:0-3689 GCA_964195965.1 uncultured Nitrosomonadaceae bacterium
GGAATTTATGATCATGCCCCTGGGTGCGCCCACCTACTCGGAAGGGCTGCGCTGGGGCACGGAAATCTATCACACCCTGAAATCAGTATTGAAATCCCATAACTATGCCACCCTGGTGGGCGACGAGGGCGGTTACGCCCCTGCCCTGGGATCCAACGCTGAAGCCGTGGAAATTATCCTGGAAGCGATTGAGAAAGCCGGGTACAAACCCGGTGAAGATATCGCCATTGCCCTTGATCCAGCTGCTTCCGAGTTCTATGAGGAAGAAACCGGCCTGTACAATCTTCGCACCGAAGGTAAAAAACTGTCCAGCGCCGAGATGGTTGCTTTCTGGAAAGAATGGGTAGATAAATATCCCATCGTGTCCATTGAGGACGGCCTGGCTCAGGATGACTGGGATGGCTGGAAATTGATGGTTGAGGAAATGGGTGACAAGATCCAGATTGTCGGGGATGATCTGCTGGTGACCAATCCTGAACGGGTCCTCAAAGGCATCAAAGAAAACGCCGCCAACTCCCTGCTGGTGAAAGTTAACCAGATCGGCAGCTTGACTGAAACCATCGAGTCTGTGGAACTCTGCCACCGGGCTGGTTGGACCGCAGTAACATCCCACCGCTCCGGTGAGACTGAAGACAGCACCATCGCAGACCTGGCTGTGGCGCTGAATACCGGGCAAATCAAAACCGGTGCTCCCGCCCGCTCTGACCGGGTAGCCAAGTACAACCAGCTTCTGCGCATCGAAGAGAACCTGGGCGACATGGCAGAATACGCCGGGTGGAAACCTTTCAAGAAATAAAGACACAGGATGCGGGATCATTAAAAACAAAAGAAGCGTGATCCTTGAAGGATCACGCTTCTCAATTAATCAAGGTACTGCATCCTATAACGCGTTGATCAAATCCTCATCGGAAAGATCTTCGAGGGGGATGGTATCATCCAGCTCCAAATCTTCTTCCACTTCTTGAATATCCACTGACCGGGCAGCTTCCGTCACCGAGAGCTCTTCAATGCGTTTGCCTGGCTCTGGCGTGCCGCAGTAAGGACATAAACTCCAGGGCAGCTTCATCAATCGATCGCAGGAATGACAGGGTTTCATCAATTTTGTGTAGCAATTGGGACAGACAATCCAATCATCCTCGGTATGCCGGCCGCAGCCCGGGCAGGCCGAGCTTTCTTCGATCGCCTGCAGCAGGGCTTCTTCCTCAAGCATATGCTGATATTCAGATTCCATGGTTTGGGGCGGCCTTAAGATCAGATACACCACAATCCCGGGTAAAAAGAGTACCGCCACAACAAGCACAGCCAGGATGCGCACCAGGGGATCTTTCACCCTGTCGCGGATATCCCGGTAAGTCCAGACCATTAAACTCAACCATAAGGCTGCCAAAAAGGCACCGCCCAAAGCAGCCGCAATCAGTAAAAAATTATTCAGGGACGAAGGGTCAAAAGTCATACAGTTTCTCCTCGGTTCCGATTATACCTTATTTCAGAAAGGTAGCTTTTTCCTGGATACATTCACCCAGCGCTTGTTCTTTGCCGTGATTTTTTGTATAAAGAGGTCAAACAACAATCCAGGGAGGGGGATATGGAACACGGACAGCCAGCCTTCGGGATCAAAGATTTTAATATCCAGGAAAGACCCAGGGAAAGGTTAGCAAAAATGGGGGCCGGCGTGCTCAGCACCGCAGAACTCTTGGCTATTTTGCTGCGAGTAGGGGTGGAAGGAGAAAACGCCATCCAGGTTGGACAGCGGTTGCTGCGGGATTTTAACGGGCTGGCAGGCTTGCAGCGGGCAACCTATGCTGAAATCTGCGCTCAACACGGAATCGGAGAAGCCAAAGCTGCCCAAATCAAAGCTGCCATCGATCTGGGCAGACGGCTTGCTTCCCAGTCTGCAGAAAACAAAACTATTGTTCACAGTCCGGAAGATGCCGCTGACCTGGTGCAATATGAGATGAGCGCCTTGGAGCAAGAGCAGCTCCGGGTTGTTTTACTGAACACCCGTAACCATGTCCTGGCCGTTAAAACCATCTACCAGGGATCATTAAATTCCTCCCAGGTACGGGTTGGAGAATTGTTCCGCCCCGCAATCCGGGAAAATGCAGCCGCCCTGATTGTGATTCACAATCATCCCAGCGGAGATCCATCACCCAGCCCGGATGACGTGGCCATCACCAAAGCGATAATCAGCGCCGGTAAACTGCTGGATATCCAGGTACTGGACCACCTGATTATCGGCCAGGGGCGATTTATTTCTTTAAATAGAAGGGGACTTGGTTTTTCAGAAGACTAAAGGGTCGGGCGGACAAAAAAGGAGCCATATTCACCGCTGGCTTCCTGCAAATCTGCTTTTATCTCACTGACTGAAGATGAGTTTTTCCCCTGTTTCAAAATCCGGGCTAATTTTTCCAATTTTTCCAGATCGCCCTCGGCAACAACCTCTACAAAACCATCCCGGCGGTTCCTGACCCATCCGGTGAGTTTCAATTTTGCTGCTGCAGTCATCGTGAAATACCGAAAACCAACCCCCTGCACATGACCGTAAACCCGGATATGCATCCGCTGAAGATTTTCAGTTTTCATTATCACCCCAGACCTCTTCAACAGGATTGTCGCGCTTTTTTAGAAGAATAAATCCAGCCAGGCCAAATACCATCACCAGCAGTAAACCGGCCAGAATGTAGATATACATCAAATAGGTTCCCCTGGAGAAAGTATCCCGCTGCCATTCCTGGTCAAGTTCCTGAAGGGTTAACCCCAGGGCGACCTCAACACCGCGTTCACAGCTCACACCCTGGTCATAGGCAAAAATCATGGATTGCAATCCCGGCAGACCATGTTCTTGTTGGATATATTCCACCAGAGCATCCGATTGGGCATAGGCCAATAAAGCTAGCTTTTCATCAACCGGGAAAGCCTGGCAAAGATGTAAAAAGGGAATCAAATCCCGCCCATCATAAGCTCTTTCCAGGATCAGGTCATATTCCGGCAGGCTGTAAACTTCCATCTGGGAAGCAATCCCCTCATTAAGCCAGGCCGGTAAATATTCAAACTCAGCGCCCATAAAACGGTATAACAGGATATGAGCGATTTCATGGGGAATCAACCGCTGGATCTCGAGGGGTTGATCCACAGCTGGCGGTAAAGCAACTACCACCGAACCCCGGGCTGGATCCGCGTAGCCGCTCACCCAGCTCTGGCCAATGGCCGCCAGGGAGGATTGCAGTTCCTCTTCGGAATTGTAAATGAAAATTACGATTGGATTTAAATCAGCGGGCTGCTGCAGAAAATCCAGCATACTCGTTTGGCCGTAAAGGGCCGCATCGAGAACTTCCTGGGCCAGAGTGATTTCCCCTTCATACCAATAAATTCTAAAGGGCTCTTCAATTAATTCCTGCCAGTTATACCGATTATCCAGGTAAGTAAAGGTGTAGGATGGTGAATCCACAACCTCTCCACCCTGGACAGTAAACTGGTATTTATAACTGATGCTTGAAAATGCCGGCAAAGGTCGTACTGCTACCGCATAAACAAAATTTCCTTCCCCGTTGGAAGGCATGGACACCGCGCCTACAAAAGTCGGCAATCCGGGCGCTTGAATAGTCAGCGTAATGCTTTCAACAGGCTCATTACTCTCAAATTCAATCTGGAAAGCAATCTCCTGGCCGAAGGTATAATCCACCTCTTCA
>CAXMRF010000126.1:0-3526 GCA_964195965.1 uncultured Nitrosomonadaceae bacterium
GATTTTGGATAAAAAGCGCAATCTGGCAGAAGAAGCATCTGTGTTAATCACCGATAAACGCCTGGAATTGACCTATATAGACAAAGATACTGCCCTTCCCGAACAATTTTCAGCTGATAAGGAAACCACTCTCTCAAAATTACTGGACATGGATGCCCTTTTTGGGGATGGTTTCTCCATTAAATGTGAAACCAGAAAAGCCCTGGCGTCTACCTATGGCCTTATCGATCAAGAGGCTGACATCGTCCCGCGCCAATTGCTGGGCAACCTTGAAAAGTTAGCCGTTGCTATTCATGATCTTTACAATCAAAGGCAGCTTGAAACCCATCCAGATAAACCGCTTTCTTCCCCGCAATTTTCTGATTTACCTGACGCTTTGAAATACTCCAATTTAAGACAAGCCCGGAGCATAACAACGAAACTTGAACTTATGGGATGGGAAATCCGTCCGGCAGGAACTGAAGGCGAAGTGGTTTCAGAAATATCTGATGATGTTGTAGAGGCCCTTGCCGTATTCGAGCATCAGGAATGGGTCCGCGAACGTTTAGGATATGGCTGGACGTTCGGTGAGGTGAAGGATATTAAAAAGAAGATCAGTCCCTATCTCGTGCCTTATGATGAGCTCAGCGAGGAAATCAAAAACCTTGACCGGGATACGGTCCGGAACATACCTGTTCTGCTGGAAATGATCGGCATGGCGGCGTATGTAAATGAGGATCGTATTTCTCCACCAGGAAGCCGTCAAATTATAGCAAGAAGATTGCCTGAATCTTATAAAGATTGAACCTGGTTTCTTATTCAAAGAAATTTTACAAATTAATATAATTGGTTGATCATTGGTACGCTACCCAAACGGAGTCATCCATGCGTCGAGGAAAAATATTACGAAATTTGTGGGCGGACTATAGCTGGTTCATAATAATACTCCTCGGAACTATTTCTTTAGTTCTCGGATATATTGGTTTCTGGAAAAATGGTCAATATATCGGATCAGGCCGAACGATCCTGGATAATCTCTATCTCACACTGGGTTTAATCTCACTGAACTCCGGGGCCGTACCACCTCCCATCAGCTGGGAATTACAAATTGCTCGTTTTTTAGTCCCTGCTATTACCGCCTTTACTGCTTTCCTGGCATTTACTACCCTCTTTATTCAACAAACTGACCAGGTCCGCTTATGGTTTTTGCAGGATCATGTCATCATTTGCGGCCTGGGGAGGAAGGGATTCCGACTGGCAAATCAATTTCTCCAGGGAGGTACTTCGGTAGTTGTCATCGAGGTAGACGAAGGAAATGATTGGATCGGTAATATTCGTTCTGCCGGTGCGATAGTGATGAATGGTGATGCGGGGGATCCCGAATTGCTTGAAAAAGTTAAGCTCAACCGGGCAGCTTGCCTGATCTCTGTGGTCGGCGATGATGGGAAAAACGCCGAAGTAGCAATCCAGGCAGAAAAAATATCCTCGCATAGGAAAGAGGGCTGTTTGACCTGTGTCATCCATATTTTTGATTCCCAACTCTGGGGGCTGCTGCGGGAAAAAGAGCTAAACACCAATCAAAATACGCGTTTCAGGCTGCAATTATTTAACATATTTGACCGCGGCGCCCGGCTGATGCTGCAAGAGAATCCTCCCTGGATCAAGGAAACTGACAATCATCAAACTCACATCCTGGTAGTTGGTTTGGGGAAAATGGGACAAAGATTGGTTGTAGAAGCAGCCCGGGGATGGCGGATGCATCAAGCAGCCCCAGGAGAGAAACTCCACATCTCGATCATCGACTTGAATGCAGAAAGGAAACTGGAGGCTCTCCAAATCAATTATCCCAGGCTGAACGACTTGTGTGCATTTAATCCGGTGAATATGAATATCCTTTCCGGGGATTTCGACAAAACCGGACCCCAATATATTAAAGAAAAGACAGCCCTGTTGGCCGTTATCTATATCTGCCTGGACGATGAAACGCTCAGTTTACAAGCCGGTTTGCGCCTTAATCATGCCTTGCGGCAGCATTCCATTCCTATTGTGCTGCGGATGGTTGAAAGCGGAGGATTGGCACTGCTGCTGGACAAGGACCAGGAAAACCAGGATTCGTTCGGGAATTTGAAAATATTTGATTTGCTTGATCAAACCTGCACAGCAGAGCTGCTCCAGAAAGGCACTCATGAAATTCTGGCCCGCAATCTTCATGCTGTCTACCTGGAAGGGTGCAAACTCGCAGGGGCAGATCAACAGTCCGGCGAGGCCCTGGTCCCATGGAATGAGCTGTCGGAATATTTGAAAGAAAAGAATCGCCGGCAGGCTGATCGGATCCCCCTGATGTTAGCTAGCGCGGGATTCCGGATCACACCGCTGCGAGATTGGGATGTAGAGAATCTAAAATTCAATGAAAATGGGGGTAGTCAAGACGATGAGATCACTTTAATGGCTAAGTTGGAGCATGTTCATTGGTGCCAGGAAAAAACAGCCGAGGGCTGGAAATATGGCCCCGAGAAAAATCCCGCTCAAAAGACCAACCCCAGCATCCTGCCCTGGGATGAGCTGCCAGAAGGGGAGCAGGGGAAAAACAAAAAATACATTCGGGGTCTGCCCAGGTTATTGGCCCGGGCGGGATTCCAGATCGAAAAACACTAGCTCCTTTTGTTAGAGATAAAACCGATAAGGTCATCAAGAATAGTGATTATTCAATCATAAATTTCCCGTTGCCTTCAAGAAATTTCTCAAACATGTTATGATGAAAGCCCCAGGTCAGCCAGGTGATTGCGCCCTGTTCGCAGGGTGAGGAAAGTCCGCACTCCACTTAGCACGATGTCGGATAACGTCCGGGGCGGAGAGATCTGCCGGATCGGGCCACAGAAACAAACCGCTCCTTCGGGAGTAAGGGTGAAATGGTGGTGTAAGAGACCACCGGCGCAGGCAGTAATGCTTGCGGCCGGGCAACCCCCATCGGGAGCAAGGCCAAACAGGGATGAACTCCTTCGGGAGGGGAGGCTGCTCGTCTCCTTTGAATTCCAGGTAGGCTGCACCGAGGTGCGCCGAGAGGTGCACCCCAGACAGATAATCACCTCAGTTTAGGACGGGAAGAAGCCCTCCGGGGTGTAAACCGGATCTATTACCAGACAGAATGCGGCTTATCAGTTGGCCTGGGATTTTTTTTTGGTTAAACTACTACAAATCAAATTACAATCGGGAGAAATTATGGATAAATTAAGCAGCCTGCTGGAATCCGGAAAGCCCATCCTTTTAGATGGCGCCATGGGCACCATGTTGATGGATGCCGGATTAAAACCAGGTGACTCTCCTGAAGAATGGAATGCTCTCCATCCTGATAAAGTCCGGGGCATTCACCGGGAATATATTCAAGCGGGATCACAGATCATCCTCACCAATACTTTTGGAGGAAGTTCGATCCGCATGGAAAACCATGGACTGCAGGACCGGGTCATTGAATTGAATAAAAAAGCTGCACAAAATGCTCGCGAGGAAGCAGATGCAGCACAACAAACGGTGCTGGTAGCCGGGTCAA
>CAXMRF010000127.1:0-3521 GCA_964195965.1 uncultured Nitrosomonadaceae bacterium
AGAACCGGTATCGAAGGTTCTTTTAAAGGCGGGAAACCCTGGAGCAGTCCTAAAGGAAGTTATTTCACTGCCAAACCCCAGGGTTCCTCTCCTGTGGCATTTGTGTACCCGGGAGCATTTAACTCTTATCCCGGGATGGCTCGTGAATTATTTTATTCTTTCCCAGATCTTCACAATGCTGCCCATGATCTTATCCCCAACCTCAGTCATTCTCTGGCAGAAGATTTTCTTTATCCATATTCGCCCATTAACTTTGCGAGTGATCAGCCAGAAGAATTACTCGCTGAATTTTATAATCACCCTGCTGAACTAATAGAAACAGGAATCAGTCTTTCGGTATTGTATACGCTCATCCTGGATCAGACCTTTAAGGTCTCACCGGATATTGCCTTTGGTTACAGCCTTGGGGAAGTCAGCATGCTGTGGGCTAATGGTGTCTGGCAGGATCATGACTCGATTTCAAAATCCTGGCAAAAATCGGCTCTCTTTAAAAGTGAATTAACTGGGAATATGGACACTGTTCGCCGGTATTGGAAGGATTACTCTCTGGGCGAAAATTTCTGGAGCTCATATATTCTTAAATCAGATACCAAAAAGGTCCAGGCTGCTTGTGACCTGGAGGATCTGGTTTTTCTGACCATTATCAATAACGCCAGCGAGGTTGTCATTGCGGGCGAACAGGAAGCCTGTCAGCGTGTAATCCAGGAAGTTAAATGCCATGCTCTTCCCATGCCATTTAATGCATCCATTCATAACCCTGCCATGTTATCTTCCTGGCCTGATTTTGTTGAACTTTATACCAATAAAACCAGAAACCGGGATGATATTACTTTTTACTCTGCAGCTACGTACCAGGAGTTATCCCTGGAAGCGGATGCACTGGCAGAATCAATGGCTAAAATGACCTGCAACCCCTTTGATTTTTCCAGGCTAGTTCAACAAGCTTATAACGATGGCGTACGGATCTTTATTGAAGTAGGTCCCCAAAAAACATGTTCCCGCTGGATTGAAAAAATCCTGGATGGCAAACCGCATGCTGTAGTACCAATAAATAAAAAACATCAACCTGATTTTCACGGCGTGCTAAAAGTTATCAGTTTGCTGGTAAGCCACCAGGTTCCATTAGATCTATCTGCTCTTTATCCGGACTTTCCGGATCAGCAGAATGTCAATCCATCTCAGTTCAGTATGCCATCCACACCTGAGCCAAACCCAGAACCAAACGATCTAACCGAACTTCATCAACAAAAGTTTGATGATCTACCCATCCAACAACAATCGGAGATCTCGGTTGTTCCAGATTACTTTGAGCATCTCGATCGAGTATCCTCAGATATGGCACAAAGCCACCAGGAATTCCTTGCGCAACAGCACACTTTGACTCAGAATTTAGGCCGAGTGGTGAAATTGCAAGCCGGAAACCAGTCTGAAGAATATTCCCTCCCGCCAATATCTGTTCCGCTTTTCTCAAGAAAACAAATAGAATCATTTACGATTGGAGACCCCCGGGAATGTTTTGGAACATTATTTAATGGATTTGAAGATCGCAGATTTCCTCGCCTGCCAAATGGCGAGCTGCAAATGATTGATCGAATTATTGAAATAAATGGCCATCCAGAACGTATCAAGGCAGGCTCAACGCTTGTCAGTGAGTACGATCTGCCAACACAGTCCTGGTATCTACCGGAACCAAATTCTTCGCTGCCGCATGTGGCCATTATGGAAATGGCCTTGCAGCCTTGCGGTTTCCTTTCGGCCTATATGGGCAGTATCGCGGGACGAGAAAACCAGGATTTATATTTCCGGAATCTGGATGGCGAAGGCACGCTTTTAAGCTGGCCAGATAGTCCTGGCGAGATCATGGTCAACAAAGTTGAATTATTATCTTCAAGCACCCTAGAGGACGTCATTATCCAAAACTATGCCTACGAACTTTCTTTAGGAAAAATACCATTCTTTAAAGGAACCTCATCTTTTGGTTATTTCCCATTACCAATGCTGGATAGTCAGGCTGGTTTAGACTCAAATCAAAACAAAAGGACCTGGCGCGAAGAACACTCGCAATCCGGTGAATGGTTCAATCCTCCTAGTTCACTCTCCGCCGGGGCAAATCAAGAAACAGCCCGGCTGCCTGAAATTAAGGAGTTCTGGATATCTGCGGACGGAGGAGATTTTGGGCAGGGTTATCTTTATATTAAACGTTCATTGTCAGAAAAAGCCTGGTTTTATAGGGCTCATTTTTACCAGGATCCGGTCATGCCTGGTTCTCTCGGTGTTGAAACCATGGCCCAGGCCCTAATCGCAAGTGCGACCAATTGGGGAATACCTGCAAATGAGAATTGGAGAATTAAAACCGGGGAAAAGATTAGCTGGAAGTACCGTGGGCAAATAACTCAAGATATTAAAGAAATCATGATTGATATCCATATAAAGAGCATAAAACAAACAAAAAAGGGTTGGGAAATTACAACCAACGGCCAACTCTGGAAAGGATCTAAACGAATATACCAGGTTGATAATCTTTGCCTGGAAACTTTTTGATCCAACTAGGAGATCATATACCTCATGTCCACTCTTACATATTCGAGACCAAAATCAATTATCGGCACCTGGGAAGGTTCTGAAAAAGATATCCTTACCAATCCATCTGAAATTAAGGATACGCTCAGGGACATCTCATCCGAGTGCTACTTGCTTGATTATCAAGGACAGATCGGGGTAAGCACCACGGGTATCCTGAATTCCAGTAAAGATTCAAATTCAGGTATACCTGTTGTGGCAGTGTTAAGATCCATCTCCCCTTCCCATTTTGGTAACCCTGCCTTCCTGTCCCTCCACGGTTTAAAATCCGCCTACATGGCTGGATCCATGGCTAACGGCATCTCAGGCATTGATTTGGTAACCTCTCTGGGGTCAGCCGGGTACCTGTCTTCTTTTGGGTCAGGAGGAATTTCTCCAGCCAGACTGCTGGAAGCCATCACAACTATCAAAGACCAATTACCTTCCGGTCCTTATGCATTTAACCTGATTCACAGCCCCCAGGAACCTGCCATCGAACAAAAGGCAGTAGATTTATTTCTCGAGCACAAAATTCAAACTATAGAGGCATCTGCCTTTCTTCGGCTGACCCCCACAGTGGTCCAATACAGGGCAGCTGGTTTATCAATGGATTCAACTGGCGAGATACTCATCCACAACAAGATTATCGCAAAAATATCCAGACACGAAGTAGCTATTCAATTTCTAAATCCTGCCCCTGAAAAAATTCTGTCACAATTGGTGGAACAGGGAAAAATTACCCCCCAACAAGCGCAACTTGCGGAAAATATTCCAATGGCGGATGATATTACAGTAGAAGCTGACTCTGGCGGACATACAGATAATAGACCCCTGGTTGGTCTGCTCCCCTCCATCATCGCGCTCAGAAATGAAACCCAAATAAAAAGCAATTTCACAGTGCCCGTCCGCATTGGAGCTGGAGGCGGTATCGGCACTCCAGCTTCTGTTTTGGGAGCATTTTC
>CAXMRF010000128.1:0-3456 GCA_964195965.1 uncultured Nitrosomonadaceae bacterium
AGAAGAACAAGCATCCTTTGTACTGGGAAGGCTTGTTTTTTGATTGAATATTGGATTATGATAAATGTAGTTATCGATACCTTTACAAAACTAACCTCCATATCAGACTTATCCTCTCCAGGAGGAAATATGATCAGATATCGATTGTTATGTATCCTTCTCTTCACGGTTTTATTAAGTGGATGCGCAGTGACTTCTGAAGTTACACCTACATCAACATTAAAACCAACATGGACCAGCAGGCCGCATGGGATATTAAGGGCCTGTATCTATTTTGATAACGAGCTGGTCGATCTGGGTTATCTGACCTTTAAAAATGAGCAGGGCCGCATTCAAGATCTTTACACGGAGCTCGTCGGTGGCTGCAAAGATGTGCTTCTACCGCCAGGAAGTTATGAAGTTGTCCCCCATTATTATCAAGGTGCCTGTTCCGATTCCACGGCTATTTGCCACTCGAAAGAGTTTTATCAGATCGAGATTTCGGACGGCGAAGTTATCGAGTTGGATTTTGAGGTCTTTCTCCCAGAATAAATAAGATAAAAAGGAGGTATGTTCTGATAGAGATCATTCTTTATTATTAATAATCACATCAATCTCCATTCCTGTGATTGTTATCATTTAATTCCCGGTGCAATTCCGGTGCATATCGGGTAGAAACAATATACAGGATATACACAATAGACACTATTTTCCCCCTTATTTCCCTCAAAAATCACTTTCTCTCGATGAATCTATCAAATTGCAGAGGACTTTTAAGCCATTGGTTGGTTTGACACTATCACTCAATACTTCATAGATATTTGATACCAAGCAGGAACTTAGCCGTTATCCGCCAAGCCGCAGGCTGCAGGTTCAAATCCTGCCGGGCCCACTCACCCTCTAAAATCACCCCTAAAAACACATACAAAACATATACCAAATAGGAATCGAACTCATAACCCTGTAGGTCGCAGGCTCGTATCCTGTAGGGATAGTGATTCTTTTTAAGTTATGATAAGTGTAGTTATCAAAACCTGTCTGGTTCGAGTCCAATACCGCCCACAAGAATCGCTTGACGACTCTATCGGGCGATTTTTTGTTTCTGGCAGAGATTCACATAACTGAAAACCAATCATCCAATATAACCCCATGCTATACTTCATTTAGGTAAGATAACATCTTTGGATGTTATCCTTCACGTTGATACATAACGCCTAAGTACTTATCGCGCAATTGAAAGATAATTAACGTTAGCCTTATCATTATTAACTATGACCCTATTTCGTGATTTGCTTCAAAACACAAGCTTGATCATAAAAGACAGGAGAATATGGTGGTTAAGTTTTCTATCTATGATTTATCTATTTACACCTCCCACCCAATTTTTTGAGGGGAAGATAATTCTAATTCCTGTATTCTTTGCATTAACTATTGGATTTTTATTATTAACATTTATTGGATCAGGCGGTCTCACAGCAGCTACTTATCATTTGATATCAGCTGGCTCTTTTGAGTATAAAGAAGTATGGTCAACCAGCAAAGGGAGATCATTTCGCATGTTTGGGGCAGTACTTGTGCTTACTCCATTATTGATCGCAATGGCCGTGGTCAACTATTTAGCAATTCGGAATGGAATAAATCAGAATTGGTTCTTTCTAGAACTAGTTTTCTCCACATTCATCTTGGGGCCTTTCCTAATCCTTTCATTATGTGCAATCATGATACTGGATTTGAAGTTCATGCCAGCAGCTAAACTTAGCATAAAGGTTCTAGCAAACAACATTCAATCCGTCGTTCTAGTTATGATTGGGATTACTATAATTAGAATCTTTATTCATTGCATTACACATATATGTTTCGGTCTAATTTCAAATCAATCATTACTGCCCAATATCACTGGCTTTAATTATTCTTTATATAGCAGTTTTATTAGTACCCCATTATTTGATTGGTCAAATAGATTTATAAACTTATTGTTGCAGCCTTTCACCACGATACTATTTGTCTCAATTTTTACCAGAGACAATTTGGTAATCGATAATTTAGAACAATCCAATATGCAAAACTCAGGCTAACCCACGCTCCACCCGACAGCCTGCCACGTCCGGTTTTTGACCGTTTCCTCCCTTTACTGGTTTTGGTTCTATAATGATAAAAAGCAAACCCGGCTGCAGGTGAGCTCATCCGTTATGCATTAATGAATGAGTATAAAAATAAATTCAATAGAAATTTGGTCAAATATAAGGAGCCTTAGTTGGATCGATATTCATTAATTCAGAATATATGGATTATTCTCTTGTTGTGGAGTTTTATTTATCTTGGTGATTATTTTCTAACAATCTACTCAGCCAAGAAGTTCAGAGAACAACTCGCTGATCATTACGAATTTGAACGAAGTTTTGAACTGAATCCTACATTTGAGAATGATGTAAATAGTCTGCGATTAATAAGTCCAAGGCATATAATATTTTGGGTATTAACGAGTTTTCTCTTTTATCTGTTGTGGTGGATAACAAATCTTTCTAATATCCGTCAGTTGTTCTATTTTATATTTGGCGCACTATTTTTATTAGAAATAGCAATTCATTTACGTCATCTTCGTAACATCGCTATCATCAAATCATACGCGGAAGGGGCCATTTTTGGCCAAATTAAATATTCTTATTGGTTCGGGTTAAAACTGTCCGCTTGGGAGTTGTTCGGTTTTTTTATATTTTATGGTTTTATTGCTTTTGTCGAAAGTAGTTGGTTTTTCGTTGGTGGCTCATTGGGATGTCTGATTCTTTCCATTAAACATTGTAAAGACTCAAATAAAGCAAGAAAATTATCTATTGAAGCTGATCCAAAGTTAAAGGATGCATAACCCCCGCTCCACCCGACAGCCGGTTAAGGTGGATGGCCTGGGAACCAGAATCATTAAAACAAGACTCGGCTGCGGGTGAGCTCATCCGTTAGCCATATGAGACTAGACTCATGAGCAGCAAAACGCGTGTCAGGATTGAATATGCTGACCACAACGAGAGCTTTGCGCGTCTTCTTCCCGTCTTGGGCACCATCGTTGCCAGGTTTTCAGATGTAGTTGATGATGGCGCTTGGTTTCTTGTGCATCTGGACGAGCCCATTCAGTATCAGTTATCGGAGAGTGAGTCGTCAGAGTTTCGTTTGGCTTCTTTCAGCGCCTTCCTGATACGCTCTCGTTGGGTCGAGCAGCGAGTAGGAGATCCAGGTGAGGTTCAGGTATTCATACGCGTTGTTGAGGAGGGTGAACACCCTGATGGCGATAGTATCAACCCCGACGACTTTATTCACATTGCGTGGGGGAAATGTATAGTTGTGGAGAATGGCTAACCAGGCAATGAACACCGACTTGGTAACTCGCTTCGCTCGTCACCAAGCGGGTTATTGCCGCCGTTATATCTCAATAAATTTCACTAAATCATAGCCGAGTAGGAATAAAGCCGTTATCCGCCAAGCCGC
>CAXMRF010000129.1:0-3388 GCA_964195965.1 uncultured Nitrosomonadaceae bacterium
GGGAATCGTTACTTCAGGATATTCTTGAGACATGGTATCTCCTTTATATTCCTATTTGAAACATTTTTAAGCCGCACGCGTTAATTGTCTTTCAATTACGGGATAAGAGAATAAGTATTTACCTTCCATTGGTTTTGATAACTAATCTTATCCCATGATATTGAATAATTATAAACAATAAACGAGTCTTCCCCCCATCGGAAAATACTTTGTTAAGAATACCGGGCTGATTTATTATTTATGTATAATACTTACGTAAATCGGAATATACGCAAGTATTAGAAAGGGTGAAAAAGGGGTAAAAACAGGGCCAAAAATGAGCGAAAATTCTAATAAAACGCCATCAGAAATCACATCTTTCAAGCATCTAGATCCCGGTCCTTTTGTGATCCAAGCTATCCAAAACGATCCCACACTGCAGCCTTCCACCAAGCATCAGTACATCAAGGCCATAGAAAATTATCTAGAGACTGGAGAAAGTTTGACAGATCCGGTTGCTTTGGCTGAGTATGCTTTAACTGTTGGCAATTCCACTCGCTCCTTTCTAGCAGCGGCCGTGACGCGCATGGCCCAGGAGCTTGAGCAGCTGGCCAAAGGAGGCGCCACACCGGACAACATCGCTGTCATCCAGGCGGCCGTCTTCCGGGCCCAGGCGCTGCAGAACGCCATCAAAACGAAACAACCCCAGGGAGAACGCGCTCACACCTGGTTAACCTGGTTTGAAGCTGAACAGTTACTGGATGCCTGTCAACGAAGAGTTAGCGGCAAGGCAGAAATGAGAATTTTCGCCCAGCGGGACCGGCTGGCGATTGGCCTGATGATGGCAGCCGGACTGCGGCGCGAAGAAGCCGCCAGTCTACAATTTACAGATATAGTTAAACAAAACGAACGTTATGTACTGAACGTGCTTGGAAAAGGAGCCAAAGATCGCGTAGTGCCCATCAACACACGTTTGGCAGAGGCCATTATTGATTGGCAATTTCTAGTAGGCGTAGAAGGTTTAATTTTGCGAAGCTTGGGAAGAAACAAGGAGCCTGGGGAAAGCATAAGCACAACAGGTTTATACAACATCGTTCAAAAACGTGGTTCGATGATTGGAAAACCAGAGCTGCAGCCACATGATCTCAGAAGGACATATGCAGAGCTGGGCAGACGAGCTGGAGTACCCATCTCACAGATCAGCAAGTTGCTGGGGCATGCCAGCATTGAAACAACACAGGAATATCTCAATATAGAGCTGGATCTTGATACAACTATCAGTGATTTTGTGCCGTTTTGACCAAGTCGAATTACAACATTTTCTCTGTGCTTGCTACATTTCCACACGAATCTGTAAAATACCGCTAACTCTGCCGTCTCCCCTCCCCTGTTTATGGCCAATTATGGATGAATATTTCTGGGTGGTCCCGGTAGGATTCGAGCCTGCGACCTAGCGGATAACGACTTTATTCCAGCTCGGCTACAAAATCAATCTATTAAATTAACGGAAGAGCTCACCCGCCCAAGATAACTTGATCATACTTGCGCCGCCGCGTACCATGAGTCAGATAGGCGAGCGTGAACTCTGCTTGGGAGCAGGAAGAACTAGACACCGGAAAACTGCTTGAAAATGCCCCAGAATCTCACCTTTCCAGGGCATGCTTTGTTGGGCGTTCTTTATTGCGCAAGATTTGCAGGTTGATCCTTTGCACCCATAATCAGAAGCCACAAAGTAAGCCCAAATTCCGCAATAAATCCCAGTGGATAGCTTAGATAGGTTATTGCATTGAAGTCCGGGAAAAGGAAGAACAGAAAAGTAGTCAATAGCCAGGTAACGCAATGAGCCATCAGCACGATGCCCAAAATTTTGGGAAGGAAGCCCGACTTGAAAACCAAATAACCAAGCGGAAAGAGCCAGGCACCAAAAAATATCTGGGCGATCATGAACCCGTTTTTGTATAAATAGAGAGATGTCATTGCCAGGGCTTGCAGTTGATCGGCCTGGAATGCTTGCAAGTAATCAGCACCATTCAAAATCAGCTGGCTGGCTAACAGAAAAAGATCGCTAAAACATTGGATAGCGACACCGCCGAGGTTTAATAACAAGAACAGCAAAGCAAGGTTTTTATTAACCGGTTTTAACAACCTATATAAAGCCCAGGCCGCCAAAAGAAAGAACACAGCACCGAGCAGATCGCTCATAATACCGATACGGAATTGCCAATCAGAAGCCATAATATTTTGGGCTGTTGCTGCGGCATCTCCGAATATTATAATTTTAGAACGACCAAACACATCTGCGAAGATGTGAAGTAAGAAGTAAATAAAATACAGGAGCCCTGCCATTCTTGCGGTCTTTTTGATTGAATTCATTTTTTATCTCCTCTGAAGCGAGAATAGCCCGATAGGCCAATACCCACAATGTATAAAGCGCTAAGATTTTTATAACGTTAATTATCTTTCAAATATAGGATAAAAGATATATGATTATCTTCCATTAGTTATGATAACTACTCATATCAAAGCTTATAAGTGATCTCATTAACAAAAGAGAGAATCTAATTACACAGATATACCAGGCAGGTTATGAGCCTGCGACCATTGGGATACAAGCCCCATTCCAGTACGGTATCAATTTGAATATATTATGAGGGATAAATTGGGGGAAAAGTGGGCCCGGCAGGAATCGAACCTGCCCTTCGGTGGCGGATAACGGCTTTATTCCTACTCGGCTATAAATCAATCTAGAAATTAACGGAAGAGCGTGACCTGTCTCTTTTTCCTGATATGTAACAGGGGCAGGTCAGATTTGTTTTATCCCTTGACATATACCCAAAAACAGCTACAATGTGGTAAATATATTTGCGACGCAAACAAAACTGCAGTACAAATAGTTGTTCTGAGTAGAACATGGGAGAGTAATATGACTGAAAAAATTAACTTAAATGAATTCAAAAAGCAGATCTACCTTTATTATTCTGAGGATGGCCTGGCAGATTTGGCAATCGGCTTGATTATCTTTGGATATGGGATTTTCCTACTAGTGGATATTCCTGGCCTGGTGGGATTATTGGGAGTGATCCCCTTCATGATATGGTATCTAGGGAAACAGTCCCTGGTAGTCCCCAGAGTAGGTTCCATCAAACCGGATCAAGAACTTAAAAAACGTTTCCTGGGCTTTTTCACAAGCATGGGTGTAATTGGCCTGGGTATGGTTGTGCTCTTAAAAATGAGTCCTAGATCAGGGGAGGCCTTCTTTGATCTCCATCCTCTGGCCTTTTTTGGTTTGTTGGTCGGTTTGGCTGTAAGTTCCCTCGGAGTGATCTTAAAAACCAGCCGGTTTTACTATTACGGCATTTTGATTTTTGCCGCTTTGGCTGGTAGTGAACTCCTGGGAGGGACCATCACG
>CAXMRF010000130.1:0-3339 GCA_964195965.1 uncultured Nitrosomonadaceae bacterium
TTATTAAGAAACAATTAAAATCAGTAACAGGAATAATCTCGTTAACTGTAGCACTTACTTCTGGTCTGATCTTTTTGATTGGAACCATTCCCAGCGGCGCCTGGAACCAGCATTTTATTGCGTATTTGGTCGTGGTTATCGGATTTAGCCCCCTTCTACCGCTTTACCTGTTTATTTTAAAATACACCGAATAAGCGATATTAGAATTTGGGCAACCGGATCTGATAAATATTAAGAATATCAAATCAGAGACTTTTTGATATTTATGCTCTCCTGGGTTTGTAGCCCAGATATAGATTCCGCAGAATTTTCACTTCGTTTTCCTCGAGCTGTTTTGCCTCGCAGCCCATAGAACGGGCCATAATTAGCGTATCAGCTGTCGATTCTGCTGCAATTGTGGCGGAATAAGCGAGGTCGATTGTGGTTCCCAGGGTAATCAAACCGTGATGAGCCATAATTGCGGCCCACCCATCGTTGATTGCATTGAATGTTGCTTCTGCTAATTCAGTAGTTCCGGGTCTTGCATAAGGCGCTATAGGTACTGGCCCGCCCAAGCACATTGCTGCTTCGTTTAATATCATGGGCATGGATTTATCACCGATAACGCCAAATACGGTTGCTTTTGGAGCGTGGGTATGAATTACAGCATTAACGTCTATCCTCTTTTGATAATAAATCAAGTGTAGATATTTTTCGCTGGTTGGTTTCCATTTCCCGTCTTTCAAATTTCCCGCTAAATCAATTACACATATATCTTCAACTTGACGCTGATCATAGGGTACTGCACTGGGTGTGATGGCAACTAAACCGCTTTCACGATCAAAAACGCTGATATTTCCCTGGCCGTTTTGAATGACCCCAGTAGAGATCAGTTGATTGCTAAAAGAGATAATTTTCTTTCTTTCTTCATGTAATATCATTGCAATTCTCTGCGGATGAGCTTATGTGTTTTTATTTATCAATCAATATCCAGGCATAATGATCTTCACAAACGATGGATGTTTTTCCTTGAAAATTATCAAATAGATCTTTGATCTTCGATGGTTTTAGAAAATGACTTCTCATAAGGGCTATTTTCTCAGCCACAGCGATCAATTTTACTCCCCAACGGTGGATATTGGGTTCTTCAATGACAATCCTACCGCCTGGTTTTAGAACACGCCATAATTCATTCGCAGATTCTTGATGATTGCAGACATGATGAAGGGCATCGATCATGATTATTCGTTCAAAATAATCATCAGGAAAAGGTAAATTTTCTGCAAGAGAACAGGCTGGAATTAGCCCATTTTTTGTGAAAGATTGGGCCAGCATTTTGAGAGATAAATCAGCAATAAATACTTGACCCACTTCCTCGCTAAAAAAATGTGAAACCCTGCCGGTCCCCCCCCCCACGTCTAGAAAAGGGCCCGAGATTGGTAAACGTATCAATTCTGCCAATTTTTCTGGCCGCTTTGGTTTAATAAATTTTTCGTAAACTGGAGCCAATAGACCAAAATGATCAAACATTATGTGTAATTCCTTCTATGTAATAGTCGCGATTAATAAAAGTATTATAGTTGATTTATTGACGCCCTGATAGCTGTGGCTTATAATTTTCCCGCACTCATTAGCAGGGGAAGTGCTGGAATTGGCAGACAGGCATGACTTAGGATCATGTGCCTTATAGGCGTGTGGGTTCGACCCCCACCTTCCCCATTCAGAAAAATAATGAAATGAAGTTAGGCCTGTTCTAATGGCCCTTTTTGAATGTTTTTATTAGACAGTGAGGAATCCTTTGAAAATTGAACAAACATACCTTGAAGATCACCAGCTGGAAGTTACTGTAGAAGCAGAACAGGATGTATTCGAAAAAGCGAAACATCTGGCAGCAAAAGAATTGGCAAAAGGGAAAAAGATACCTGGTTACAGGCCAGGAAAAGCGCCTTACCAGCTGATAGTTAATCATTTTGGCGAAGGAGTGATCATTGATAACGCCATAGAGCATTTTCTGGATGATGTATATCCCCAGATAATTGAAGAAATTGATCAGGAACCTTATGGTCCAGGACATGTCAAAGAGATAAAAAGCCTGGAACCGCCTACCTTTATTTTTAATATTCCTCTTCAACCAGAAGTTACCCTTGGCAATTATCGTGAGATCAGACTGCCTTATGAAAAATCAGAGGTCGCCGATAATGAGGTGGATGAAATCTTTGAAAGAATGCAATCGCAGCAAGCTGCTGTTGAACCTGTTGACCATGCCGCTGAAGAGGGGAATCTTGTTGATACATCACTGGATTGCAGAGCCGTTGAAAGTGATCCTGAGGACGAAGAGAACTATTTATTAAGAAACCAGCCCCTGCCAGTGATGATTAAGGCAAAGGCAGATGATGAGTCAAAAGAATGGCCTTTTCCCGGTTTCTCCCGGCAATTGCTGGGTGTTTCAAAAGGAGATTCACTGGAGTTAACCCATGAATTCCAGGATGACGAATCTGTGGATGAAGACTATCGAGGAAAAGAAGTTCTTTACTCTGTGATTGTTGAAGGTATCCGTGAACGAATTCTTCCGGAAATTGATGACGAGTTTGTAAAAACAGTTAGCGAACTCGAGACTGTTTCTGAATTACGGGATCAAGTACTAGAGGAATTAACCGCCCAGCGGGAGATGGAAGAAGAAAATACTTACATTAATTCCATCCTGGATGCCATTCTCAAAGAAGCACAGGTTAAATATCCTCCCCAGATGATTGAAAATGAAGTTGAAGGGGAAGTCAAGGAGTTGGAAAATAGATTAAAATCCCAGGGAATGGATCTGGAAATGTACCTTGGCATCCAAAATATGGAAGAAGAAGCGCTTCGGGAAGATATCAAACCCAATGCTGAAAAAAGGATTACGCAAGGTTTGATTATTGGCAAGATATCTGAATCGGAAGATCTGGATATAAATCCAGAAGAAATTACAGGTGAGTTCAAGAATGTCCTTGACGGTCATTTTGAAGAAGACGAAGAAGCTCGATTGGAATATATGAAAAGTGGAGATTCCGTTGCTCTCTTAAATAGAATTAGCTCCCAGATCATCACTCGCAAAACTCTGGATTTCCTGATGGCAATTGCCCAGGGCGAGGACATTACAGTATTTCTAAAACCTGAAGAAACTCAAGAAGATTCTTCAGAGGAAGAAACCATTGAAACGATTGAAGTTCCTGATGATGAAATTTCATCTGATACTGAAGAAGAGAAATCCCAAGAAGCTGAAGAGCAGGAATAATTTTCTGCTAAAAGATTAGAGGAGGGTTGTTGCATATGTCAAATACCCAGGCGCTTATACCGATGGTAATTGAAAAATCAGGGCAAATG
>CAXMRF010000131.1:0-3330 GCA_964195965.1 uncultured Nitrosomonadaceae bacterium
CAACGTCTTTGAGATCGGTAAATACTTGCCAGGCATCATCCCTTTTCTGATTAATAGTCAGGTTGACAGTCCCATGATCCAAAAAAGCGATTAATGTCTTAGGGGGGATTGTATTAACAGTACCAGGACCAATCAGTTCATCAACATACATGGTATCCGGATAAGCAGGATTTTTTGTACTTGTAGAGGCCCACAAAGCTCTCTGGCGCTGGGCGCCTAATTTCTTCAGTTCGCCAAAGCGGATTCCGTTTTCGCCAAAGATTTCCTCGTACAAAACATAAGCCAATTTCCCGCTTGCGAGAGCTGCTTTTCCGTATAAATTATTTAACTTCTCTTGTTTTTCCGATTGGGAATTTGCCTCAATTTCCTGCAACTGCTGATCAACTTTAGAATCAATCCTGGAAATAAAGAAGGAAGCGACTGAAGCAATACCTTGAATTGATTTCCCTGCTTCAGCGCGTTTTTCTAATCCGGTCAGGTAAGCATCCATCACTCTTTTGTAACGCTCCAGGCTGAAAATCAAGGTGACATTCACGTTTATGCCTGCGGCTATCGTTTCGGTAATTGCGGGTAAACCTTCAACTGTTGCAGGAATTTTTACCATTAAATTTGGCCGATCGACCAGTTTCCAGAGTTTTTTAGCTTCAACGATTGTTTCATCGGTTTGATGCGCCAGGTAAGGACTGACTTCCAGACTAACATACCCATCTGCTCCCTGGGTCTCGTCGTAAAGGGATCGAAACAAATCCGCTGCCGCTTGAATATCCCGGACAGCAAGGTTTTCATAAATATCTTTTTTTGAAAAACCCTTTTCAGTTAAAGATTGAATTTCTTGATCATATTCACTGGATTGACTGATAGCCTTATTAAATATACTGGGATTGGAAGTAATTCCGCGGATCTCGCCCTGTTGAACCATCCCCGCTAATGTCCCATCGTTGAGGAGTTTTCTTTCTATATTGTCATACCAGATGGATTGCCCAATCTGATTGAGTTTGGATACGACATCATTCATTAAATTTTTCCTTTTTCTTCAATTACTTTCATTTTGGTAACTCGTCTCAGATGACGGTCTTCCCCAGGATCATTTCCAATAAATCGTGCTTCCAGGAAATTTTTCACCAATACCTTCGCCAATTCTGAACCAACAACTCTTCCTCCCAGGCAAAGTACATTCATATTATCATGTTCCACACCTTGGGATGCGCCGTAAACATCATGGCAAATAGATGCATAAATCCCGTTCATTTTATTGGCTGTTATGCACACACCAATTCCGGAGCCACAAAAAAGGATACCTCGATCAGCTTGACCCGTTTGAATGGAATTGCCAACCAGCTCAACAAAATCCGGATAATCAACACTATCACTGGAATCAGTGCCAAAATCCAATACTTCATACCCTAATTCCAGAACAAATCTGGATATCTCCTCTTTCAGAGAAAACCCCCCGTGATCAGAGCCAATGGCTATGCGCATTATTCCACACTCCTTAACAACTTTTCGGCCTGGTCGATAACATTTTCAACAGTGAATCCAAATTCTTCAAATATCTTTCCGGCGGGCGCCGAAGCGCCATAACGATCTACTGAGATCATCTTTCCACCATCTCCAATCCAACGGCTCCAACCCAAAGATATACCGGCTTCGACAGCCAGTCGTTTCTTTATTGAAGGAGGTAGAACCAGGTCACGGTAGGCTTCGTCCTGTTGTTTAAAAAGTTCCCAACTTGGGAACGAGACCAGGCGCAAATTTACACCTTCAGCAGCCAACCTCTCTCCTGCTTTAACAATTAGATCAACTTCTGAACCGGAGGCCATCAAGATGATTTCCGGGGGCTTATCACCAAAGTCTGCCAATACGTAGGCACCCTGCTGAAGACCATCAGCCCCCTGATAAATCTCCCGATCCAAAGTAGGCAGCGCCTGCCTGGTTAGCGCCAGCGCTGTAGGTCCATTCCTGTGCTTGATTGCATAAGCCCAGGCCTGGGCAGTTTCATTGGCATCAGACGGTCGAAGGACAACCAATTGCGGTATTGCCCTCAGAGCAACCAGGTGTTCTACAGGTTGATGGGTAGGTCCATCTTCTCCCACACCAATGCTGTCATGGGTGAACACCCAAATACTGGGAATATGAGATAAAGCAGCAACCCGAATCGCGGGCCGCATATAATCCGAAAATACCAGGAATGTGCCTCCGTAAGGAATAACTCCTCCATGAAGAGCCATCCCATTAACTATAGATCCCATTCCATTTTCTCTGACACCAAAATGGAAGTTGCGGCCCTCATACTGACCTGGCTGAAAATCCGGCGCGCCATCGATCCAGGTCTTATTAGAGGGTGCAAGATCAGCAGATCCACCCATAATCTCGGGGATTTGAGCGGCGAGCGCATTTAACACTTTGCCTGAGGCAGCCCTTGTTGCCATACCTTTTGAATCAGCGGGATATTCAGGAATCTCCAAATTTTCGGGAAGATTACCAGCCAGGATCCTTTTTAATTCTGCTGCTTCATCCGGGAAATTCTTTTCGTAAGAAGCAAATAATTCATCCCAGGATTTCTCTGCCTTCTTACCAGCTTTTATCCCTTCTTCAAAATAAGTTTTCACTTCATCTGGAATCAAGAAACGAGGTTCAATCGGCCATCCCAATGCTTCTTTGGCAGCATTTAATTCCTCATCTCCAGGAGGAGATCCATGGGCGGATGCAGTATCCTGTTTATTGGGCATCCCATAGCCAATATGTGTCCGGCAAATAATTATTGTTGGACGGGAATCTTCTTTTGCCGCCGCAATGGCACGACTAACTTCACCAGTATCATTGCCATCAGCAACTTGAAGGACATGCCAGCCATATGCTGAAAACCTTGCAGCACGATCTTCAGTGAAAGCTAAATCTGTAGATCCATCGATAGTAATCCTATTGTCATCATATAGGTAAATTATTTTACCTAATTTTAAATGTCCGGCCAGCGAAGCAGCTTCTGAAGAAACTCCTTCCATCAAATCTCCATCCGTCACCAAACCGTAGGTATAGTGATCAATAATTGGAAAATCGGGTTTGTTATAGACTGCTGCCAGGTGAGCTTCAGCAATTGCAAAACCAACTCCGTTGGCAAAACCCTGCCCTAAAGGCCCAGTGGTTGTTTCCACACCCGGAGTCAAGCCATATTCAGGATGGCCCGGAGTTAAGCTGCCCCACTGTCGAAATTTTTTAATTTCATCCAGAGATAGATCATAACCGGTTAAATGCAATAGTGAATACAGCAGCATCGAACCGTGTCCACCCGATAAGATAAATCGATCCCTATTCGACCAGGAAGGATTCTTG
>CAXMRF010000132.1:0-3292 GCA_964195965.1 uncultured Nitrosomonadaceae bacterium
AGAGGTTTGGTTAAACTCAGAATTTCAGGGAGGCGGGTCTGCGCCAAAAATTGACAAGATTATGGCTATAGAGAATCGGTATCGCAATGAGTAACATGATTGAAATTTCCCCCCAAGAAAATTTGTTGTTCTACATCGGGCATGAAACAATCCCTGAATTAATTGGGTATTTAAAAGAAATAAATGCAAAGCATGTTGTGTTGGTATCTGACGATAACGAATACAAAGCTTTTGGCGCCCGTGTTGAAAATGCGCTTCGGGAAGCAAAGTTTATTGTTAAAAACATTGTTTTGAGCGGTGAAGAGATTGGAGCCAATGAGAAGTATATTGTCCAGGTGCTCCTGCCTTCTGATGAAACAGAACAGCTCTTCATTGCCGTGGGCTCTGGCACGGTGACAGATATTGTTCGTTTTGTAAGTTATCGGGCAAAATCATCTTTTATTTCACTTCCGACCGCGCCATCCGTAGATGGATTCGCATCCAATGGGTCGTCAATGACCATTAATGGCTTTAAGCAAACCATACTCTCCAGACCACCTGTTGCAATATTTGCAGATCTGGAAACATTGTGCAATGCCCCTCGACCGCTGATTGCATCGGGCTTCGGGGACATGTTTGGGAAATTCACCGCATTGGCTGATTGGAAATTAGCAAACCTCATCAACGGGGATCCGTATGATGCGGCTATTGCTGAACGTTCTCAAAATGCCAGGAACAAAGTGGCAGCCCAGGCAAAAAAACTAAATGAAGACTGGGAGTTTAGTGTTAAGTCTGTGATGGAAGCGCTGTACGAAGAGGGATTATGTATGCTTGAATTTGGAAATTCACGGCCGGCTTCTGGCTCTGAGCACCAGTTTTCACACTATTGGGAGATGACACTTCTTCGTGAAGGTCGTCCGGCTGTCTTTCACGGCGCCAAAGTTGGATTGGCTTCGATTTGGATCGCTAAATATTACGAGTTGATCCGGGAGATGTCAAAAGAAGAAGCAGCTGACCGTTTAGAAAACACACCAATGGTTGATCCCGAAGTGGAAACACAGAAAATTATCCGCGGGTATGGTAAACAAGTAGCTTCTTCTATACTCAGCCACCAGGAAGCTCATCTAAATACGACTTCAGAAAAACATGAAAGGTTAAAGAGAAAAATTATTGATCATTGGGATGAAATCCAGCAGATCGCACTGGAGGTCCCTTCTTCGGATGAGATGAGAGCACTGATTAAGCTTGTTGGTGGCATAACAGAACCAGCAGAGATAGGTTTGACAAATGAAGATATTGGGAACGCGATAGAATATGCTCAATATGTTCGAAAAGCATTTACTATCTTAAATATCAGCCAAATGCTAAATAGCAGACCGTTGATTTAGCGTTGTACTAAGTACGGTTTTAACTATTTGGTTCCTTACTATGAACCGGGGAGTATCCAGACCAGCTCGATATCCGGATATTGTGTTGAAAAATCAAATAAGTTGATTATCTGGCTAATTATTGTTATTCTGTTTATAATGATTAGCCCTGAAAAGACTGGACTTCATTTATATAAAAGGCCTGGTTTTATTCGAGGAAGATGGAGAAATTTCCGACCCGGATTTTGAAAAAGGTAAATAATGGATAATACTTTAATCATCATACTTGTTACCCTGGCCCTGATTTTTGATTTCCTGAATGGATTTCATGACAGTGCCAACGTGGTGGCGACCATGATCTCGTCCCGGGCAATGACACCGACAGCTGCGCTCATTATCGCTACGGTGGCCAATTTTATCGGTCCCTTTGTTTTTGGCGTGGCCGTTGCTAAAACCATTGGACAGGACGTGGCTTCTCCCAACTCAATCACTATTGCAGTTGTTCTGGCGGCATTGTTAAGCGCCAGCATCTGGAATTTACTGACCTGGTTTTTTGGTATTCCCTCCAGCTCCTCCCATGCCTTAATTGGCGGCATCATCGGCGCTGTGCTGGTGGGGTCCGGTTGGCAAGCTCTGGAGATGGATGGGCTTGGATTAGTGGCGATTGCCTTGTTTTTATCTCCCGTATTGGGTTTTTTGCTTGGACAACTCGCAATGAGGATCAGTTTGTGGGCTGTGCGCAACGCAACGCCCAAAGCAAACCTGTTCTTTAAATATGCGCAGATACCCACTGCCTTTGCCCTGGCATTAAGCCATGGCACCAACGATGCCCAGAAAACAATGGGTATTATAACTATGGGCCTGGTCGTGCTGGGATACCAGGAAAGCTTTGTTGTGCCCTGGTGGGTAATTTTGGCAAGCGCGACTGCGATAGGCATTGGTACTGCTTCTGGCGGATGGCGGATCATTCACACACTGGGTGGAAAGTTTTACCGGATCCGACCGATACACAGCTTTACCTCTCAACTGGCCTCCATGATTGTGATCATGGCAGCCTCGTTGGTTGGTGGTCCGGTCAGCACTACCCACGTGGTCAGCTCCTCCATTATCGGAGTGGGTGCAGCTCACAGAAAATCACAGGTGCGCTGGGGAGTGATGGGCGATATCTTAATCGCCTGGTTCCTGACAGTTCCTGCGTCTGCTGGAGTAGCGGCATTATTATATTTTTTGATAGATTACCTCATACCCTAACAGGAAAATATACTGAGAAGGGTTTAGTATTGGAGGATTTCAATGGGCATTTCAGGTGTTTTTAAGCGCGGTCCTAAAGAAGATAAATTTGTAGGTATGTTAATTGAACAAAGCCAGATTACGGTGGAAGGATTAAAGCTGCTTGAAAAATGGCTGGGAAAAAGCGAATTAAAAGAAAAAGCCATTGACCAGATGCGGGATAAAGAAATTCAAGCCGATGAGGTCCGGCGCATTCTGATCGATGAACTGCATAATACGTTTGTTACCCCGTTGGACCGGGAAGACATTTTTATGATTTCGCTGTATATTGATGACATCATGGATTATTGCTACACAACGGTTGAGGAAATGCAGCTGCTGAATATCGAAGCGGATGAACACTTAATCCGGATGGTGAAGTTAACCAGGGAAGCCACACAAGAAATAGAGATGGCTTTTCACCGTATATTTTCCAACCCCAGGGTCGCAGGCGAACATGCCCGGCGGGCAAAAAAGATTGAAAATGAAGTTGAACACCTCTACCGGGTGGCCATTGGAGATCTGTTCATCAAAGCGAATGATTTCACCGCCTTAATGGTCATGCTGCGCAAACGGGAAGTTTACCGGCATGTGTCCAATATGGCTGACCAGGCCGACCGAGTCGCCGATATTCTCGGTATGGTGGTGATGAAGTTAACCTGAGAGCGCTGAAGCCA
>CAXMRF010000133.1:0-3261 GCA_964195965.1 uncultured Nitrosomonadaceae bacterium
TACCGCTATCCCCTGGGACCGCTCCAGGAAGCACTGGAGGACCAGCTCGGATATAAAACCATGGGAGATTTCTGGTCCTCTCAGCAAGCTATCGACCTGGTTGTAACCGCGTTTGATTTGGTAGAAAATAAAACGCTTTTTATTAAACCTTTTAATCACTCCCAAGGCTACGATCAATGGCCGATTGTTAAAGCAGTCCTGGCGTCATCCGCGGTACCTTCTTATTTTCCTCCAGTGGAAAATCGCTATGTTGATGGTGGGGTAGGTTCTTATCATAACCCCTGTTATATCGCAGCTTATGAGGCCAAATTTGTACTGGGATGGGACCCGGCGGAAACTACTTTAATCAGCCTGGGAACCGGGAGGGAGCCGCATTGGCTGCAGCCTGAACAAATAAAACAATTCTATCCCTGGCACTGGATCAGTCCGGTGCTGGGCGCCTTTCAGGAATCCTCGGATGATCAGCAGGTGCACCTGGTAGAAACTTTCTTCCCTGATCTGGACTTCCGGCGTTTCCAGGTTGATCTATTGGAATCCATTCCGATGGATGCAGTGGAATGGATCCCGACCCTAAGCGCTTACGGCGATCAATTGGGGAAGATGGTTATTACTGATAAAATGGATTCTGCTTTGGGGATACAACCAAAAAAAGCGCCTAATCCAACCTGGTAACAGGATCCTGCATTCAATTATGAAGTGGATAAAAACAGCTGAACGGTTTGCAGTCGTTCTTTTTATTACCCTGATATTTGTTCTTCCAATCAGCGGTTCATCCGTTGATCCTGCTAAACCCCTGGAACAAATCCGATCCTTTTCCAGAATCTATGAATTTGATTATGTTTCCTGGACCTTTTCTGCGCTCGGTAGAAAACTGGCTCAATCCTCATTAAAGGTTAATCGATATATAACGCCATCAGAAAAAAGATCCCTTGTCCTGGACTACCTGGACCGGAGGAATCAGATAAATCATTTGCAGGGACAGCTGACAAATTTGCTGTCGGATCCAAATCAAGAGAATAGGGACCAAAGGGAGAAAACGATTCGTACTGACCTGGATCAAAAGATCAACCAACACCAGGCGATAGCGCCATTTGTGGAACAAGTTCTCCAGGAACAGCTAAACAGCGCTTTGACTGATTTGGATATGTCCCTGGGAGGGCAGCTGATTCCCCAGGTGTTATACAAATCGGAACCAGATTCCTATGCTTTAATCGTATCTCCCCGGGATGAAATCAGCCAGACTGCGAACTTGATGCTGGTTCGGGGTCTTACACTGGATGAAATCATCCAGTTGGAAAATGATATTGAAGAGGAACTGAATTTTTCTGCCCTGGTAGTGGGTATTGGCGGTGTGGGCCTTTACCCATCCATGATCATTGAAACCGGCAGTCTCGAATGGTTAATCCATGTGGTCAGTCATGAATGGACCCATAATTATCTTACCCTCCGCCCCCTGGGCATGTTTTACGGTACCAGCCCGGAATTAACTACTATTAACGAAACCATTGCTGATTTGTCAGCTGATGAGATTCAACAAAAAACCTTTACCTTATATTATCCAGAGTTTTTGCCCCCGGAACCCGCTCTGGAAGAGTTAAACCCTACCCCGGAACAGGAACCGGAACCAGTTTTTCCGATTGAAGAGGAAACACCCTTTGATTTCCGGTTTGAAATGCATCAAACACGCCTTGAAGTAGACCGGCTGCTTGAAGGGGGACAAGTGGAAGAAGCAGAAGAATATATGGAGATTAGACGGATCTTATTCTGGGAAAATGGTTACTTAATTCGCAAACTGAATCAGGCTTATTTTGCATTTCATGGATCCTATGCCGCTGATCCCGGGGGGGCAGCGAGCCAGGAAGGAGTAGACCTGGGCAGCGAGCTGAGAGATTTAAAATCGAGGGCGACATCGTACAGGTTATTTATGAAACAGGTTGCCTGGAAATGGCGGCTGGATCAATTCCAGAAACTTTTTGACCTTTCCCCATGAGGCGGGTATTAATTTAATAGTTTTATTAGAAAACAGATTGTGTAATATGGTGTATAGATTATTGGTACAATCTGGTGATATGTTAATTGAGGAGGATGTGTGAAAAAAATTAATCTAATCTTATTTGTTGTGATCCTGAGTCTAGTTATTGGGGCTTGCTCATCAGTTGTAGAAACTGAGATCCCCGTTGTAGAGGCACCCGCAGAGGAGACATTGGTTGTCGAAGCGCCGTCCCTGGTCTCGGCAGATATCCCAACCCCACCTACTTGTATCCCGGACCCCCCCCGGCCTGTTCCTAGCGAAGAAGAACTGGCAGCCTTTTCGGCTGACCCGGAAACTGATTGGATCAAAGGGCCTGAAGACGCAGCCATCACTATTGTGGAATATGCGGATTTCCAATGCCCTTATTGCTCAGTTGCCGCTCAGGGCATTAAAGAGATCTTGGAAAAATATCCAGACGATGTCCGGGTTGTGTACCGGCATTTTCCCCTGGTGAGCATTCATGATAAAGCTGTCCCGTCCACTGCGGCTGTAGAAGCAGCAGGTTTACAGGATGAAGCTGCTTTTTGGGATCTGCATGATTTACTATATGAAACCCAGACTTTATGGTCAGCATATTCTGTGGAAGAATTTGACAGTTGGATAGTGGAAATGGCGGCTGAATTGGGCTTGGATCCGGTTCAGTTTGAAGTAGATTATAAAAGCGAGGCTATTCTTGCCAAAGCGGAAAAGACCTGGGTTGATGGACAGGCTCTGGGCATTCCCGGAACGCCGTTTATAAAAATTAATAGCTTGTATGAAGCGCAAGCTGATATCCACACTTTAACTGCCTATGTGGAGTTAATCAAACTGGAAGAACTTCAATATACTGAATGTCCACCTTTAACTGTGGATCCGGAAGGAAAATATCAGGCAATCGTTGAAACAGAAAAAGGAACTATTGCCATCGAGTTATTTGCTGATTCCGCCCCCCTGGCGGTAAATAGTTTTATTTTCCTGGCTGAAAACGGCTGGTTTGATGGCGTAACTTTCCATCGTGTCTTGCCTGGTTTTGTCGCTCAAACCGGAGATCCCACCGGGACAGGTTATGGTGGTCCTGGATATCGCTTTGGTAATGAAGTTGCCAGTGATTTGTTATTTGATCGCGAAGGTTTGGTAGCGATGGCCAACTCTGGTCCCGATAGCAATGGCAGCCAGTTTTTCATCACCTATGCTGAAGCGCCAAGTTTAAATGGCGGGTACACAATCTTCGGGGAAGTGATTGAAGGGAT
>CAXMRF010000134.1:0-3252 GCA_964195965.1 uncultured Nitrosomonadaceae bacterium
AATAGCATTGTCTTCTTACTTTAGCTTCATCTATAATGAAATTCCCCCTTCCAGGGGAATGATTTTCCGAAATCTAATTTTATGAATAAAAAAAGACTTAGTTCCCGTTTCTTTGAAGGTGTTTTATTCTTAGTGTTCCTGTTAATCCTGATCCATCCAACCATTGCTTTTGCGGACGGCGAGCCACGTCGTTTAGAAACTATAGAGATTGTATATACTGAGCATGAATGGTGGCTGGTTAATTGGCAGGGCGGGAGTGTCGCATGTGTAATCGCTGTGGATCACAGTGATAGTCCAACAAGATCGGAAATATATCTTCAATGTGGAGAAAAATTCTACAATCGATGGATCAGTTCAAAACTCTGTTCGGAAGCAGATTCAAAAAAACCAGATGTTTGTAGCGGATTGTATCTGTTTCTAGCGGGATCCCAGGTTAAGAAAAAGGATATCCAGCTTGAACTACCGATACCAAGAGTATGGGTTGATCTGAAAGATTGCATATCCGTTAGGGGTACAGATTTGTGTGTTGAGATTCCTTCTTTATTGATCAGCGCAGAAGAACCACTTCCAAACGAGTCAATCATTAAAATCCAGGGAACCATTAATGATATCCCTTTTATTTGTTATGGAAATAAGTGTGAACTGACCTTGAGAATAACGGATAATAAGGGTGTTTCGATTGAATTTTGGGCGGATTCCAGTTATGGGGACAGCACAATCCATTACAAGGGGAGAATACGGGTAGGAGAGAGTATCGATGAGATTCCATTTACTCCTGGATGGCGGGTGGATGTAGTTAGTGAGATGGATGATTTTAACACTTCGAAAGGTTGCGCCCAGATTTGGCAAGCATTTCCCGCACTAGGCTCTCCCCCGGACTGGTTATCGAATCCCCACCATGCCAAACTTCTCGAAACAAATGAACCTTATACTTATCTGGCCGGACAACTGATCCAAAAAGGTTATGTGGATATAAGCGAGTGTGAGTATTTTGGACTCATGGAAAATGGTTATGCATCCCAATGTGGATTGGAGAAAGCCAGGTCCATGGTTACCTTATGGCAAAATACATTTGATGGGTACATTATCCAGGCTTCCCAGGAAACCGGGATACCATCCCAGTTGCTTAAGCGTATCTTTGCCAAGGAATCTCAATTTTGGCCGGCAACAAGCAGATATTTATACTTAGAATACGGATTGGGCCATATCAATGAGTTAGGAGCAGATACAGCTTTGCTTTGGAACCATAATTTTTATAACCAATTTTGTCCTTTGGTTTTAAGGGAGGATATTTGTCAGTCTGGATATGCGATGTTAGATGATTGGAATCAGGTCCTGTTAAGAGGCGCCTTGTTATCAGAAATTGAAATTGATATGCCATATAGGGGAGAGGTTATTAATTCTGAGCAAGCTCATACAAGTGTGAGCTATTTTTCTGAAACTCTACTGGGAAATTGTACTCAGGTAAATCAAATCGTATCGAATGAATTTGACCGAATTCCAGGGGAACTGCTCAGTTATGAGGATCTCTGGCGCCTAACCTTGGTGAATTATCATGCAGGCTCAGGCTGTCTCGCTAAGGCTGTTCAAGATATAACCGATCGTGATGTAACTCTGACTTGGCAGCACATCTCTCAATCCCTCGAAACTATCTGTCCGTACGCCCTGGATTATATTGATGATATTGTGTATTAACATCCCATGAAATCAGAATAATATTGATTTGAATCTTTGCGTGATCCTTCCACAGTACAATCATAAATTATCGGATAAACCGAATCCTTAAAATCGTTTGGTTGCTATAATTATCATTACGGGGTAGCCTTATAAAGGTATCTACGCTATACTGCTTCAAGCAGTTAAAGCTGGAATAATGAAGATGGATACCATATTTTGGTAGTATGAAGTTTTATTATCCAGAACTGTTCACTTATCAAAAAAAAACCTGTGAATTCACTAAACAAAATCCTAAAAGAGTCTAGTATAAACTTTACCGGATCAATCCTGGGGAATTTATTAGGGTATATCTGGTTGATTATGATGACCCGTTATTTTTCTCAAGATGATATCGGGAATTTTACCTTGGCTCAATCTTTTGTGAATATCTCCTTAATTTTTGGATTATTAGGAACACATCGATCGTTAGATCGCTTTATTCCGATTTATTTAGCTGCAGGTGAACCGGGAAAAATTAAATCGCTGCTCCGTTTAGTTTTTATAGTAGCTATGATTGGCAGTGCCCTAATTGGCATACTTCTTTTCTTGAGTTCTGATTATCTAGGGGAGATTGTGTTTGATAATCTTACGCTCTCCAGCTTACTGCGGATCATTGTCTTTTCTATTCCTTTACTATCAGCGACAATGATAATCACATATGCTTTTACGGGTTATAAAGAGCTGCGCTATCATGTTTATCTTAAGCAAATTATCGAACCAAGCTCGAAGATCATTTTTATGGTGTTAGTAGCTGTTTTCGGTTTAGGTTTGATTGAATGGACCTGGTTTTATATAACCTCTGTTTTGATCACAGCTGGCATAGGTTTCTGGTTTCTTGTTTCCAGAATACTTCGTCCGTTGAACAATACATCAGCTCAGGCAATCAAGGTTCAAGAGATCATTTCATATTCTTGGCCGATCAGTATTGCGAGCATCATGGTTATCGTGATCGGACAAATAGATTATTTGATCATTGGTATCTATCACCCTTCTGCTGATGTCGGAATCTATAGGATTTATATTCAAATTGCTGCCCTCTTAAAATTGGTCTTGGAATCTACCGCAAGAATATTTAAACCTGTCATATCAGAATTAATCACAGATAAGAAATATATAGAAGTAAAAGAAACTTATCGTAGATTAACAAAATGGGTCTTCTCTTTAACGATGGCAGGTTTCTTGGTGATATTATTGTATGGAAACACGATTACAGGATTGCTGTTTACAAAATCATATGCGGTTTATCCAATTGCTCTTTCCATACTGGCTTTTGGCATACTTGTAAATGCTTCGTTTGGTCCTGAAGGTGTTACTTTGCAAGCATTTGGAAATACAAAATTGACGTTGATCAATTCGTTAGTAATGTTGGTCACAAATGTTGGCCTAGGTTTTTTACTTATACCAAAATTCCCACCTACAGGTCGTATGGCTCCAATAACAACATTTGAAGAGGTTACAGTTCCACCACCTTCAGCTGAATATATAGCGTCTTTATCTATAAGAGCTTGACTAACTTTAGATTCTTGAAATATTATT
>CAXMRF010000135.1:0-3212 GCA_964195965.1 uncultured Nitrosomonadaceae bacterium
CTTTCATCGCCCATTGTATCTTTCCTGGTGCCGAGCAGGTGATTCATAGAATGAATGCGGTGGTTGCGATCGGTGAAGGTGCAGAAATGCGGTATTCCGAAACCCACTTTCATGGAATGTATGGAGGCGTTGAGGCCGTACCAAAAGCGGTTGTCACCGTTGGCCGGAACGGCAGATACGTTGGTGATTTCAATCTGACCACGGGTAGGGTCGGCCGGCTTGAAATAGATTACACCGTCGAGACAGAAGAAAATGGTGTGACCGAGTTAACCGCAAGGGTATTCGGCCATGGAGATGATGAAATAAAGATAAAGGAAACGGTAATACTGGCCGGTGAACATTCAAGGGGGCTGATAAAAACAAGAATTGCTCTTGAGGATGAATCATCGGCAGAGGTAACAGGTATAACAGAAGGCAATGCCGCCGGGGCAAGAGGGCATGTAGACTGCATGGAGATCGTCAAGGATAATGCGGTGGCCACGGCAATACCCATTGTGCGTGTGACCAACTCCTTGGCCAAGGTGACCCATGAGGCAGCCATCGGCAGCGTGGACAAAAGGCAGCTTGAAACCCTCATGGCTCATGGGCTCACGTCTGGGGAAGCGGTTGAGGTGATTGTTAAGGGAATCCTCAGGTAAAGTTTGCACAGATGTTTTGGCGATGTAAGGCTGAAAGAATTCTTTACCATCACAAAAAATTAATGTTTCTGCTATCAATTGCAACTCGTGAACCATTCTTGAATGGTTGCCATGTCCAGTGGACATCGTAACTGGTAATTCTTCATTTTATAGTCAAGATGTTGGCAAGGAATGTTGACTTCTTAAAGTTAAGATAACATGCAGTATTATTAAATGGCTTGGGCGGTCAAACAAATAAAACTATGGCAAGGATGTTTTAATTTTCTTTACTAACTTATTAAATTACTTCGAGAGAGAATACGATAAATTGGAAAGACTTTTCAAGCGATGAGGAACTGTGTGATGGCGAGAAAATACATCTTCGACTCATTCACCCAGATGACAAAAAAAGATTAGGAGATGGCTTTCATCATTTTTCTAACCAATCGATTTGTTTCCGGTTTTTAGGATCTAAAAAGGAACTGACAAAGTGACTACAGAAATATTTGACAGAATCCGTCAGGAATTTCCCAACCTTCCTGACAGGCTGCTTGGTTTAGGTGAAATGGCCGAAAACCTTTGGTGGAGCTGGCATCCAGCGGCGCGCATGGTCTTCAAATCGCTGAACAGACAGGTATGGAAGGAAAACAGGCACAATCCTGACAAAACCTTAAAGGAACTTTCTCCTGAAATGTTACAGGCTGCTGCCAAGGATGCAGACTTCCTCAGACACTACGACCTGGTGCTGTCCCAATTCCACAAGTATCTTAAAAAGGGTGTTTGCTCCAAGCTGAGTAAGGTGTGCGATTTCGATACACCCGCTATAGCATATTTTTCAGCTGAATATGGGTTGCACCATTCACTGCCTTTTTAAGCCGGCGGGCTTGGCTTCCTGGCTGGAGATTTTATCAAGGAATGCAGCGATCTGCAGGTTCCGGTAGTAGCGGTTGGATTCATGTATCAAGGGTATGTTCTGCAACGCATACGGGATGACGGCTGGCAGGAGGAAAACCTGGATCAGTCGCTGGACCGGGAAGCAGCTTCCATTTTCAGAGTTTTGGATAAAAATGGTAATCAACTGGTAGTGCGGGTACCGATAATTGAGCCGCCCATCTATGTCGGAGTATGGAAGATTGCAGTAGGCAGGATTTCGTTGTTTCTGCTTGATACAGAGATTGAGATTAATGATCCATGGAACAGGTCAATTTCGGCAAGGCTTTATAGTGGTGATATAGAGCACCGTCTCCGCCAAGAAATTGTCCTGGGAATTGGAGGCATGGAAGTGCTGGAAAAGATGGGTATAAGGCACAGTCTTTTGCATTTGAATGAAGGTCATGCGGCATTTGCGTTTCTGGAAAGAATCAGGGACAGGATACATGGAGGACTGAGTTACGAAGAGGCCCAAGAGCAAGTCAGTGCTACTACTGTTTTCACTACCCATACTTCGGTGCCGGCCGGACAAGATATTTTTCCTTTTGAACTTATGGGGAAATATTTCCGAGACTATTGTTCATCTCTAGGGATTAATTACGATATCTTTTTGCAACTGGGAGTTTCTCCTGATGAGCCCCAGAGTGGATTCAATATGACGGCATTTTCCCTGCGAATTGCCGGCTATCGAAACGCTGTGAGTCAAAAACATGCCGAGGTTGCCCGTGACATGTGGAAGAATTTATGGCCCGGTGAAGACCCTAAGAAAATTCCCATTGATTATGTCACCAACGGAGTGCACGTCCCGACCTGGATTGAACCGAAGATGGAACTACTGTTCAATAAGTATTTGGAGCCCGACTGGGTGGAGGAACATGACAATCACTATATCTGGGAAATGGTTGACGAGATCCCTGACCAGGAACTGTGGGATACCCATGTTTGGCTGAAAATAAAATTAATCGATGCTATACGGGAGAAGGCAAGAAAGCGCTGGATTGAAGAAAAGTTGAATCCATCATTGCTCGTATCCGGTGGCACTCTGATTGATCCGACAATCCTGACGATTGGTTTTGCCAGGCGGTTTGCCACTTACAAACGGGCGGATTTGATTTTTCATGATATGGACAGATTGATAAAACTCCTTACTAACCGTTGGCAGCCGATCCAAATAATTTTCGCCGGTAAGGCCCATCCCGCTGACGATCCAGGCAAAAGAATTCTGCAGCGTATAGTTAACGCTTCCCGCGATCCTGCCGTTGGCGGCCGCATAGCCTTTGTCGAAAACTATGGTGAACAGTTCGCCCAGTACCTGGTACACGGGGTTGACGTCTGGTTAAACAATCCGCTTCCGCCGATGGAGGCATGCGGCACCAGTGGCATAAAGGCTGGGCTTAATGGGGTGCCTAATCTCAGTATCCTGGATGGCTGGTGGCATGAAGGGTTCAATGGAAAAAACGGCTGGGCCTTTGGCGAGAAAGAAATACAAGGCGATCGCGATGGATCTGATGCAGAAGCCATCTATCAATTGCTGGAAGAGGAAATTGTCCCCTTATTTTATAAGGTCGCCAACCATGATGTGCCTCATGAATGGGTTAAGGTTATGAAGGAATCAATAAAAAGCTGCGGGGCAAATTTCTCGACCCGTAGAATGGTATCTGAATA
>CAXMRF010000136.1:0-3189 GCA_964195965.1 uncultured Nitrosomonadaceae bacterium
ATTGACGGCGGTGGAGGGGCGTGTTAAAATAACTTCGCTTCCGCCCCCATCGTCTAGTGGCCTAGGACATAGCCCTCTCAAGGCTAAAACCGGGGTTCGAGTCCCCGTGGGGGCACCAAAAATAAAGAAGACCTCCTGTAAGGAGGTCTTCTTTATGATTAACTCTTGATTTGCACCCTTTCTCTCTAACAAATATAGGCGGAATATCCAAACCAGGCAATCAGCTTGAGTTCTCCCGGGCCAAGTACTACGGTTCGCTGAGTGACAGTGGTTGGCAGCCAGCCACCGCAGGATGGATTGGGATTAACTACAGATACGCAGTATGTTCCTTGGGGCAGGTTTGTGAAGATAAATTCCCCGCCAGAGTTGGTCTGGGTGTTAGACATGCCTGTTGAGCCGCAAGCACCCGCGCCCAGCTTGACAGTCACACCAGACATGCCTGGTTCGCCACCATTGCGGGCGCCATTAAGGTTCATGTCGTTAAAAACACCACCTGCAATAGATCCTGGTTCAGGTGTGGGAGTTGGCGTCGCCGGTAGCGGACAGAGCCCCGGGAAAGCTGTGGTGGGGGTGTAGCCGTAGGTCCAGCGGCAGGTAGAGTCAACCAATGCCAGGTCCTTGATAGGGTATCTACTGTTTGCTGAAAATGCAGAACCAGCTTCATCGAAGGTCATGAAGTCGTTGTAATCATAAGCGCCCGGATTTTTTAATCCTTCGTCAGCCCAACCGCCAAAAGCGAATTGGGGGTCGTTTCCAATTAAGCTGTATTTGAAAGCCAGTTGTATGTTATTGGGGTTTCCGGGATCGCGGCGAATCCAGACCGCGTCCGGGTCGTTTCCGATCCCTTCGTCAAATACCAGAGTCTCGTATCCATCCCTGCTGGCACTGGGAGGATCGGCGTTCATCGGTGCCGGGCCTCCTACATCACCATTTAGATCCTGATAGGCTTTGGCGCCATCCGTCGTCCAATCAGTTCCAGGCGGAACCTGGCCAGATATCAGCCAATCACCGCGGCCGTCGCTGTTCAGATCAACCTCCAGGGCATAAATGGCTGTGGAATCTGTTGGTGGAGAGCCTTCCAGATTAAATGTGACATAAACCCATGGGGTAGAGAAATTCAGGTTGACACGGGTTAAGTCAATGTGAGCCTGATAGTCCATTACCTGAGACGTAAAAGGCCGCTCAAACAGGTTGGTATGGAAAAGGTCTGCGCCGGACTCCCGGGTATCTGCAATTGCCTTGGTTGAGGTATCGGTAACCCAGGTATTGGCAGCTGCGGGTTCGCCCGGGCGAACCAGGTGCTCAATGGTAGGCTGGGGTGTTTCTGTGGCAGCAGGCTCTGGATCTGGATCCTGTACAGTGTCCTGATCCTCGTCAGGATTACTTTGTAACCGGGCAATTTCGGTTTCCAGGGCCTGAATGGTTTCGGTAGCTCCTGAATCACCGGATTGGGATGGCGTGAAGAATTGGCCTGGCAGGTTGCAGGCTGCGATGGAAATAAAGATGGAAAGCACAACCAGAATGAGAGATTTGGACGAAATGCGGTTCATGAAATACCTCCTGAATAATAAAACATGCTCTTATTATACATATCAGATTTCCAAAAAGGATTGGGTTTCTTATATAACGATTTTATTACCAGGAATGTTACATTTTTTATAAGAATCTTTATCTCCCGCCTGAAACTGGATTAGAGTCCCCGTGGGGGCACCAAAAAAATCCTCCTAAAAAGAGGATTTTTTAAATTTAATTTTAGGGAGTACTTCGGAAGTATTTTGGTAAATTTATTAGATCAAATAATAAATTCAGGATAAATTTTTGCGAGCTCTTCGTAATCCTTAATAATCTCTTCCCAATTTCTGCTGCCCGTAATTATTCCCATATCAAGTGCCCTGAGTTTGCTGACACATTGATTCCCTTCGATGACTAGATCGTTGACCTTCAACTGTTGGCTTAATCCAGTAATTACTGTTGACGCGAATCCAAATGCTGCCGCGATGATACAGGCAACTCTCCACCCCTCAATTCCTGTCCCGATCAGCGGGCCCTGAGCCGCGGTAATGCCAGCAACGAGCGTTGAAGCCGCAGAAGTTGTCATGCCGGCAACCAGAAGACCAGTGTTAGTTTTCTTTCGACCGGAAATGATTCCCTCAGCTTTTTTAAGGCTTCTTTTCACGCTTTGGGTAAGTGGATCGCGATTTTGGGATAAATCCTTCGGCATAGTAACCTCCAATTAAATTATCCTCAACCTATTATGTTGAGAATTCTGATGCATTGTTATTCTTTAGACCTGTGTTGCTGATCGTTTGGGAATCTAATTTAATTTCTCAAAACGAATAAGAAATTATTTTCCTAAAGCTCCTCGGATGCTCTCCAGGTGCTGGAAGCTGTGCCTTAGGGCATGGTCTTCAATGAAAAACTGGGTAGTTAGGGGAGCATCAGCGTTTAAGGATACGCTTTCAGCCTGATCTAACTCGGCGTCGCTAAGTTTTCTTACCCGCTTTGCTGCTGTCTGGCTGTTTTCACGCAGTAAGTTCAGGACATCTTCTTTTTTTACCTGGGCATATTCCCGGGCATGATCGGCGTTGATTCCGTCAATAATGTCTGAAGTCACACCTTCGATGGGTTTTCCTGAAGCTAATGTATAAGCCAGGTCAATTTCAGCCTGATAGGAGCTGGCCACGTGGTGAACCAATACCCCAATTTTCCTTTCTTCGCCGGGGATAACTCTTTTCCATTCAGAATCTGAAAATCCCTCAACAAAACTCGCCAGCGCCTCCGCGCCTTTTTCAATCCGCTCTGCCAGAGCATCTGCTCGTGTGGTCATTACTATCTCCTTTAGGTCTACTATTAATCTTCAACTATCTTGTACTTAAATACATCGGGCCGGCCATAATGGCCAGTGACATCAAACATGCGTTTGGCTGCTGGAATTTGATCCAGATCTATCTCTCCGTATAAAATTTCAGATTTTTCTGCCAAAGGACCGGCAATAAAATCTCCTCTCGGGTTGACGATACAGCTGTTACCCGGGTTGATCCACTCACGGTCATCTGAGTAAAGTTTCTTGAACGCATATTTATCAGGAATATCATCCATTTTTACAGCGGAGCAAACCCCGATCACAAACATCCCGCCCTCGCGAGCGATATGCTGCATGCTCAGGAGCCAATTGTCACTGGAATCCCA
>CAXMRF010000137.1:0-3177 GCA_964195965.1 uncultured Nitrosomonadaceae bacterium
TATGATCAGGGGCGCGGCCCGAACGATTGGTGCGCCCGCTGCCATTCTCCTCAGAACTGGAATCCGGAAGCTACCGTAGGCACTCCGCCAAACTGCGTCAGCTGCAAATTCCCCGGCCAAGATATGACTGTGGGTGATGGCAATGTCCTAATTGAAGAAGCAGATTGGAAAGCCATTCCTTGTGAATCATGCCACGTAATGAATGGTGATTATGCTACTGATGTTGCCTGGCTCAATCCGATCTCAATGGAATATGTGGACGTCAGCAACACCACCGAACTGTGCGAAAAGTGCCACGTGACCACTACTGGTAACGCCTTCGGTTCAGGAGTTGACCATAAAATCACCATGGGCGGAAGTGCCCACCTCAACTATGGCGGTTTCATAGGCGAAGATGCACCTCCATCCTTCTGCACAGATTGCCATGATCCTCACACCACAGAACCAACACAGTGTGTGGATTGCCATCAAGAAGATATTGAAAAGGCAGAACACGCTGGTGGCGCTTACGGTGTAATGAAAGACACCGTGACCTGTATGGCTTGCCATGATGCCTCAGGTGCAGATGTAGGTCCACATCCTGCTGAGGATAATGATCTCTGGGTGACAACATTGACCGAGATGGGCAGAAGTGGACCCACAACATCGGCAATAGTTTCTCACAGCATTGTTTATACAGTTTCTTGTGATCGCTGCCACTCCGAAGGGAATGCCGCGGAACTCACTGTAAGAAATGCTGACGGTTCGATTCCGGATCCAGATGCTGAAGCCCCAGCTGGCCCTCCCGGATAGAAATTGGATTAGGCTGAAACCCACTCAGTTAATACAGTGTGTTGAAGCTGTATCTACTAAACAAGAAAACTTATAATATTTACTGGTGGGGCGAGGAAACTATCTCGCCCCACTTCACCTTATATAATGAAAGCAGGATGTTTATGAATAGAAAAAGAATTGGCCAATGGATCTTAGTTGTGAGCCTGTTATTTGCCATGGTATTGATCACCGGGTGTCAATCTTCAGGAGATCAACCAGCATCAAGCAGTCAGGTATCTGAATCGACAGACATGAATAATAGTTCTACAAGTGATTCGGGAGAAGGAACTGAGGATTCGGACTCCGGCGAGACCCAGGGCCTGGATCCTTTAGTAAAAGCTCAACAGGAATGGGAGATCAGCGCTCATGCCAGTTCGTTTGTTTTAGATAGTGAGGGAAATAATAACCCTTGTGCAAGATGCCATGCGCCTATGAACTGGATGCCCACGCTGGACGATATTCCGGAAAGTTGCCAGGCTTGCAAGTTTGAACTGGAAACTCCACCTTCTTTCATTCCAGAGAGTGATTGGCAGCATGTATCATGCGTCATGTGTCACGAGTCGGATAAAAAAGGGATTATTCAACCAGAGGTTATGTGGCTGGAAATTCCTGTTCTGGAAGAATATGTCAGCGTGGAGACTCATTCAGAGCTGTGCCTGAAATGCCATAACACCGAGAATGTTCCTGAACATGGACTGGTGGTTGTTGGCAGCGGCCATGCCGATATGCAGTGTACGGAATGCCATTCCCCTCACAACACTACCACGACATGCATGAATGGAGACTGCCATTCAGATGTTCTTTCTGATACAGATCAAATTCCAGGCCATGATGAAGACCACAAGGATGTCACCTGTGTGGCATGTCATGATAACAATGAGTGGGAAGTAGGACCGGTTGAAGAAACAGGTTTGTGGACAACTTTTAGCCCCTGGTCCCATGAGATTTTAATTGGAGAAGCCGATTCGATAATTCAAACCGGTATGGTTCCGTTTTCATCTCATAATATTGGGGAAGCGTCAACTTGTGATCGGTGTCATTTCGCTGAGAATGAATGGGGATTGACAGAAAACGTAGAAACGCCTTAGTTTGATAGATCTAATATTACAAGAAGTGTAGAAATGGAGAGGGAAAAAATGAAAGGATCAATGAAAGCTTTACGGGTATTTGCAATACTTATGCTAGGTATGACGGCAGCAATGAACCTCTTGGGAGGTGTGGGAACATATTGTGCGGCTTTTTCCAATAACGTTGGTTACAGAATGGCTTTTAAGGCAATCATGGATTACCGTTGGATTTACCAGATCGTGATGGTTACTACGATCCCAACGGGCCTGGCAGGCATCATGGCTTTGGTGAAATTAATTAGAGGGAAGAGCGATGCTATCCGTTTTTCAATGATTGTTTTGATCATCGGTGTTTTTCTGGGTGGCACCCAATTTTTCACTTCATTGATTTTGCGGGGAGCAGCTACACCGGCAAATGTTAAGTTTTATATTAATTTAGCCACCTTAATTCTTTTTATAATTATCCAGTTGCCCGGGATTAAGGAACAAGTTGATTTTACTAATCCTTCAGAACAATCTGAAAAGAACGCCGCCGGGGGCTTGGTTGCATTTTTAGTGGGCATCACAACACTGACAATTTTCTCCTGGGCAGGACCTTCCCACACATTTTTTGGTGAGAACTGGGTCTTTGTCTTTGAAACACCCCTCGTGATCGCAGGGACAGTCCTGATTGTAGGTGGGTTCTTGGCTGTGCTCCGGGAAATACTGAACCATTATTCACAGAAATCCACGATCCAGGATTACAAGAAAATCTAAAAAATATATAAAATAGATCCAGAACAAGTGGAACTATGCATTAAATGAAAAGATAGCTATGCAACAGCATAGCTATCTTTTTTAGTTTTACTTGTAAATAGAGTTAACAAGAATAATTTAGAAATCCCAAATTATTTGTCTTTACCCAGGTCTTTTCTAAAGCCATAAGTGAAGGCCAGGGTCATGAGAAACAGCAGATGTGACAGGATTGCGAACACAAAATCCTCGCTGAAGAACAGCAGCTGTTTGCCAGCGACCAGGAAAGCCAGGGCAATTCCGCCGATTCCAATTAATAATCCGCCAACGCTTACCAGTCCAAATCCTTTGACAGCATCTTTGGTGACCAGGCATTTATACAGCGGCAAACCGAAAATGATCAAACCAGCCACACCATGAAAAACAGGTACGGCTATGCTTTTTAAGGCCATGCCCCCTATGCTGGTAACAGCAATGGCAAGCAGTCCAACCAGAGCGAACCAGGAATAGGCTTTTTTGTAATCAGGCATAAATTGGTTCATCAATCCCATAGAAATGCCCAGTG
>CAXMRF010000138.1:0-3160 GCA_964195965.1 uncultured Nitrosomonadaceae bacterium
CAGCACAGGCATCCCAAAAGGTGTTGTTTATCAGCAGGGCATGTTTAGAGCGCAAATTGAGTTACTCAGAGGGGAGATTGGTTTCAAGGCTGGTGATATTGATTTGCCCGGCCTGTATATTTTTGCTTTATTCAATCCAGCTTTGGGCGTAACTACAGTTATGCCCGACATGGATGCCAGCAATCCAGCCCAGTTGAACCCGGCGTTTCTCTTTGAAGCCATCGAAACATTCGGTGTTACCCACTCCGTTGGATCGCCAACTATCTGGAAGATCATAGCAAATTACTGCGAAGAAAATCATTTGGAATTGAGTTCCATGCGGAAAATTTTGATGATGGGTGCACCTGTTCCACCATCATTGATCCGGAGATATGAGAAACTCATGCCAAATGGAAATGTGTTTACACCCTTTGGCGCTACGGAAGCCATGCCCTTAACTTTGATTGACGGGCAAGAGATCTTAGAAGATACTGCCGACTTGAGTGAAGAAGGCGCAGGCATGTGTGTGGGAAAAGCGCTTTCAGGAATAGAGCTCCGGGCTATTAAAATCAGCGCTGATCCCATTCCAGAGTGGGAAGATGCTCTGGAATTACCTCAAGGTGAAATGGGGGAAATAGTTGTAAAAGGCCCTGTGGTTACCCGTGAATATCTTCACAGGCCTGTGCAAACCGCAGAAGCCAAGATTGGTGAAGGAGATGAGATTTGGCATCGCCTGGGGGATGTGGGTTATTTTGATGAAGGGGGTAGACTCTGGTTTTGCGGTCGCAAGGCCCATATTGTGGAAACCGATGCAGAGGTTTTGTATCCCGTTCAAGTGGAGCCGCTTTTTAACCAGATTGCAGATGTCTCCCGAACAGCTCTTGTTGGAAGAGAGCTTTCAGGGCAAAAAACAGCCGTATTGGTGATCGAGGCGCACAAGAAAATCGATCGCGATACCAGAAATAGAATCAAGGATAATGCAATTGAAATCATCGAAAAGAAAGGTCTTTCGAAGAGTATTCAAGAAGTGTTATTCATGCCGGAGTTCCCTGTGGATACACGCCACAACGCCAAGATAAAGCGAGAGGTAATTGAAGAATGGGTCGCTGGCCAGCGACTGGCCAATTAGAAGACAAACACGTAGATTAAAAAAAGCGGGTTGCTTTCTTTTGAAAAGCAACCCGCTTTGTATTTCATGGGTGGTGATTACTATTATGAGGTAACAGGTTCTAGTTCTGGATTAGATTTTACAGGAACGGTGTCCTGATCACCCTGGGGCGATTTTAAGAATGTCAATAACACGGTACCTAGAATAAGCATGGCTGCCGCCAGGATATAGGCATAATTATAGCTCCCGTAAATATCCTTGATGTAGCTGCCAAGTTGAGAGACCATAAATCCACCCAACCCCCAGGCAGTGTAAACCACACCATAGTTCATCGCTAAATTCTTCGGACCATAATAATCTTTCATTAATGGTGGGATTACTGCCAGGTTGGCGCCATAGTTAGCTCCAACTAATGCTACAAAAACCATTAATACAGGAACGTTTGCCAGGGCGCTGTTCTTTCCGGCAAAGAAAAGTCCACCTATCAGAAAAGCTTGCATAACAAACGCAATCAGCAGTGTGTTTCTGCGTCCGATTTTGTCTGAAAAGATTCCATACAAGACCCGACCACCACCGTTTCCTACTGCCAGGGCAGATACGGCAATCGCGCTGAAGGCGGGCAATCCAATTTGGTCTTTGACAATGGAGGCCAGGTTGCCGATGATCATCAAACCTGCGCCGCTGCCAAATGCAAAGATGATCCAAATTATATAAAACTGCCAGGTTTGCACAGTTTCCCGGATCGAATAATCTTTGGACCCATTAGCAGATGTGGACACAATTATTTCCTCGCCTTCAGGAACAAAATCATCGGGTGGATTGGAAAGGAACTGGGCAAACCCAACCACAGCAACCAGCATACCAATACCCAGGTAAAACATAGTGGTTTGCAGTCCCAGGGAGGCCATTAGAGATCGGGCCAGCGGTGCAACCCAAACGCTTCCCATGCCAAAACCAGCTACCACGATTCCAGAGATCAAACCGGTTTTGGAAGAAGAGAACCATTTTAGGGCGGTTGGACTGGCTGTAGCATAAACAAAAGCTATGCCGGTTCCAAGAAGAACACCAAAAGCAAGGGTGAACGCCCAGGGAGAGCTAGAAAAGCTGGATAGGATAACACCTAAACCAGCCATAACGCCACCAGCGCTGACAATCAGACGGGGGCTATAACGAACCAGCAATCGGGCTCCAACAAAAGTCATGATGGAAAAAACAACACAGGCTACTGAATAAGGCAAAGATTTTTGGGATTCCAGCCAACCCCATTCAGCAGGAATATTGGCTTTAAAAACACTCCAGGAATATAAAACCCCTAAAGCCAGGAGGGCGAAAGTACCGGCGATGGTGACCAGCCAACCCTTATTTCTAAAAGATTTTTGTTCAGCTATGTTAGTGCTCATAATAATGAAAATCCTTGTATTAATTAATTTGATTAAGGGCAGAAGCCGAAATTATACCACGGTTGTCTGACAACTTGCCCGGCCCTATTTTATAGATTATTTTTTGATTATTTAGATGTGAAATTAGCCATCTTAAATTGACGGACTTTTACTAGACCCAGGAAGTTATTGCAGTTCCCTGGATGAGGTTCTACCAACAAAAAAGCCAGGTGAGAGTGCCTCACCTGGCTTATATGTCCATATCAGCAACTTGGTTTACTCTTCAGTGTGGGCAGCTGCCTAATTTAGTAAATAGTAATCAGTATTTGTAATCCGCATTTTTGTTTTTGCTGCTCATTCTCACTTTGGGGCATCAGAGATCAATAACTATTCCCGTATGAAGTTGATCCAGTTTTTCACCCATAACACCTTTCAAAACTCGATATGCTTTTTCCCCCGTACAATGTCCAGAATAAACTTTGGCAACTGGATACGCCAACGTTTTTCGGCCCACGTCTTCAACTTCTCTCTTGCTGCCAGCCATCGTATTGAACATTGGCAAACCTATTAAATGGAACCCGCCAATGACAGCTTTGATCGGAATGCCCTCAAATTGCTTGGTTACAGTATCGATTATGTTTGGAATACCATTATGAGAACAACCTGAAAATACTACAAGGCTGTTTTCTTCTTT
>CAXMRF010000139.1:0-3078 GCA_964195965.1 uncultured Nitrosomonadaceae bacterium
TCCTGCGGCTCTTCTTTGCCAGGTATTCATCCAGAAACTGAACACTCTCGACGCGTCGTTTTGCCCCTCGATCAAATATCCCCTGCGGTGTCCACTCAGGATCATCCTGGTCTTCCATAGTTTTCAAGAGTGTAAACACTTCCTCGGGCTTTTCATAATAACGGGGTGTGGCAATATCGAGTTCTTTGGGCCCACGAAAGCCATAGTCATCCATGAACAACCGCCACTTTTGCATGAACTCCGGGGAGAGCTGGTTTGCATTGAGTTTTTGCACAAATTCTTGAGCCGTGCCAATCTGTCGAATATCCGGGAACTGGGATAACTCGTAGAGTAATAATCCCATCTCGATTGTCACATTGTTGGGGAATGACTTCTCTATGGATTGCAGATGTTCCTGCACTGATTCTGGTTCATTTTTGAACATTTTCTTGAGTTTACCCCGGGCAGGTTCTGATGCCATCAGCGCGGGTAACTGCACGCCATTCATATGCGCCCCAACCAGTAAGAAACTTGTAAGGCAAAAATCTTCGAAAGAAGCGTCCCTTTCATATTCTGTTTTTATTGCCAGCCTGAGTCTCTCATTTTCATCCACGTAGTGTTGTAGATATTCATCGGGTTTGCTGTTTGCTCTCATCAGGGGTCTAATAAATACCATAGCCCCCAATCCGGTTTTTATGAGATTTTTCACGAATCCTTTAGGGAGTTTCTTCGGGATGTACTCCTTCAATTCCATAGAGTCCAGGATTTGAGACCCCAGCGAGTCGGTAAGCCGATATGTTTTAACTGCATTGTTTTTCCCCAGAATTTTCAACATTCGACCAAAATGAGTATAAAATCGCCCGGCGCTGTGGAACCCCATACCCCGGTCAATCGACATAAAATCTTCAGCAGGTACCCCCGGCGTTATCAATCTTCCAATTGATATAAACAGATCACCCCCGAGTGGACTCAGATTTTCAAACAGACCTTGTTCGGTGAGCGTGCCATCATGATACAGGTTCTTTTGTTCCCCCGGTTGGGTGATCATCTCTTCCGGTAGTTTGTAATAGGTTGTGATTGGGCGGGCTTGAAGCAAGTAGAGTTGACCACTCTCGTAAGTCCACTCGATATCCATCGGCTTGCCATACGCCGCTTCAATCTGGGTTGTAAGCGCTGTGACGGCCAGGATCTGGTCATCAGTAAGACAGAATTCAGATGGAGTATCCGGCTCCCTGCTTTCGGTGCCACCGTCCGCTTTCAGATAGATCGCAACATTCTTTTTCCCAGGAGTCTTTTCCATGATTGTGTTGGTGACCTTGTCCACGACCGCCTGGTCTGGAGTGATCGTACCGTCCACGACTGTTTCGCCCAACCCAAAGTTGGCGTTAATCATGCATTGATCATAAGAATTGTTTACAGGATTTAGCGAAAAAGCTACCCCAGAAACCTCTGATTTAATTTGCTTTTGGATGATCACGGCAATTTTGGGGTCGAGCGGGTCAAATCCGCTTTGTTTTTTGTAGGCCACCACACGTTCATCCAGGGCGGAGGCAAAGCAGACCTTAATCGCGTCTTCCAAATCACCATCAGTCACACCCAGCACGGTCTCATAAATACCGGCAAAAGAAGCGCCTTCCAGATCTTCTTCGGGAGAGGAAGAACGCACTGCCATCAGCTTGATGCCCTCTTTTTGCAAGTATTGGCGAACTTCTGCGAGCGCCTGTCCCTGATCTTCTGTAAATACGAACTTTTGACAGCTGTTTTTTACAGCGCCGGCTGCGGCTAACAGGCCATCATCATTAGTTTGGGCAAATGCCTGCCATTCGGATGTGGACTTGAGTTGTGCCATCCAGGGTTGAAAGAATTCAGTTGACAGCACCACTGCAGAGGGGACGTTGAAGCCTTTGTTGTTCAAATAAATCAAGGAATGGCCTTTTCCCCCGACTTGATCGAGCGTGGGTAAAGAAGAATCTATGAATGAAAAATATAACGGCATGATTGTTTATCTCCTGCAGGATGAAAAATATTGAACTATCTGGATGCTTTTACCATGATAAATTATTGAAATCAATAAGTTAATCACCAAATCTGATAATATAAAACCTAAACTAAATACTAGTATACAACAATGAGAGTATCCAATTCGTACCTATTACCCCCAATGGTGTTTTTGGTTCAAAGATCAAGGGGAACGTCAGAGCCGGTTCGGATCGTGCCCACTCTCACCCAAATTCTACAGGTAGCTAGCCTCTAAATAAAATTATGGTAAACTCATTTTTGAACCAGAGATTGGCTATGATGCTGATGTTAATTAGTGTAGTTTTCTGGGGATAGAAGGGAGAATATTATGAGTAAAAATGTCATAGAAACTCAGGATTTAACCGTATATTACGGAAAACATCGCGGCATCCTGGACGTCAATCTGACAATTGAAAAAGGCGAGGTATTTGGATTCCTGGGCCCTAATGGAGCCGGGAAAACCACCACCCAGCGGGTGCTTCTGGATGTATTTCCTCCCACTGCAGGTAAGGCAACTGTTTTTGGTCTGGATTGCCAGAAAGATGGTGTGGAAATTCGCCAGCACATAGGGTACCTGCCAGGCGAATTGGCTCTTTATTCCAACATGAAAGCCAGCGAGTTTTTCAAAATGTATGAATACTTGCGCGGTAAAAATGGCACCAAAGATTATTGGCGTGAATTGGCGGACAGGCTTGATCTGGATACCAGCCGCAAGATCAGCCAATTTTCGCGCGGCAATAAACAAAAGGTCGGTGTTGTAGCGGCCTTCATGAGCAAAGCAGACCTGCTGATCCTAGATGAACCAACCGGCGGGCTGGACCCCCTGGTGCAGCAAACCGTGCTGGAAATAGTCCGGGAAGTAAAAGCCGATGGCCGAACGATCTTCTTTTCTTCTCATATTCTTTCCGAGGTCCAGGCAGTTTGTGATCGAGTCGGAATCATTCGGGATGGTCAGCTTGTGGCAACCCAGCGTGTGGAAGACTTATTTTCCCAGCGCATGAACCGCATGACCCTGATCTTTGAAAGCATGCCTCCTGCTGGAATATTCACTATAGAAGGGGTAACAGAACTGGAACGAGC
>CAXMRF010000140.1:0-2960 GCA_964195965.1 uncultured Nitrosomonadaceae bacterium
GAGGTCATCGATTTGGGCGTGGATGTAAAACCTGAAGAGTTAATTTCAGCAGTAAACGAACACAAACCCGATATTGTGGCCATGTCTGCCCTGCTGACTACCACAATGGGCAATATGAAAACCGCTATCAAGTTGATGGTAGAAGCTGGAATAAAGGATGATCTAAAGGTAATGATCGGCGGCGCACCGGTCACCCAAGAATATGCCAATGATATCGGTGCGGACGGTTTTGCCGCCGATGCCAGCCAGGCTGCCAGCTTAGCCAAAAAGATAGTTTCACAATCTTAGTCACAAAACCCCAAATTTTTCTTGGAGGAATTTTAATATCTTTTGAGATTAAATATGTCTGAAAAATATACATCCCGGAAACGCGTTGAGACAGCATTGGCACATCAAAAACCAGATCGGGTGCCACTAGATCTGTCTATTACCCTAAATGCATATTTAAACTTACGAGATTATTTAGGCCTGCCGGCAGAAAATGATATCTATGCTGACCGGTTCTTTGAGGTCCGGCCAAGTCCAGATGTGCTGGAAGCACTGGGAATTGATATGACCTTTGTACGTCTGCGAGGATCAAAAAGCTGGACGCCGCCCTCCCCATTAAAAGATGGATCCATTCTGGATGCCTGGGGTATCGGGAGAAAACTGATTGAACTGCCAGGCGGCAGCTATCTGAATGAAGTTTCCTACTGCCCCCTGGCAGATCTTGATCCCAATGAAATCAACCTGGATGATTATCCCTGGCCTGACCCTTATGATCCGGGGTTTTCAGAAGGCTTGGAAGAGGAAGTTCGGCAGCGATACGAAGAAACTGATTTAGCATTGATGGGCCGCTTTGGTGGACCCATCATGGAAATGGGCACTTATTTAAGGGGTTTTGAGCAATGGTTGATGGATCTAATTCTTTATCCGGATTTCACTCGTGATATGCTCAACCGAGTCGCAGATATCCAAATTGCTCTGGATGAAGCAGGGATCCGGGCTGCCGGGAAATACCTCTCAGTGTTCAAGTTAAGCGGTGAGGATCTGGGCACCCAAACCAGCACCCTGTTTTCTATGAAAGTTTGGCAAGAGATTATATACCCAATTCTTAAACGACGCTGGCAAGCAGCCCGAAAAGCTTTGGACAAGTACGATGCGGCCCACGTAAAACTCATGCTCCACTCGGATGGTGCCTTTCGGCCCTTTATCCCGGATATCATCAAAGCTGGTGTGGATTTACTGGACCCGATCCAATCGGTTTGCCCCGGAATGGAAATGGAAGGCTTAAAAGCTGATTTTGGAGATAAACTCTCTTTTCACGGCAGTGTAGATACCCAATATGTCTTACCTCGCGGTACTGTCAAAGAAGTGGAGGAAGAAACCAAACGCTGTATTGATGAACTTGGTGGGAATGGCGGTTTAATTCTCGGACCCAGCCATTTTATTCAACCGGACGTGCCCCCAGAAAATGTGGTTGCCTTGTATAAAACTGCCCGGAAATACGGTCGGTATTAATCAATAAGACCTAAAAATCTGTCCTAATTAATGAAAATACGCCCTTCCCCGGGCGTTTTCCTTTTCAAATAACCCAATCCTTTTGCCACTCTGATGGAATTCAATTCCCGGATACGCTAAAACCTTCCAGCTGGCCTGTATTCCCCCCAGACCTCCCGCAGCGCGTCGGTAATCTCACCCAGGGTCAGGTCTCCTTCCACAGATTCAATTAACAGCGGCATTAAATTCTCTGTTCCTTCCGCTGCTTCCTTCAGCCGTTTGATTAACAACTCAGCACCTTGCTGATCACGCCCCTGGCGTAGCTTCGCCAAGCGCTCATTTTGGGCTTTTTCCAGGGCAGGATCGACAGAAAGCAAATCCAGTGACAGATCCTCTTCCATTTCATAGATATTCACTCCCACCTGTTTTGCTTCTCCGGTTTCCAGGTCGCGCTGTTGCTGGTAGGCAGCGTCCTGAATTTCTCCTTGAATGTAGCCATTTTCAATGGCTGATAAAGCGCCTCCCTGGCGTTCAATTTCTTCCAGGTAAGCCCGGGCACGGGATTCAATCTCATCAGTGAGCTCTTCTACCAGGTAAGAACCTCCCAATGGATCTATCGTATTAGCAACACCAGATTCCTCTGCCAGGATTTGCTGGGTGCGCAATGCGATCTGGACCGCTTCTTGAGTGGGCAGGCTGAGCGCCTCGTCCATGCTATTAGTATGCAGGGATTGCGTGCCGCCCAGGACAGCAGCCAGAGCCTGAAGCGCTACCCGGACCACATTGTTATGGGGCTGCTGAGCTGTCAGGGTCGATCCAGCTGTCTGCGTGTGAAAACGCAATTTGATCGCATCTGGATGAACAGCCTTAAAACGTTCCTCCATAATTGCAGCCCACAGGCGCCTGGCCGCCCTGAATTTAGCAATTTCTTCCAGAAAATCATTGTGGGCATTAAAGAAAAAGGATAAACGTTTTCCAAAACCATCCACGTCGAGACCCGCCTTGAGGGCTGCCTCCACATAGGCAATCCCATTTGCGAGTGTGAAAGCCACTTCCTGTACGGCAGTTGAGCCAGCCTCCCGGATATGATAGCCGGAAATGCTGATAGTATTCCATTTGGGGATTTCAGCCTGGCAATACTGGAACACATCAGTGATCAGCCGCATGGAGGGTTGAGGGGGGAAAATATATGTGCCCCGGGCAATGTATTCCTTGAGAATATCGTTCTGGATCGTACCGCGCAGGGATTTGGGGTCTACGCCGCCTTTTTTTGCCACGGCAATGTACATCGCCAGCAATATAGCTGCCGGGGCATTAATGGTCATGCTGGTGGAAACTTTATCGAGCGGTATCTCTGAAAAAAGGGTTTCCATATCCCTAAGGGAGGAAATAGGCACACCTACCTTGCCGACTTCACCAGCAGCCAGGGGATGATCTGCATCATAGCCAATTTGGGTAGGCAGGTCAAAGGCCACTGAAAG
>CAXMRF010000141.1:0-2958 GCA_964195965.1 uncultured Nitrosomonadaceae bacterium
TAATGGCGGACGATATAACTTGGTTTTAAGCATAAGACTATTCAATATAAATTAATACATTATTGGTTTATTATGCAAGTATTTATTACAGAATAAATGCCAGGCGTGTTACAAGTCCATGATTCGAACCTGTTTCACCTAAACGTTCAAGTGTTGAATACCTGTAGTTCACATTAACTTGCATGGCTGAAATAGGGCTCCAATTTATTCCGAGTGAAAACGTATTCATTTTACCACCTTGAATACTTTTATCGTTTAAATTAAAAGAAGACCAGCGACTGTAAACATCCAATTCACCCCAACCTCCTGAATTAACTCCATTGGCGACATAAACTCTTTTAAAAGTCCCACTCCGTTTATTATATGGGCGCAATTCTCCGGTAATTGTATAAGAAGCGACTACATAATACCCATTAAAACTCGGGTCATTAAAGGTAGAAGATTGAACATTAGATTGGATATACTCACTAGTAAGAATGAAAGGACCCTTTCTCCAAGCCATTTCTAAACCAGAATGAAATGTTGACGATGCATCACCAATTAAATCCGTTTCAACCGAAGTCGGCCCGCTGAAAATTTCCGTTTTAGCCTTGTACTTGATTCCTCCTGCTGCGTTAGAATACCGACCGGCTATCCCCAGGTGCAGGAGATTGCTTTCGTCTTCCGACAGAAACGGCAGGGCTGTGATACGTCCCGTAAGGACCGTAGGATTATCGGAAAACGATCGATCCACTTCATACCAGTCGTTGAATACGCCAGCGGCCCATGTCATTCGCTCCTTTATAAAGGTGTTGTTGACAACGATACCAATATTTCTAGCAGGTAAAAGACCGTCTGCCACTGAGGCGCGCTCTTGCTGTGCAGGTTCGTATATCATGCCTGACAATCTAGAAATAGAAAAAGTTTCCTTTGTTTTTCCCAAGCTCAATGTAGCTGATCCTACAGGAATATCTACCCGGTAATCATAAGTTACAAATTCATTAAGATCGCCTTGCTTAAAACTCCGTTCAAAAGCACGTGTCCCAAAAGAAAAAGCAAAAGTCCATGGCTTTTTAAAGTTGAATGTACCGCCCACTCCAGCCCGAAATCCACGCATGGAACCTCCTTTGAATTCGCTGAGATCTCCTATTTGTTGTTCATTAGTGTTGTCTTGTGAAAGCCAGCGTGTATTTTCCATAAGAATAGCACCTCCGAACACTGCGGTAATTGGCTTTGTCCTGAACACATTCCATTTACGACTGTTTTGATAAGATAATGGCAAGGACACAGGTGGCGGAGCATACGATTGCCAGCCACTTATTTGCTTTTGAGAATCAACATCGATCCGGATCAACTTGTTCAAAACAACTTCTCCTTTGGCAACGGCAAAAACTCCATGAGCTTTGGTATCGAGTATTATATCCACATTTATACGAGGATCCTTATCAAGTATAAGAAAGGTTGCCAGGCTTCCCACTTCAACTGTACCAAGGATAAATCCACCTTTGGCATCAAACGCAATATCTGAGTCCTTTATAGAAATTTCATTCTTGGTCACTATACTAAGTTTCTTTTGCTTAATCAAAATACTGACGACCACATCTTCTGTAGCTTTACTTTGATCAATCACGGTTACATTCCGGATCATGATCTTCTGCATATCATTGATCCTATCCTGTGACATCCCCAAAATTGGAAGCACAATAAGAATGACAGTGTAAAAACACTTCAATATTCTATGGTTTTTGTCTGTTTTCATTGTAAAGTTTATTCGTTTGATTCAGTTCTTTTTTTTCAGTAATAAATATACATATTCTATTTTGGGAATTTTGCAAAGCCGCCAGATTATTTTCATCCATGGCTCCAGCCATCAATTCATTCGCAACGTATATAAGGATCTGGTCTTACTACACAAAAAATCCGATTACCCGGTCAACAAACCAGAACGCAGCAATACCGCCAATACCATAGGCCGGGAGCTGATAAACCCATTTAGGCCATTTGTAACGAATTTTGTGAAGTGCCTTGATCAGTAAAAACATGACAATAATAAACATCAACTGCCCCAGTTCCACACCCACATTAAACATTAATAGGGCCAGAGGAATTTCGTTTTGTGGGAGTCCCACCTGGCTCAATGCACCCGCGAATCCAAAACCGTGCAATAGACCAAAAGTGAATGCTACTAACCATGGATAACTCGCTGTTAGACTCTGTTGACCACGATTAACTTTTAACAGTTCACTAGCAAGAAACAAGATTGACAATGCAATAACTGCTTCCACCGGTGGGCCAGGTACCCATAACCAACCAAGTGTGGCTGCCGCCAAAGTGATGCTATGTGCCAGCGTAAACGATGAAATGGTTATCAACAGGGTACGCGTGCCAGTTACGATCAGTAATAAGGCCAGTACAAATAACAGGTGATCTATTCCAGATAGTATATGTTCCGTACCTAATACGGTATAGTCCCAAGCTACCCACCAGGCTGATCTTGGGCCCTCAATGGTTACCATTGGTTCACCCGGTTTAATGATTGTCGTTGAACTGCTACCATCGGCATAAACCACACGCATCAGTACATCGGTTGTGGTTGTTTCCAAGCCCGGAAGAAGGATAATACTGCCATGAATGCTTCCTGCATCCACCGAAACATAATATTGATACAATTCAGAATCTTTTAATTGCCGTCTGGTCATGGGTCTGACTGTTTTCCAATTCGCGGGCAATTTTAAACTAGCCGGATGTGATTTCCCAAAATAGATGGGCGCTCGCCAGAGGACTTCATAGTGATTTGCATCCTGCTGTGTGATCTGTAGAAGACCGGGCTGGGATTCATGTGCCGAAACGTCACCACAAAACATGACGTTTAGCATTAGAAAAAGAACAGTAATGGATATAAAGTTTGGTCTCATTTGCTGGCGTCTTTTACTTTTAGAGATGTTACACTCTTGTTATCACTATTGCTAGTCGCGGCCG
>CAXMRF010000142.1:0-2911 GCA_964195965.1 uncultured Nitrosomonadaceae bacterium
GAAAGATTGGACTGGCGAGCAGTCTATTACTTCCAGATACCCGCGTTTTTGTGAACTTTTCTTTCTTCTAAAAATCCAGGGCAGTGTCCGCCAGCATGATATGGACAGTTGTATCCGTTTCGGATTCCACTCGTTTCTTCCAGGCTTCCGGATCCTGGGCAATTAAAGGCCAGGTATTGTAATGGGCCGGGATCACATGCCTGGGTCCAATTAACTTTACCGCTCTTAAGGCATCGTCAGGACCCATGGTGAAATTATCGCCAATGGGCAGGATTGCCAAATCAATTCCTTCTTCGCCGATCAGGGACATACCTGAGAAGAGCCCGGTGTCTCCTGCGAAATATATTTTCTCATTATCCAGGGTGGTTATTAAAAATCCACCTGGCATACCGCCGTAAGAACCGTCCGGCATTGATGAGCCGTGAATTGCCTGGGTAAGCTTGGCATATCCAAAAGGATAATCATGTCCGCCGCCGATATGCTGAGGGAAAACCTCCGCGCCCCTGGTGCCTAACCAATTGGCCACTTCAAAATTAGCAATCACCTTGGCTCCAGTTTGATTGGTGATTTCAACGGCATCTCCCACGTGGTCGCCATGGCCATGGGTGATGAGCAGGTAATCCGGGTTCAGGTCTTCGAATGAGGTCTGGGTGGCAGGATTATTTGAAAAATAGGGATCGATAATAAGCTGGAAATCGTTGATTTTAAGACCAAAAGTGCCGTGACCATAATATGTGATTTGGTAGCTCATTAAATCCTCCAGTGCAGGTGTGAAACTGATTTAGAACGATTCGTTTCTGATACTATGTCAGCTTTTTTCCTTAATGGTAGGATAACATAAATGATTTTTGGATGCAGATTCCTGATCAATAAAACCCCCTTGGTTAAGGTAAAATCAAGACAAGTTCAATATCATTCTGTTGATTTGAATAGTCCGCTTTCAAACGTAGATAAATTTTCTGTGAGGTTCCGATGGCACAACCAACTGATCGATTTTATTTAGGCCGTATTTTTGACTCGAAAAAAAGAGAGGTCACATCGGAAGCATTGATGTATGATCCGGATGATTTGACCACCCATGCTGTTGCGGTGGGTATGACTGGCTCTGGAAAAACCGGCCTGTGTATTGACTTATTGGAAGAAGCAGCGCTGCAGGGGATTCCAGCGCTGATGATTGATCCCAAAGGTGATATCACCAATACACTGCTGCATTTTCCAGCATTAAGCCCGGACGATTTTTTACCCTGGGTGGATCCAGACCAGGCTCGCAGAGAGGATAAAACCATCGAGCAGGCCGCAGCAGATGCCGCCGCGCTTTGGAAAAATGGCCTTGAAAAATGGGATATTGGCCCAGACCGCATTCAGGCTTTGCAGGATGCAGCCCATTTTGCAATTTACACCCCGGGATCTGAAGCGGGTATTCCGGTGAATATCCTGGCATCCTTAAAGGCTCCTGGGATTCCCTGGGATGAAAACCGGGAAATGCTGGTTGAAAAGATTTCCGGTATTGTGATGGGTTTGTTGGGTTTGGTTGGACTGGAAGACCTGGATCCTGTGCGTTCCAAGGAACATATCCTGCTGAGCAATATTTTTCAAAGCGCCTGGAGTAAAGGCAGGGACCTGGATATAACGGAATTAATTCTCCAAATCCAAAATCCACCCTTTGAAAAATTGGGAGTTCTGGAATTGGATAATTTCTTCCCTGAAAAGGAAAGACTAGAATTGTCGATTTTGGTAAACAACATCCTGGCTGCGCCAACTTTTCAAAGCTGGATAGAAGGGGAACCCCTGGATATTGAGGCTTTGCTTTATGCCCCGGATGGACGGCCCCGCCACAGTGTGTTTTACATTGCGCATCTTGCTGATGCGGAAAGGATGTTCTTTGTCACTTTGTTATATGCCGCGGTTGAAACCTGGATGAGAAAACAAAAAGGTTCAACAACACTGCGAGCCCTGATTTACTTTGATGAAATATTCGGATACCTGCCGCCTGTAAAGAATCCACCTTCCAAAACGCCCATGCTGCGGATGTTAAAACAAGCCCGGGCATTTGGCGTTGGACAGGTGCTGGTAACCCAGAATCCAGTGGATGTGGACTACAAAGCTTTGTCCAATGCGGGGACCTGGTTCATCGGGAAATTGCAAACCGAGCAGGATAAAAATCGACTATTGGATGGATTAGAAGGCGCTGCGCCGGGATTGGACCGCAAAGTATACGACAAACTGATCTCTACGCTCGATAAGCGCGTATTCCTGCTGCATAATGTCCATGAAGACCAGCCGGTTTTATTCCATACCCGCTGGGCGATGAATTATTTAACGGGTCCTCTTACCCGGGTCCAATTACCTGCCTTAAATAAATTGGTTGGCGCTGGAAAATCAACTCAATCTAAACCAGCATCGACCCAGCCTGAGAGGGAGGCTGCAGGATCCAAAAGTGTTATCGCAGAGAGTGGCACAAAAACAAGACCGAATGTACCAGCCGGGATTGATGAGTTTTATTTGCCGAACAACCTGAGTTTTCTGAAGGCTGTGGATCTAGCAGGGATCACTACTCCTGAGCAGGCTGATTACAAGGTGGCTTATAAACCTGCCTTGATCGCTCAGGCGAATATCCGTTTTATGAAGAGGAATTACAATCTCGATTATGACCTGGTGACCACTGTCCTCGTGAGAGAACCAGACCAGACAGGACGAGTGCGCTGGGATGATTGGGTTTCTGAGCCGATCGACCTGGATGACCTGGAACCGGGCGCTCGGACAGAAGCACGTTTCCACGATCTCATATCACCGTTATCCGATGGTGCAAAACTGCGTGAGCTGGAGACAGATTTTAAAGATTGGATTTATCATTCAGTGACAGCTTCTGTCAGAGCTAATGAACAGCTGAAAGTTTTTGCGGGTCCACAGG
>CAXMRF010000143.1:0-2854 GCA_964195965.1 uncultured Nitrosomonadaceae bacterium
ATTGTAGCTTATCCAGGATTAAAAAAGAATGCGCCGCAGATTAATCTGGGCGCATTCGAGTATTTATTTTTGGATGAGGATCAGGGTTTCCAAACTTCCCAAACCTTGCCAACCAGATCGGGACCTGGGGTAAGGGTGGGATCGCCGGGTTCCCAGCCGGAAGGGGTCACTTCTCCGGTTTTTACTACCAGCTGGAAGGCCTTCACCTGTCGGAGCAATTCGGCTGGATTGCGGCCTACTTCCGGGGTGAGTACTTCCATGGCTCGAATGACAAAATCGGGATCGATGATAAATCGTCCCCGGATATCCACGCCGGCAGCTTCATCGTAAACGCCGTAAACTGTGCCGATCTTTCCACCACCATCAGAGATCATGGGGAAGGGCACTCCGCCGTCGACCATCTTGGAGAGTTCTTCTTTCTGCCAGATTTTATGCACAAAACGACTGTCTGTGCTGAGAGATAATACTTCCACATCTAAAGCTTGAAAATCTTTGTAGAGAGCAGCGACCGCTGCTAATTCAGTCGGTCAAACGAAGGTAAAGTCACCTGGATAAAAACACAAAACGATCCATTTGCCTTTATAATCAGAAAGTTTTACGGGTTGAAAACCCTTTCCAGCAATAAAAGCGCTGGCTTCAAAATCTATAGCTTCTTTTCCAACTCTGGCTAACACTTTATTCACCTCCTGGATAATGCCTGATCCTTTATCGGGAGCCGAGGATGTTTCTTTCATGATCGGCCCTTTGACAGGTTTAACACATCCGTCTTTTAAATTGGACATTAATTCTCCTTAATTTGTTATCTGGAGAGTGGATGGACATATTTTATTATACTACTGGTCGGAATTTATGACAGTAGTATCAGTTGAAGGGATAAGATTTAAGGTTTAAAAGTGAATTTAAATCCCTTGACCGAGGTAAGGAGATCAGAGACAGCATCCGGGAGACAACACAGTCATTGCGAGGAGGACACAGTCCGACGCGGCAATCTCCCCGTTTGGATGTTGCTGGAGTCTATAAAATTTTAATAGAGGACGAAAACAAAGATTCTTTTAAGATGGATTGTGGGGCTTTATTTGGCGGAAATTAGCTGGTCCTGGCAGGAAAACCCCTGCCAGGTTTTATCCTGCTGGGCACCGTTCCACTCCCCCTGTGGGTCATCTAATTTAAATAACCAGATCCCCTTTTTATATTTTATTCCTCGTCTTCGCTAAATTTATCCAGGGCGGCGTCAATTAAGCTGCGCAGACCCTGCAGTACTTCTCTCTGGGCGGCCAGGCGGTGTTCTTTCACTGTGGGCGGGAACATGGCATCGAGCCCTTTTTTGAATTCTTCTTTTGCGGTGCCAAAATGATCCTTGGCTTCCTGGGACACAGGTTCGTCTTTTTGGGTTTGGGTTTCTTCCGTCATGATTTAAACTCCTTAATAATTTGTATTCCTGCAGGGATTACTATCTTTTTCTGCAGGATGGTCTAGGTAAATAGAGCTGAATATCTCTCTATGGAATATACGGAAATTGGGTTCATTTGTTGCAAGAATCAGGTGGTCTGTTTTCTAGCATTGGATTGAAAATAGACCAATAGTAGCAGGGCAACCAGGACCATCAATAAATTATTAATCAAGTGTTTGAGGGTGCCCGGGGCATAAGCAAAGATATCAAAACTGAGGTTACTGGCGGTATGCAAAAGGGTAACTGCCAGGATGCTGTGCCTGTTTCCATAATAACACCAGGCAGAAATTACAGAAGAAGAAATTACAAAAGCGATAAATAAAAGAAAATCAAAACCAAAACCCATCTTGATTTGATTGGTTCCCACCATCCAGAACAAAGGCAGATGCCAGATCGTGTGGATCAGACCAACCACCAGGGAACTGCGGGAATGTCCCATGATCCGGCCTAATTTTTCCTGCAGATAACCGCGCCAACCTAACTCCTCAACACCGGCCTGGATTAAATAGAGAAAAATTACCAACGGAATCGTATTGGGATTCTGCAGGATTTCCTGGAGAAAGCTGGATTCAGGGATGGGGTCGCCTATTAAGTTAGTGATTAAAATAGAGATTCCGTGCAGGGCAGGCCAGAGGGCCAGGATAATTAAAACCCAGGCCGGGCGAATCCGGCGGAAATCATAGATCCGTTTCCTGAAGTCGTTTATTTGTTCTATGTCTCTGCTTAGAAAGGTGATAATGATAGCAGCGAGCCCCGGACCAAATGCGCCAATTAATGTTCCCGCCAGCAGGTAAGGAGAGCTTTGATAATCTCTCCCGGTCAGGACAATCGGGATCCAGATTGCCCAGGAAATGAGAAAGCTTAACAGTAAGAAAAACCAGAGAGTTCTATTTGGGTTTGGTTTCATTATCCGATCAGGCAGGTTTAGTAGTTTCCGGGTCAATTTTCCGGAGCGCTGCATAACCGCCCAGTCCAGCAAAAACAAATGAGAGAACTGTAACGGCCAGCGTTATGGGATCCAGGCCAAGAAGGAAATAGGCGCTGGTTCCTCCGACCAATAAACCATTTACAGCCGAAAACCAGACATCATTTGAGTTCATCACCCGGGTGGTGATCCACCCGCCCACAAACAAACCGATGAAACCGGAAATTATTCCGGTGACCAGTTGGTAAGTGGGGTTCACATCTCCTGCCAACCAAAGCAGATAAAGAATAACCTGGGCTGTGGAGAGGGTTGCGAGGAATGAGAGGAACCCCGCGATGATGATTTGCATAATTGAAGTTGTTTTATTATTCATAGAGTTAATCATAAACGATTTTTTGGCCTGGAGTAAACAATATTTTCAGGTTAAACGGGATAGTTAATTTTCATCGAGAACAACAAGCGCTCTGCTCTTTCCTCTT
>CAXMRF010000144.1:0-2822 GCA_964195965.1 uncultured Nitrosomonadaceae bacterium
CAGTCGCGCAAAGTCACCATGGACTTACTGATCGCCGACCATGATATGGATTGCCTGGCCTGTGAAGCGGCAGATAACTGCGAACTGCTCAATGTAGCATCCTATCTGGGTATCAGCCCGGACGATCAGCACGGACTGCGGCCCATGGGAAGAAACCTTCCCGTTGATACCTCTAACCCTTTCTTCCAATTTGACCCGAATAAATGCATCTTATGCGGTATATGTGTTCGCACTTGTGAAGAAATCGTTGGACTGGGCGCGCTTGGATATATTAATCGGGGATTTAAAACCGTAGTGGGCACTTTTGGAGATAAGGGATTTGTGGATTCCATATGTGAATCCTGTGGTGAATGTGTTGCACGATGCCCGGTGGGCGCCCTGGTTCCAAAACAACCTCGAATGGTAGCCAGGGAAGTACAAACAACTTGCGCCTATTGTGGAGTGGGTTGTGGAATTTACTTTGGCGTGAGAGGAGACCGGATTGTCAGTGCCCGGGCAGACCGGGAAGCCCCTGCAAATCAGGGCAGTCTCTGTGTCAAGGGACGCTATGGTTTTAAATTCGTGAATCACCCTGATCGCTTGACTTCTCCCTTGATTAAGAAAGACGGTGAGTTTGTAGAAGCATCCTGGGACGAAGCTCTGGAATTGATTGCAAGCAAATTCAAGAAAAGCAAAGGAAATAAATTTGCTGCACTTACTTCAGCAAAATGCACCAATGAAGATAATTACCTGGTTCAAAAATTTACCAGGGCGGTAATGGGAACAAATACAATTGACCACTGCGCCAGGCTTTGACACTCTCCTACTGTGGCCGGTCTGGTCACAACTTTTGGCTCTGGCGCAATGACTAACTCCATCGAAGAAATTGATAATGCGGGCACGATATTTGTGATTGGTTCCAATACGACCGCTGCTCACCCCGTGATAGGTCACCGGATGAGACGAGCTTCTCAAAATGGGGCAACCCTGATCGTTGTTAATCCAAAGGAAATTGATCTAGTCAAAGCGGCAGATTATTTTGTCCAACCTAAACCCGGCTCAGATACTGCCTTTCTAATGGGAATGTGCCGTTATATTATTGAGAATGAGCTGCACGACAAAAAGTTCATTGAAAAAAACACAGAAGATTTTGCGGTATTTGAAGATTCCTTGGAGGAATTCACACCTGAATTTGTTGAAGAAATCACGGGTGTGCCCTGGGAACAAATTGCGATGGTTTCGAGGGTTTATGCCACTAAAAAACCAGCCTCGATATTTTACGCTATGGGGATAACCCAGCACAGCCACGGTACAGATAATGTTATGGCTGTAGCCAATCTGGCTATGCTTACCGGATCCGTTGGGAAACCATCCACTGGGGTTAATCCGCTCAGGGGACAGAATAACGTTCAGGGTGCTTGTGATTTGGGAGGCCTTCCCAATGTTTACCCCGGATATCAGCGTGTCGATGATAAAAACAACCAGGAGAAGTTTGAAAAAGCCTGGGACAGAAAGCTCTCCGGAGTTGCGGGATTGACCCACACAGAGATTTTCGATTCCATCCTTACCGGGGACATTAAAGCGATGTATATGGTTGGAGAAAACCCAGTTTTGACTGAAGCCAATGCCAAACACGCCCGCAAAGCCCTTGAAGAGCTGGATTTCTTGGTCAGCCAGGATATCTTCCTGACCGAGAGCGGACAGTACGCTGATGTGGTCCTCCCGGCGGCTTCTTTTGCAGAAAAAGATGGTACTTTTACAAACACGGAACGCCGTGTCCAGCGCGTACGTCAGGTAATTCCTCCCCTGGGAGAGTCGAAACCAGATTGGCAGATCACGGCCGCAATTGCCCAGGCGATGGGAGAGAGCGGTTTTGATTTTTCCAACCCCTCAGAGATTATGGATGAGATCAACCAAGTTACCCCCATTTATGGTGGCATTACCTATAAAAGAATTGAAGAGAAAGGGTTGCAATGGCCCTGTAAGGATGTAAAAGACCCAGGGACCCAATACCTGCATAAAGGAAAATTCTCCCGGGGAAAGGGAAAATTCGTGCCCCTGGCATACAAACCATCTGCTGAAATAGCTGATAAGACTTATCCGCTGATTCTGACCACCGATCGCAGTTTGTATCATTTCCATTCTGTTATGACCCGCCGAGCAGAAGGGTTGGATGAATTGGATAGTGAGGAATTGATCAAGATGCATCCGACTGATGCAGAGCAGTTTGGAGTTGAGGATGGTCAATGGGTGGAAATCTCTTCCCGACGAGGAACAGTTAAAGCCAGAGCTCAGGTGACGGAGATCTGTCAGCCGGGATTGGTATCAATGACTTTCCACTTTGTGGAAACCCCGACGAACGAGATCACTAATCCTGCTTTGGACCCCATAGCAAAAATTCCAGAAACCAAGGTGAGCGCAGTTAAGATAACACCAATAGAAGAACCAGCGGATAAGTAAATCTATAAAAATGGTTTCTTTTTCAGGTCAGAAAATTCGTAAGAGAAAGTTTTAAATCCTTTTAATTGCTTAAATGGAAAAAGACCCCGGAAGATGTATTTTTCCAGGGTCTTTTTCGTTTGTTAGGATTCTTAAATCACTAAGCAGGTTTCCTTCTAAACCAGGTTTCCCACTCTTTGTTTTCCCATACCACCAGGATCGGTGAGGCATTAAAAATGGAAGAGTATGTACCAGAAAAAACACCGATGATCAGGATCAATACAAAATGACGGATAGTGCTTCCTCCAAAGAAAAACAGGGAAAGCAGAGTAAACATCACGGTAAGCTGGGTATTGATTGATCGGGCTAATGTTTGAACTATAGAGAGGTTGACTACAGTTTCA
>CAXMRF010000145.1:0-2793 GCA_964195965.1 uncultured Nitrosomonadaceae bacterium
AACCAAGGGAGTAGGTGAGGCCGGTGCGATCCCGGTGCCGGCTGCTTTTGCACAGGCGCTGGAGAATGCCTTGCCGGAATATGATCTGGAAATAACCGAAACCCCGCTCAGCCCTAACCGTCTATATGAGCTGCTTCACAAGCAGGAGGACTAAAGATGAAAGTTGAAGGAGAACACCTGTTTAACGGCACCCAGCAGCAAGCCTGGGACTTATTTCGAGATACCGAGGTGATGGCTGCCGCGCTCCCGGGAACAAAAAAAATGGAGCTGGTTGGAGAGAATACTTACGAAGCTGTCATGAATGTTCGGGTAGGACCAGTATCTGGAGAATTTTCCGGCCAGCGGGTGATTTCCAACGAGGACCATCCCAACAGCTATACTATGTCCGTTGATGGTCGTGGAAAACCGGGTTTTCTGAAAGGTGTCGGGGATGTCATTCTTACAAATCAGGGAGCGAATCAAACTTTGATGGGTTATACCGGAGAAGTGCAAATTGGGGGCAAGCTGGTTGCTGTAGGACAGCGCCTGATCGACACAGTTGCTAAAAGCATAATCAACCAGGCCTTTGAAACCTTGGACCGGATATTGGCAGAGAAGACCGCAGCTGAGTTAGATGATCGGGAAGTTGAATACCAGGGAGCCTCAGAGAAAGATTACGCTGCTACCATTGCGAAGGACATGGTAGGCGGAATCTTTTCAGCGCTCAAGGGAAAACAGAAAGACGGGAAGTGATTTTGTGTCGGTTTGACCCTGCTGTTCACGCACCCCTAAATACCGTAAAAGAATAACTGGTCCCTGATTGCCTGACGTTTTATCAAATCTGATATTGACAAATTCTTAGGTTTAGTTAGAATAAAGAATGCAATGAAAAACAAGAAACGAAGAACACATATTCAAAGATGCCCAGGAGCGCTAGCGCTCATTCGGGCATTTTCTATTATTGAGAAGGGGTAAGAGCCACTATTGTGGCTCTTTTTTTTTATAATAATCGGATGGCGTAGAATTTTCATCTTGAGCAAGCATTACTAATTATCAATAGCCGGGTTAAATATAATAGGTGGGAAATAATGGAAAAATACCTGGGAAAAGGAGGTGGTGGAATATCCTGGAAAATCTCGACCAGTATTTATCTTGATAAATGAGCAAAGATCCATTAAATAAGGAGAGAATAAATGGCAATAGCGGAACGAAAAATACCAGGTTATCTTCCCAATGAAGTTCCTCCAATTGGGAAAATGATCATCTTAGGGTTTCAGCATGTGCTGACCATGTTCCCGGCAACGGCATTTTGTGCCTTGTTGACCGGTTTCCATCTCTCAACTGTATTATTTGTTGCTGGCATGGCAACAATTGTGGCTTTGGTCCTGTCAAAATGGCGGATCGGAAAATTCATCCCCCTGTTCTATGGATCAAGCTTCAGTTATCTGACTGCCTACCTGGCAATTACTGGCGCGCAGTGGGGCGTTCCCGCAAGCGACGAACTGATCAGCCTGATGCAGGCCGGTATTCTTGTCACTGGTGTTCTCAACATCATCATCGGCTTTATCATTAAAGCTGTTGGTAAAGATGCTATTGATAAAGTCCTGCCCCCGGTCGTCACGGGCTCCGTAGCATGCATCATCGGTTTTGGCCTTGGATTTGCAGCTCTGGATATGGCTGCCGCAAACTGGCTGGTAGCCATTATCAGCCTGGTTGTCACTATCCTGTTTTCTGTATATCTGCGCGGGAAAGGATTTTTAGGTATGATCCCCATCCTGCTGGGTGCAATCTCTGGATACCTGGTCTCCCTTGCATTGGGCCAAGTAGATTTCTCTGGCGTTGCAGCTGCCAGCTGGTTTGTTGTGCCACATTTCACCTTCCCAACCTTCTCCGGAGCCATGGTCGTCACGGCAATTTTCAGCATCAGCATCATGGCCATTGCCACCATACCAGAATCTACTGCTCACCTGTACCAGATCAGTCTTTATGTTGACCGCTATGCCGAAAAAGTCGGCGAAGAACCCTATCATCTGGATGAGCATATCGGTTTTAACCTGATCCTGGATGGCATTGGAGACTTCATCAACGGTATGTTTGGATCTACCGCAGGGACTAACTACGGCGAGAACAACTCGTTGATGGCCATTACCCTTAACTACTCTGGACCGGTATTGATCATGGCCGGCGGCATTTCCATGCTTCTGGGATTCATCGGCAAGCTGGAACAGCTGGTTGCCTCTGTTCCCCTGGCAGTTACGGGTGGTTTGGCAATTTACCTGTTCGGTGTGATCGGCATGCAGGGTATCGCGCTGATGGTGGAAAACAAAGTCAGCCTGTTTAACCCCCGCAACCTGGCAGTAGGCGCAGTGATCATGGTTCTTGGCATCGGCGGCAATATCGGTTTTCCGGGTGGATTCCTTCCCATCCCGGTCCTGCAGGGAATTTTCCCCAGCGGTTTACCGGCCATCGCAACGGCTGCTGTCCTGGGCATTCTGCTCAACGTGGTTTTCCTGATCTTCCCCCCCCCCGAAGCAGCGGACCTCTAAACCAATTCTTGATTTGATAAAAGGGCATCCCCCCCAGGCGGATGCCCTTTTCTTATTGACAAGGTACCAGCGAGAATAGGAAATTAGTAACCCCCCGGCCCATTGAGTGGGGTGTATAATCAAAATCTACCTTTTTGAACCTATTTTTGATTTAAAAAAGCTGATTTTCCCCGTTTACCAAATAAACACAGGGATCAAAAGAAGGCTTTTATCTCTAAGCTTATTATTGATCATCGCAGGACTGGCAGGAGGATTTATTATGCTGGCT
>CAXMRF010000146.1:0-2735 GCA_964195965.1 uncultured Nitrosomonadaceae bacterium
GAATTTTATGAAGTCCAGGAGGGATTTGCCCGCAATATTGTGGTGGGATTCGCGCGCCTGGGCGGGCACAGCGTCGGTATTGTCGCCAACCAGCCCGCCTATCTGGCTGGAGTGCTTGATATCGACTCATCAGAAAAGGCAGGGCGATTTGTCCGTTTTTGCGATTCATTTAATATCCCCTTGTTAACTTTTGTAGATGTGCCTGGTTTCCTACCCGGCATTGATCAGGAACACGCTGGAATTATCCGTTCCGGGGCAAAACTTTTATATGCCTTCTCAGAAGCAACGGTTCCAAAAATCACCCTGATCACCCGAAAAGCCTATGGCGGCGCTTATGACGTGATGAGCAGCAAACACATCCGGGGAGATATTAACCTGGCCTGGCCCAGCGCCGAGATAGCAGTTATGGGACCGGAAGGCGCAGTTAATATTATTTTCCGGAAAGAGCTTGCCGCAGCTAAAAATCCAGAAAAGAAACGGGCTGAATTGGTCGAGGAATACCGCGGTAAATTTGCCAACCCCTACATAGCGGCTTCCCGGGGTTATATTGATGATGTTATCGAACCCAGCACCACCCGGGCGCGGTTAATCAACGCTCTGGAGATGTTAAGCAATAAACGCGAAAAAAATCCCGGTAAAAAACACGGGAATATTCCTTTATAAACAGGTGATTCTTAAAAACTAATGTTCAAAAAGATTTTAATTGCAAACAGGGGTGAAATAGCTGTCCGGATTATTCGGAGCTGCCGGGAGTTGGACATTCCAACTGTGGCAGTCTACTCTGATGCGGACCGTCAAAGCCTGCATGTCCGCTATGCAAATGAAGCCTATCACCTGGGCCCTTCAAAAGCCAGTGAGTCCTATTTACGAAGTGACAAAATCCTGGAAATTGCCAAACTTTGTGGTGCGGATGCCATCCACCCCGGTTATGGATTTCTGGCAGAGAGAGCTGATTTTTCTCAGGCTTGCCTGGACCAGGGAATCAGCTTTATCGGGCCTAAGCCGTCATCTATCGCTGCCATGGGGGATAAACAGGTTGCCCGCAGCACGGTAGCCAAAGCTGGCGTACCCATTGTTCCGGGTACAGAAGGCCAGGGAGATCTAGATGACAAGGCCCTGCTGAAGATTGCTTCAAAAATTGGCTTTCCATTATTGATTAAACCTTCTGCGGGGGGCGGCGGGAAGGGTATGCGTGAAGTTCTCAACCTGGACGAAATGGCAGGATTATTGACAGCTTCCCGGCGTGAAGCAGAATCCTCTTTTGGAGATGGAAATATCTACCTTGAGAAACTGATCCAGGGCGCCAGGCACATTGAGTTTCAAATTCTGGCGGACCAGCATGGGAATGTGATCCATCTGGGAGAACGGGAATGCTCTATTCAACGCCGGCATCAGAAACTTCTCGAGGAAGCTCCGTCTCCCTTTATCGGCGATGATCAAACCCTGCGAGACAAAATGGGAGCGGTAGCTGTCCAGGCTGCCAAGGCAGTGGACTACATCAATGCCGGCACCATTGAATTTTTGGTGGATACAGAGAAGAATTATTATTTCCTGGAAATGAATACCCGCCTCCAGGTGGAACACCCGGTCACCGAAGCTGTCACCGGGATTGACATTGTCAAAGAACAAATACTGATTGCTGCGGGGCAGCCACTCAAACTAAAACAAGAAGACATAACCTTTAAGGGTTGGGCTATGGAATGCCGAATCAATGCCGAGGATCCCTTCAGAGGGTTTTTACCATCTACGGGAGTTATCACCCAGTCTCTGCTTCCGGCCGGCCCGGGCATAAGGATTGATACCGGGGTTTATGCAGGCTATGAAATATCCCCCTACTACGATGCTATGATCTCCAAATTAATTATTCATGAGGAAACCCGGAAAGACACGATTACCAGGATGAAAAGAGCACTCGAGGAATACAGGGTACTTGGCATCCGGACCAATATCCCCTTCCATCAAGCTCTGCTTGAAAACCCTGCCTTCCTGGCAGGAGAATTTGACACACAATTCGTTCAGGATGGGAAGATGCTTATGCAGGGAGTGAAAGAAGATAAATCCTTGCCTGAAATTGCCGCTTTGTCAGCAGTGCTCGCTACTCATAAACATACCCAACAATCAGCCGTAGTTATGCAGCGAGGCAAACGGGATACCAGCAACTGGAAATGGGTAAGCAGATGGGAGAGCACAAAAGATTAATATGGCCAGTGATATCTATTTTGCAGAGATAGAAGGAAAAGAATATCAAATCGAGATCCTCTCTGAATCAAGAGTGATTATCAATGGGACTCCCCATGAAATCGATTTTGAAACCTTAAAACAGCACTCCTCATGCTCTTTGCTTGTCGATGGTAAATCTTATGAACCCCACACATTCCAAGAGAATGGGGGTGGGAAATCCTCCTCCAGGGCAGACGATTTAATGTGCAGGTAGAAGACGAAAGAGAAAGACGCCTTCGGTTGGCATCGGGAAAAACCACTCTGGAAAAAGGAAAGTTTATCCTGCAGTCTCCTATGCCTGGTCTGGTTATTGATATTCCTGTAAAAGTTGGGGATCAGGTTGAAAAGGGGGATGTGCTTGTTATCCTGGAATCAATGAAAATGCAGAATGAGCTTACTGCCCCTAGAGCTGGAGAAATCACCCGGATACAAACAAATGTAAACGACCATGTTGAGCGGAAAGAAAACCTGCTGGTTTTAGAATAGCCGGGTAGCTGAAGGAACTGCGAGAATTT
>CAXMRF010000147.1:0-2728 GCA_964195965.1 uncultured Nitrosomonadaceae bacterium
GTGCCCTGCTTTACGACAGTACGGTGGGGATCGTAGGTCTTGGGATCCGATTCCTCAGTCATATTGCCATCTGAGGTAAAAATCCCCCCAGCACGTACGCCGCGCATACTGGCGATGATCAATAATGTAGCGAATTCCATCTCGACCGCTAAAACATTCAAATTGTGCTTCAACCAAAAACTGACCGATGAAGGGAGGAGGCCGTCATAGAAATAGCCCTGGGTAAGGATGATGCCTGCATAAACCGGCGAGCTGGATCTTTCAGCAGTTGCTGCCTCAAGCGCAGCGACGACATGCCGGTCCGCGATTGCGGGGAAGTCCATCGGCACCAGCTTATCCGAAGCCCCATCATCACGAATGGCGCCTGTTCCAATAATCATTTCGCCATCCTTGATACCTGCCACCATCGCTCCGCAAGTTCCTGCGCGGATAATCGTGGTAACACCACCCTGAATAAGTTCTTCAAAGCACACGCTGGCTCCTGAAGCCCCCACCCCATGTGAGGCAATCGTAATTGGCACACCAGAATAGATTCCTGTAAAAGTCCGATACTCGCGGAAATATCCTATTTCTTTTACATCGTCAAGGTATTCTGCTGCTGCAGCAGCACGCTGTGGATCGCCGACTACAAGTGCTGATGAATTTAGATCAGAAGCTTTGACTTTTAAAATGGGGAGAACTTTTTCGGAATTCATGTAAATTGCCTTTCCAAGTTATTATTTTTAGGATTAGTTGATAGTCGTCAGACAGGCATCAAATTAATAATAGACGGATTTCAATTTCCAATATCATGACAATTGTACCTGTTTTCCAGGATAACCAAGGTTCAGATGTCTAACTTTGACCCTCGTCAGGAGCGTCTGTTTGAAGTTTTCACCCAGCTCGGATAAATCGATATCCAGCATTTGGTGACTCTATTAGCGGCGAGGTATTCATGGCTGTTGGAGCAATGGCACGACTCTGGTTGGGCATATTCTCAGTATAAAACCAATGGTTTTGATTGGAATGATATCCTATTCCCTTTATCTGTGGCATTGGTCTATAATGGTCTGCAGAAGGTTTTTCTCAGAGAGTCTGCTCAAGAGATAACCCATGTTGGCACCTGGTAAATTACTCCAGATGGTACCCCTGTAGGGAATCCTGCATTTGATGTTACACCAGCAAAATATATTACTGCGCTGATTACAGAAAAAGGTGTTGTTTATCCGCCATTTAAAGAAAATTTGGCCGCTATTGGTTTATATTAATCGTATAGCGATATCACATAGGAGATTATTTTATGTCTCATCATTACAGTTATTCAGGCGATCGGTTTACGGTTGTATACGATATCACAGGAAATGAAGCCGTTGCACAAACAAAAGCCGAAGGTATATGCATCGAGCAAACTATTGAATTTCCTGCTGACTTAGTAACATCTGAAGAGATCAAGAGACACGTTATTGGGCAGCTAAAAAATCTGCAAAAGATCAACGAGGACCTTTATCAGGCTGAGATCAGTTTTGCAGTGGAAGTTACAGGATTTGAAATCATACAATTACTGAATGTGTTATTCGGAAATACGAGTATTCAGACTGGGATAAAAGTTGTTTCTGTTAATTTACCTGAGAGTTTGCTAAAGGCGTTTCGAGGACCTCGTTTTGGCCGTGAAGGGTTACGAAAGCTTCTAAACGTTTCAGATCGACCGCTATTGTGCTCTGCATTGAAACCAATGGGACTTTCCACTGAAGAATTGGCTAATATTGTTTATGATTATGCTCTCGGAGGCATAGATATCATTAAAGATGACCACGGATTTGCAAACCAGTCTTTTTCGCCTTTTGAGGAACGCGTCGCTAAATGCTCCGAAGCTGTTTTTAAAGCTAATCAAATTACAGGAAAAAAATCAATCTATTTGCCTAACATTCCAGGCCCAACCATGGACATTTTTGAGAAGGCAGAATATGCAAAACAGAATGGTGCAGGTGGCCTATTGGTTTCACCTGGTTTACTTGGATTTGATGTTTTACGAGCTTTAGCCGATAATGATGATCTTAGGTTTCCAATCATGAGCCACCCAGCAATGTTAGGTAGTTTCACCAGTTCCAAGAATCATGGGTTCAGCCACTATTTTCTTTATGGCACTCTCCCGCGTTTGGCAGGCGCAGACATGGTTGTTTTTCCAGTTTTTGGCGGACGTTTCTCTTTCAGCGTTGATGAGTGTCAAGAGATTATAAATGGTTGCTCTGATGATCTTGGACAACTAAGTCCTGTGCTCCCCGTTCCCGCTGGTGGAATGCGTGTAGATCGAGTGCCAGAAATGATAGATTTTTTTGGGAATGACATGGTTTTATTGATTGGAGGCAACTTACAGCGCGGTGGAACGCTTGTGGAGAATTGTAAGAGGTTCTTGGATCTTGTAAGAGAGAATTCAAGGTAGCTCAAGGTAAATATATTCAAAAGCTATGCCCAGGAGAATTGATGTTTCAGCTGCAGTTTGGGTGCAGTGGGGTGGAACTTGTCACAATGGACGGTGTGCAACTCCCTGTAAAAGATGGATTCTCCCACAATTGATTAAGAGTCAGTCGCTCTTGATCAACGATCATTCTGGACTGACTTCAACCCTACTGTGGTCCAAATCGTTTGTCAGATGTTTTCTTGGCTTCCTGAAGATAATTACTAAAATCAGATTGTTCAATCAACCAGAGATGTCCAATCTTTCTGGTCTTGAAAATTCCCTCTCTTAGTA
>CAXMRF010000148.1:0-2622 GCA_964195965.1 uncultured Nitrosomonadaceae bacterium
TACGGTGAGTGCCAGGGTGATGCCGGTGAACAGGAATGCCATCCCGAACAACCGCAGGGGGTTTAACCAGACTGCAAAGCTGCCAGCCACACCTAACTGAGTGAGCAGGGCAGAACCCACAACGGCGGAATTCAATTGAGAAGCAATCGAATTATTCCAGTACGAGGGAACGACTCCTGCTGCCAGAACAATACCGATGACCAGGGTGACCATCAGGATCATCACACCCATCAGCGTACTGAGCTGGAAAACCCGCACAGTCTTGGGCGGTGCTGGTACGGAAGCCCGTAAATCAGCGGGCATATGATTGGTTATTACCATGCCCATTTCACGTAGTTTCTGAGCAATCATACCCAGGGCCATCACAATGGCCATCAAACCCAGGCCAAGGCCGAAGAACTTGAACTGCGGTACCCAGGCTTCCACAACATGACGGCTTACGTTAGCCTGGACAAATGCGCTGCCAGCAGCAGCTCCTTCACGAACTGCCTTGGCATCCGAAAAGAATGTAGTTTGCGCAGGACCGAGAATGAAAATCCCGACCAGGACAGCGATCAGTACAATCATCCAGCCCATCACTGCAACCCGGCCAAAACCGGGCATCATTTTCTCAACCATACTATAAGGAAAAGGTGTTTTATTAGCTTGCATTATTACCTCCATTGTCACGCAGAAGCGGGAAACAGACCTTCATAACTTCACCGCGATTTTTAAGTATTGCTGGAATGCTGGAGAATTCCAGCGCGATGCCAACCATGAAGGAGGCGACGCCCAGGAAAGCCAGGGGTTCAAGCCAGCGAGGGACTGCGGTGATTGTTTTTAATTGAGCCAGCAGTGGAGCTCCCAATTCGGCAGCGTCACGTGCTGTTTTGCCATTGCCACTCAGGTAATCGATTGTGGTGGGGGTGAGCACAAAAAGCCCCACAATTAAAGCTGTGCTGATCAATACCCAACCCAGGATGGTGAAGATGGGGAAAACCTTCAATTGCCAGGCAGGAGCGGGGGGTTTAATATTATTCATGAATAATTCTCCTTTAGTTTTTTGCGGGATTGAGTATTCGTCCCAGCATATCAGTTTGGGAACTGAGAATAAAGATAATCGTTGCCAGGCCCATTGTTATGGCCAGGAATTCCGTTGCGATTCCAAAGAATTTAAAAGGTACTAACCAGCCCTCTACAGCATGAATGGTTTGCACACCATTAAGGAGAGCAGAACCAGGTCCAGCTGCGTCAATCACAGGCAGAGGGTTGGCGAAAACAGTGCGAGCGATCCCGGATAACCAGATACCTACCCCTAAAGCTGCGATAAAGATCATCTCGCCCACCATCATTACCATGGGCATCAGGGTGGCGTAACGGGGTGGAGCAGGTAATTGGAGCCGTTTGTCAGCTGGCAGGTTGGAGAGTACTTCTTCTCCGGCACCTTTTAGCCGATCAATTATGATCCGGAGCGCCATGACAATTCCGCCCAGAATTAAACCGATCCCTAAGAACTTAAATGTCGGCATCCAAAGACCCACACTTTCAATCACAGCCCGCTGAGCCATCATTGTGGTCTCGCGTTCGATTTTGGGTGTGGAAAAGTAAACTGCCGCATTTTGAGAATTAACATATCCGATGCCAAAGGCGATGATGACGATCATAAAACCCATGGCGATCATCAAAGGATACATCTTTGCCATCTTTCCAATCATTTTTTGCATAATAAACCTCCAATACGATTAATTATTCAATAAAATTTCTGCGGACATGCCTCTGGGCCCGTTCAGGTGTGTCCGTAATTACTTCACCAGGGATTCCACTTTCTTTTTATTGGCTGCTTTTCAAAACGGGATTTTGTTCGTCCCTGAGTGATTTGCTTGCCGGTAATAATCGAGTTTCCAATTAACTATTAAGCCCTGGTAACTATTCAGAGATGTTGATATTTATATTTCTTACCCGAACAATAGAGCGAAACGAATCTGAATCGAGATGATTAAATCCAGAAAGATCCCAGGCAAACATGATTTGAGCCAGCCTGGAAGGCGGACTAAGTAAGGTATTTTGACTGGGATATGGTGGCACAAATGGGCATTTTTTGCTGACCAAATACAATATCCTGGAGCTCTTGATTGGGTCAGGAGCTCCAGGATATACAGCAAAATAGTGCATTTAATGAGAAATTAAGAGATAAAACACTGAATGATGCAATCGTATTAACTTGGAAAAAGGGGATTTATTTATTTTTCTCGATGGACAATGTTTCCTGTAAAAACGCCTCCACTTTTTCCCAAAATTGAGGATGGTTGTGGCAATTGCTGTGCCCCTTTTCAGGTACGACCCATAATCGGGTTTGAGAGGGGTTGCCAGCTTCAGCGAGCGCCTGCCCCTGGGCAAGCGGGACAGTTTCATCATTATCGCCGTGGATTAAAAAAATCGCAGCGTTTACCTGGGTGATGTTCTTTACAGGGGCTATTTTGTCAAAATCCAATCTGAAACGTATACGCATATAAAAAAGGATGATCTCCGACATGAAATTAGGTATGTGCCGTTTATGGAATTCATGATGCATCACGGCCACTGGATGTGAGATCGCCCCGACGGTGACAACACTTTGGATGCGATTATCCCAGCCTGCCGCAT
>CAXMRF010000149.1:0-2617 GCA_964195965.1 uncultured Nitrosomonadaceae bacterium
GTAGCCGGGTTGGAACCCAGTTCCGAATTCCATAAATTAAAGAATCTAATCGGAGTTCAATTGCAATCCGCATCAATGCCAGAGAGTATTACTCCTGTTGAGGCGGTTAAACTTTTTAGCGCCTATCATGCGGTTGAACCCCGCCTGGAACTGCTTGAAAGGTTAGGGCTGGAAGAGAAAAAGGATTCTCAATTCTTTGAGTTATCAACAGGGCAACAGCGGCGATTGGCCCTGGCTCTGGCAATCATGCATACTCCCAAGGTGTTATTTTTGGATGAACCGACTGCGGGTTTGGATGTGGCTACTCGATCAGTTCTGCATGAGCTGATGCGTGACTTGCAAAAATCAGGCACGACGATAATCCTGGCAACCCATGATATGGCAGAAGCAGAACAAATGTCAGACCGGGTTGCTATTCTACTGAATGGGAAAATAAATAAAATAGGAACACCGATTGAAATCACAGCTGCCGGCGCAGGTTTAACAAAAATTTCAGTGCGCGCTCAATCCTCTGAATTACCGCTCTCGGATAATTTTTTCCCAGCTGTAACTCAGTCGAGATCATTGGATGATTATCAAATTTTCTTCAGTAAGGATATCGGACCCACCTTGTCTGCGATAATTGCTTATATCGAAGAAAAAAATGATACTTTGATTGATCTTCGTGTAGAGCGTCCCTCTCTGGAGGATCGCTTCCTCGAAATTACCACCAACGGAGTAATCCAATGAAAGCCTTCCTGCAGCACTTCTCTTTTGAATTTATAAAAGGCATCCGCAACAAAAATCTATTATTGTTAAACTACCTCTTTCCACTGGGTTTTTATTTAATGATGGGATTTGTCATGGTTGATATCAATCCCTTATTCCTGGAAAATCTTATACCGGCGATGGTCATTTTTGGTATTTTATCGGCAACTTTGCTGGGAATTCCAGATCCGCTTGTAAATGCCAGGGAAAATGGTGTTTTCCGAAGTTATAAGATCAATGGCGTGCCTTCTCTGTCTATTTTATTAATCCCTGCAATAACAACCATCTTTCACATGGTGATCGTTTCCTCAATAATCACCCTTACAGCGCCTTTATTATTTGATGCCCCGCTGCCAGTAAATTGGGTGAATTTTATCCTGGTCTTTTTTGCTGCCGCGGCTGCCTGTACAGGACTGAGTATTTTAATTGGGATAGTCTCACAATCATCCCGGATGACCATTCTCTGGTCTCAGCTTATTTTTGTGCCTTCCATGCTGCTTGGTGGATTAATGCTTCCATTTAGCTTGCTGCCCGACGCGGCCCAGAAAGTGGCCCAAATTCTGCCGTCTACCCAGGCAATGAACGCAATTACTGGATTGGCGATGGGCGGTGCATATGATTTTTCACCCTGGGGTTCAGTCGCCACTTTATTTGCCGGAGGAATATTTGCATTTGCTCTGGCGATCTATCTTTTCAGCTGGGATTCTCGCAATTCCACTCGCAGAGGTCATCCCATCCTGGGATTATTGGCTTTGATTCCTTATGGAATCATGATGCTTTTGACATCTTAAGACAACCTGTTTTCAGAAAGTACAACGTAGAAAAACCCTGGGTTCTTTTCACGAAAAGCCAGGGTTTTTCCTATTTAAATGGAATAATTCGACCGATTGATTTACCTGGCAGGACTAGGTTTTATTTTATTAACATACAAACCTTATCGATAGGAAAATTTGGACGTTTGTACCAGCGGTAGATTAATGGGTTGAAGATCAGTTCTAATTCATTCAAAGTACGGGTTTTTAAAGAGATTAATAACATTTCTTTCATGCTTAAAGTCACTTTGACCTTCTAACTGCTGAATTTTTCACCCGAAATAAATGCAAAAACAATCAATTGATTATATAATAATCAGGTATGTGAAAATATTCTCAATCTTTTGTGAATGTGTGCATGTTAAAAAGAAATCTAATAATGTGCTGAAAATAGAATAGAAATTAATTGCCAGGGTTCAATCTCACGAAAAGGTGTTTATTTATGAAAGAAAAAATACAAAGCATTCTTAAGAAATATGGCAATGACAGAGGCAGGTTGATGGATATCTTGCTTGATATCCAGGATACGTATCATCATATCCCTGGAGAGGCTGTTACGATCATTGCTGATCAGCTTGATCTTTCTAAGGTTGATGTTGAGCAAACCATCACTTTTTATCATTTCTTTTCCCTGGAATCGGCTGGAAAATTTGCGATCTATCTCAATGACAGCGCAGTGGCCTGGACGCATGGACGTGCTGATGTTGCCAGCGCTTTTGAGAACGAACTGGGGATTTCCTTCAACAATGTCACTGATGATGGTCTGATCGGACTCTGGGATACTGCCGATATCGGAATGAATGACCAGGAGCCAGCTGCACTCATCAATGGGACTGTATTCACCGAACTGGATCCTTCCAAAGCGAAAAACATAATCCAGGGGATCAAGGAAGGCAAGGGGATCAAGGAACTTGCTGAGGAAATCGGAGCTGAGCTTGATGGACCCGAACTGATGCGTACGATGGTTAAGAATAACATCCGCAAAAAAGGGCCGGTTCTATTTGCCGATTATGAAGTAGGAATGGCGTTAAAACAAACTGTGGCCCAAACCCCCGAAC
>CAXMRF010000150.1:0-2472 GCA_964195965.1 uncultured Nitrosomonadaceae bacterium
GAGAGTAAAATCAGCTGGTGATGTAATTTCTTGCAAAAGATCACTGGAACCAACTTCTCCTGGAGAATATTTCTGGGCAAAAACCCCGTCACCCTTACCATCCGCACCATGACAGGCCGCACAATTCTGATCATAAAGCTGCTGGCCAGCCAGGGAACTCTCGGGTGTTACGTTTAAATTCCACAAGGCAGCCACTAAATTCCAGATATCTTGATCGCTCAGATCATCAGAAAAATCCTCTTCTCTAAGAGATAGCCAGACCTCTGCTGGGCTGTGAGTTCGCAAATAAGAAACATCCAGGTAGGGCTTTAGTTTCTGCGTGGAAATTCCAACCATTATATCCATTCCGGCTTGTAGAGAAGGTGTTACCTCCGGGATGATCTTCGTTTGTCTATCCTGGTCAATATCAATGCCCATGACAACATACAACGGTGGGTCTGGTTTCTGCTCAACTCGGGATTCCCCCTCCACGATGATCGTTCCCCGCATCCGCCAATGGTTTGGGCTGCACCACCTGGTGCAGTAATACACATATCTGCCAGGTTTAGAAAATACCAGGTTGGCTTCTGTGATTACGCCTGGAAGGACATCAATTTCGGGAAGATCAAGTTTTCCGATTGAAAAACCATGCACAACATCCTGGGAGGTGAACTGGAGGTTTAAAGGTTCACCGACTTTTGCTTTGATTGTACCGGGATTCCAACCACCATCCTCCGGTATTGAAGCCTGCACCAATAGGCCAGGTTCTGTTGATAATTGACCCCAGATCAAGATTCCAAGGGGAATGCCGAGGATGATCAAACCAAGCAGTATCCTGGCCAGGATTTCTTTATTTATCCGACTAGCAGCCATAATAAACCAACCGTAACTCCAAAACAAAATAATAAGATAGGCCAGGGTTGACCAAGTTTCTGGTCCTTCCTCGAGATTCGCATCGCGATTTGTCCTGCGCCAAATAAGCCTAACACCAGAACAGCCATTTCGAGAGTGGGTGTGACTCCGCTCAGATAGGGTGTCCAAATTGCCCCTGCTGTCCCTAATATATTCCAACCAACACCCAGAGGATCGGACACAACGCCCCAGAGATAGGAGCCGTTTGTAAAGATGAAGGAAAGACTGAAGGCAGCCCAAGCTCCCAATCCGAGTGGGATCAAGGAGGCGGAATAAGCTTTGAAAGCATATTTTAAAGGTGGACTTGAGGGAGATCCGGACTGGGTAATTTTCACAGCTAAATAAAAGAGGGCTGGAAGAATAATGAAATTAATAACCAAAAATGAACCTGCAAATATCCACCATGCCCCGGATCCAATCGAAAATGCGGCAGATTTTAATTCTCCCCAGGGACCAAGCATGATAGCTGAATAGACCATTGCACTACCCAGCATGAGAATTGCTTTAAATGACTCGTCTATTTTTACCGCTCCAGGCTTAGTGAGGTCGGCCCCGAACCCCCGGATATTTATGGCAATGTTGTCATGCGGGCAGGCCCGGAGGCATTCAAAACAGGCTCCGCAATTAGTATTAAGCTTCAAGGCTCCTGGATATATATTCCAGGGGCAGCCGTAGCCGTTTTCATTGCCGGTATAACAGGTTTTGATCTGGTGGTCCCTGCAGACATCTTGTTTGATAATCCTGAGCTCAACTGGAGATATCAAGGAGTATAAACCGATGAACCCTCCCACAGGGCAAAGGTAGCGGCAGAAGGTTCTGCGCTCAAACAACAAACTCATTGTGATCGCCGCAGCGATCATTCCCAACAGCAGCCAAGCGGTAACAGCAGGTTTAGTAAGAATGACAGCACTGAACAAGGCCATCAAAGCGAAAGAACCATTTTGGAGCCAGATATTGCGCAGTTTTTTAGGCCATTTCCAGTTCTTGCCGAAGCGAGGTTTTCCAGTTCCAGAGCCCAGGACAGTACCTTGCTGAATCCATTCGCCGGGCAGAGGAAGCGGACAAATGCTGCACCAACCCCGTCCCAAAAATGGCACCAGTACAAGGATCAAAGCTGCCCACCAGGCGATCCAGATCAGGACGATGCTGAGATTTCGATTTCCAACAGGGGTTCCGAATAATCCAGAAATGATCACGACGATAAAAACAGCCAGGGCCGCTCCTCGTCCAATCAGCTGAGGCCAACGGGATGTTAACCCTTTTTTGATTAAAGGATTGGCGAGTATATTACGATTGATCAAAATTTGCTCCTGGTCGCTATTGCGATCATAGCAATGGCAGATAAACCAACGCCGCGAAGAAGTATTATATTCTGGCCTACTTGGATTTTTCCAATCATAAAAGGATGGAGGGCCCCGCAGCTGATTGAACAGCGGAATCTGAAACTGCCCTGCCTGTCAGCAGTGAAAGTGAAAGACTTTGTCTGACCAGGATCCGCTTTCAGTTCTAGACCGTATCCATCAAGATAAATACCATGTGCGACATCAAGGGCTGTAAGATTAATGGTCACTTGATCGCCAG
>CAXMRF010000151.1:0-2433 GCA_964195965.1 uncultured Nitrosomonadaceae bacterium
CGTTAGACTTCAATATCGTTAGTGACAGCAGCTGTGCCTTAATTGGAGCGCATGATCTTCTCGATATAGATCCTTTCCTGGAGCCCCTGTCAGCCAATGGAGGTTTGGCACCCAGCCATGCCCTGGGCATGGGCAGTCCGGCAATCGACAGCGGTGATCATGTCCTCTGTATTGCAAATGACCAGGTTGGAACCACCCGACCGCAAGGCCCCTGGTGTGATCGGGGTGCATTTGAAAACCTGTATTTCAAGGGGATCGTTCGGGGCTGGACCTACATCGATTCCAATAGAAATGACACCAGAGACCCAGGTGAAGGATCTGTGGCCGGTGTGATTATGGAATTGAAGGAAGGCCCCTGCCCTGGCGGAGTGATTGCAGCAACGGTGTTATCCAATCCTGATGGTTATTACAGGATTCTAGAAATCGAACCAGGGGATTACTGTCTTGACACCTCTCCCCTCCAGCAAACTCTTGATCCGGAATATATTGACCTGACTTTTGGAGCGGGGGATGTCCTGGAAGATATTAACTTCCGATATTTGCTTTCTCCCCTGGGTAATTCCTCAATCAGCGGAAAAGTTTGGCATGATGAATGTGCGGTACCTTACAGCACGCCGGCAACACCACCTACCGGATGCATCTCCTTGCCTGGCGGAGGATTCGGCGCGGACGGCATTTATGATCCTGCAGAACCCGGTATTGAAGGTGTGAAAATCACCGTCTTCAGCGGCAGCTGTTTTTACGGTGGAGCTACCGTGGCTAGCGAAGTCTATACTGACATTCACGGTGAATTTACCGTGCCGGAACTAACGACAGGTATCTATTGCCTGAATGTGCATGCCGGCATGGCCCCCAATGACACCATATTCATTCCCGGAAATTGGACCTATCCAGTCCGAAATGCCCCGCAGGCAATGGTTGATGTGGATCTGGCCGCCAGCGAGGATGCCGCAGACATTAACTTTGGCTGGGATTACCAGTTCTTGCCGGAACCTTTTGTGCCATTTAGCTTTATCTGCCCTGTGGACCTGAATGCATTTATCCGCCTGGGAGCCAGCACCCAACATCCCGAGCTGTTCACCATCTTAAAGGGAGAGCTATTTGAAATTCTGGCCAAATCAGAATCTGGAGGACCACCCTGGTATTTCGGAAAGAACATAACCGGGGAACCGGGCTGGATATCCGGGGCTTTGGTTGAGAATTGCGAAGAGCTTGATCCTGAAAAACTTTTGGTGAGGGAATCTCCTCTGGTTCCGCAACTACCCACAGCAACACCCAAACCTCTAGTCTGCACCCCGGAACTTGCTGAAAACCAATGCATCAGGGCTGGAGGAGAATATCGAGCAATCAACGATACACTGTCACTCTGTTTTTGCCCTGAATAGTAATTACGATCACCAGGGCAAAAAAAAAATCGGGCAGAAAATCAAATCTTCTAACAAAAAAAGGAGCAGTCCAATGACTGCTCCTTTTTATTTACTCCAAAGAGTTTATTTTTTTCGCTTGGACCCCGAAGAAATCTGATAGGCTTCCGGGCCGGGGTTTAAGCCCGGAATTTTTATTATTTCATATTTGATCAATAACCAGAACATGCCCGCAACAATCATGATGGCAGCCGCAACCCGGGAATAGCTGATATCTGTACCGGCAATAAGAGGCTGGTCAGGACGGAAAAATTCGATAATCTCGCGGCCTACCCCTTCCAGGATCAACCAGCCGGCAAATATGGTAGAGGGTTTGATTTTCTTCTTAAATTCCAGGGCAATCCACAACAAAATCCCGGCTGCCAGGAAATTCCAGAGCATTTCATAAGCAAAAGCCGGATGAAACCGCGTGGTTTCAAATGGGAATTCATACATATTCTTCCAGGGTGCGATCCGGTGAGCTGCTTCAATGGAAATACCCCAGGGTAAATTTGTTGGATGACCATAAAGTTCCTGGTTTATCCAATTGGCCGGCCGTACCAGGGCCTGTCCTATTAACAGGGCTGGTGCTGCGGCATCCAGAAAAATCCGAAAATCCAGGTTATTCCTTTTAACAAAAATCAACGCGCCCAGTGCACCAAATAAAACAGCACCATAAAAGTGCAGCCCTCCCTCGGGCAGGTTAATAATTCTGAGGGGATTATCCAGGTAATACCGGCCGCCTCCCAACATATCATTGGCCACATACCAGAGCCGCGCGCCAACAATACCAAAGGGAACCGCCCAGATTAACAACTCCCAGATATGCTCTCCATTTTCCCCGCGCTGACGGACGCCCCACTCGGCAACCATACCAGCAAGAATAATACCGGCGGCCATGATGACACCATACCAATGCAGTGAAAAGTTAGTGCCTGGGATCGTAAAAATAATTGGGTCCATAATTTCCTCCAAAACAATAAACAGGTTACTCTATCTGGAATGAATCAACCGCGAATATCTTACCATA
>CAXMRF010000152.1:0-2427 GCA_964195965.1 uncultured Nitrosomonadaceae bacterium
TGAAAAAAATACAGAGTACCTCTTCACCCCATCATTGCTTTGGGTTATGGTAGGTTGGCGGCGGCCGGGGCAAATTTCAAAAAGCCTGCACCGACTACTAAACCCGGGAGTTGAGATTGTGCAAGCGGAAGTGCGGGCTATTGATCCCGGTTCTCAGCAGGTGGTAACGAGCAGCGGTAAACTTGACTACGATTATCTTGTGGTCGCCCTTGGCGCTGCCCTGGCTCCAGAAACTTTTCCCGGATTTAGCGAGGCGGCTCAAACCCCGTACGATTTGGAGGGCGCCGTTGATTTATGGACTTCGCTTCAATCATTTGAAGGTGGGCGATTGGCCGTTCTCGTTTCGTCAATGCCCTACAAGTGCCCAGCAGCCCCTTATGAGACAGCGTTGCTTCTTGACGATTACTTACGGAAACGTGGCATCCGAGAACGTTGTGAATTGGATGTCTATACTCCTGAGTTGCTGCCAATGGGTGTAGCTGGAACTGCCATGGGGAAGGCAGTTGTAGGGATGCTGGAATCAAATGGCATCCGATTTAACCCCCAATTGAAACCCAAAGAAATTGATCCACTGCGGAAAGAACTACACTTCGAGAACCATGGATCATGCTCTTTCGACCTGTTGGCAGGTGTGCCGCCTCACGTTCCTGCTCAAGCCGTGAAGGAATCACCTCTCTCCAACGACTCCGGTTGGATCCCGGTGAATAAGCTAACATTACAGACCAACCAGGAGAATGTTTATGCGATTGGGGATATTGCCGCAATAACACTAACCAACGGAAAGCCGTTGCCCAAAGCGGGGGTATTCGCTGAGGGACAAGCTCTCACTGTCGCTCAACGGATATCAATGGAAGTCAATGGACTGACTGCAAACACTGAATTCGACGGTTTGGGTTTTTGCTGGATCGAGACTGGAAGCGGTTCAGCGGGCTTTGCTAGCGGTGAGTTTTATGCTGAACCAGACCCTATTGTCCCTTTACCACGTTCTGGTCGTATGTGGCACTGGGGTAAGGTCCTCTTTGAAAAGTACTGGATGGGTGAAGGGATCTCGCGTGGATTATCCCGTCAGATGCTGATATTAGGAGCTAAATTCCTGGGATTTCATGTATCAATATAAATAACAAGAAGATTAATCCAGATTGGATGTCAGATGCCAATTCGGATAAAATATCTTTGGGAAAATGTTACTTCCAAAGGTGCTTTTTACCTCAAGATCGAGGGGAAGGCGGTTCGAGATCTGTCCACCACCGTCCACACAATTAGACTCGAGATAACTATTATAAATAACTTCTTTCTGTATATATTCCGTGCATATGGGATAGAAACAATTGACAGGATATTCACTATTTTCCCCCTAATTTCCCTCTGAAATCACTTTTACCCGATGGAGATACTAAATAGCAGTGGCCTTTTAATGATATGTTTTAGATAAGTCCATTTATCATAAGCTATCACTTACATAATTGAATAATAAAAGGAGAAAATCATGATCACAGCAATTGTCCAAATTAAACTTTCAGCTCCAGTTACTATAGAGAAGGCGACCAGTCTATTTGCTGATGCAGCCCAAAACTACCGCGACACACCAGGACTGATCCGCAAATATTTTCTAGTAACCGAAGATGGCAGCACTGTTGTTGGTGCCTACCTCTGGGAATCTCAAGAAGAAGCAGAACAACTCTACAGTGAGGAATGGCGTCAGACTATTACGAATAAATATGGTACTGAACCTTCGGTTTCCTACTTCGCGAGTCCAGTTATTGTTGATAATCTGGCAGATAGCATTATTATCGACGACTGATACGCCGTACTTACAGTAGGATCCTAATATAATTCATTTCATGCCTGATTAATTAAAGCTGGGTTGGATTTTTACCTTAACCCAGCAGCTTATAATCGCTTGCGATAAGAATAGTTATCATAATCAGGGTTTCAGTACCTAATCATACATAGTTGAACTATGATATTAATTATTGATGAAGGCTTACACCTAGGTTTGAATACGAAAATTTCCATATTTTATAGCACACATATTATCCAATTTTATTGGTGGAGGACTTTTATGCGTAATCGCCAAAGGCATTTATCTCTTATTATTGTTGTTTTAATGGTCGTAGTTCTTGCTTGTTCCCTCACAAACCAGCTCGATGATAAAAATGCTGACGGGTTAATATCCCAAGCTGTATCCACCGAGATCGTAGCTTCTGAAGGTGGAGAAGTCATCCATCCTGACGGGGCTAGATTGATTATTGAACCCGGGGCGCTCTCTAATGACACAACGGTGACGATCACCAACCAAGGCTATTCTCAGCCGGCTGAGACTGGGTCAACACCTCTTATCAACCTGTCCCAGGATTTTGAGATTGATTTGGGAGGCGCGTATATCGTGGGTGAAAGTTTGCTGGAACTCACTTACGCAGAAGAAAC
>CAXMRF010000153.1:0-2353 GCA_964195965.1 uncultured Nitrosomonadaceae bacterium
AGGCAGCAAACAGATCAAGATCGACCAGGTCAGGGGGATGGTCCGGAGTTTGTCCCTCTCCCCCTATGAAGCCTCCAGACGGTTCGGGTTATTGATCGATTTTGAATTAGCGAACAGAAATTCTCAGAATTCAATCTTAAAAACTTTAGAAGAACCACCCGGGTCTGTGATCCTGATCCTTACAGCTGTTTCCACAAACTCCCTTTTTGAAACTGTCGCTTCCCGCTGCGAGGAGATCAAACTCAATCCAGTACCTATTCAAACAACCAGGCAGGGATTGGAGGATTTGTATCAGATCCCTGAAGATCATGCTGATTTCCTGGCTCACATATCTGCTGGAAAACCGGAACTTGCTTTGGCATATTTTCAGGATCCTGAAATTCTCGAGAGGAGAAACACTCTTCTAGACCAGCACTATGAAATCCTAAAGGGTGACTCCGTTGCCAGATTCACCTATGCAAATCAACTGGTTAAGGATCCAGCAATGGTCCAGGAAATGCTTAACATCTGGAGTTCAATTTGGCATGATATTCTTCTGCAAGTAGGTAAATCAGACACTCCCATCCGCAACATCGATCGCGAAGGGGAGATCAAGGCCATAATCAGCTCTGTAAATCTGCAGGAAGCAAAATCGGCTGTTAATTTATTTCAGCGAGCACACAGTTTGTTGCAGAAAAATGCTAACCTCAAACTTACTGTTGAAGATCTGCTAATTCAGCTCCCAACTCTTCCCCATTAGGTGTTCAATCCTATTCAAATCCACCTCTAATACGACCTGAGTATTGGTTTTGCTCCCTCTAGGTGTAATGTTATAAGTTTTTGACATACAAAACTGAGAGTATATTCGTTCCCGGATAGTGAAATAATCTATTTTAATAAAGGTGTGAACATTTTTTGATCTTCAAAAGCCTTTTTTGGGGCTTTTGAGGATTTTGACGGGTATTTTGATCAATTCTCAAAACCTTTTCCAGGATTTGAGTTAGAATAATGCTAGCAGGATTCCTGGTATGACAACAAATAAAAACGGTAACGATCAACAAAAAGGAACTCAAAAAGCATCCCTGGAGCTGCTTTATCGCATCAGTCGCGAAATTGCAACTACCCTGGATCTTTCCACTGTACTCGAGCGGGTTTTGTCTCTGTCCTTAAAAACCATTGGAGCCATCAGTGGCAGTATTATTGTTCTTGACGAAAATGGCCATCCCCTCGAGTCTGCCATGATCGTGAATGACCAGCTTCTTTCCCATACAAATGAACAGCTAAAGGCAACCCTGGAAGAAGGACTCGCGGGCTGGGTAGTGGAAAACCGGGACGCAGTGAACATTCCAGATACCAGCCAGGATGAACGTTGGCTTCGACGACCAGATGATGAAGTAACCGGTGCGAAATCAGTGGTCGCTGTGCCGATCATGGCCCGGAATGACTTGATGGGTGTGATCACATTAGCCCATCCTAAACCCCACTACCTTCAGAAGTACCACCTGGCGCTGGTTCATGCCATCGCTGATCAAGCCGGTATCGCGATCCTCAATGCCCAGTTATTTAGCGAAAGTGAACGGCGGGCGAGAGTTATGACTGCCCTGGCAAACAGTGCCACAGCAATGTCATCAACCTTAAGACTAGAAACGGTTCTGGACAATATTCTCAAGGAAATCCAGACAGCTCTCCAGGTAGAGGCTGTCACCTTATCGTTAATTGATAGCGAAGAAGGCAATCTGGTTTATAAGGCCGCCATCCACGATACTATCGACCTCAGCTCTTCATTAGTTGGGAGAAAAATCAGGATCGGTCAGGGTTTTGCCGGTTGGGTTGCTGAATGCGGTGAAGGGGAGATAATCGCGGATACAAAAGACGACCCTCGTTTTTCGCAAACCAATCAACTCTTCCCCAAGATATCACCATATGCAATCGTTGCAGCACCGATCTTCATCCCGGGAAAAATCCTCGGTGTGCTGGAAGCTATGAATCCACTTGCTGGACATTTTCAAGCTGATGCTCTCCAGGTATTATCTGGCATTGGAAGCTTGGCAGGTTCGTCCATCCGAAACGCCCAGCTATATGAAGATTTAGAGATCACACACAGCCGCTACCATGACTTATTTGAAAATAGTATTGACCCCATTATCATTACAGATTTGCAGGGAAATGTAATTGAAACCAATAATCGTACCCTTGAAACAAGTCAATACTCTGAAAAAGAACTTAAAGAACTATCCATCAGTGAAATTCATGAAATTGACTGGGAAGGTGTTGGTCAGGATTTCTCAAAGCTGCCGGATGTGGCATCTTATTCATATGAATCCAATCTGAAAACCAAGAACTCTGAAGATATTCCTATCCATGTCAATGTCCA
>CAXMRF010000154.1:0-2349 GCA_964195965.1 uncultured Nitrosomonadaceae bacterium
AGATGCAGCTGTGCCGGTGGAACACCTGGCTTCCTATGCCATGGGAATTAAAGATTTTGCCACTGAAATCGGAATTGGCGCGATCGCTTTTTACGCCCATGCCAGCGCAGGATGTTTACATATTCGGCCCCAGGTTAATCTTAAAAATGCGGCCGGCCTGAAACAAATGCGGCTGCTGGCAGAAAAATCACTCGAGCTGGTCCTTAAGTTTGGCGGCACCACCAGCGGAGAACACGGAGAAGGATTTGCCCGGGGTGAATTTACCAGGCAGCTTTACGGGGAAGAACTCACAAAAGCATTTCAAGAGGTCAAAGAAGTATTTGATCCTGATTATCGGCTCAATCCGGGAAAAATTATTCATCCTCCCTCCATGGATCAAGCTGATTTGCTCCGTTATGGCCCGGATTATCAGGCCCTGTACAAACCAGAACAAACCTTATTAAATTTTGAATCGGATCAAGGTTTTGATCGAGCTGTGGAAATGTGCAATGGCGCCGGGGTCTGCCGCCAGCTTGAGGACGGGGTCATGTGTCCCTCATTCCAGGCCACCCGGGATGAACAGCACAGCACCCGGGGGCGGGCCAACATGCTCCGCGCAGCCATGACAGGCAAACTAGGCCCTGCGGGATTGGGTGCCAAAGAACTGTACCAAACCCTGGATCTGTGCCTATCTTGCCAGGCCTGCACCACTGAATGCCCCTCCGCAGTGGATATGAGCAAGTTAAAAGCGGAATTTCTTTACCAGTATTATCAAACCAGGGGTTTGCCTTTCCGGAGCTGGTTTTTTGCCAATATCGCTGAGGTGAGCAGGCTGGCACAGCCCTTTTCAGCCCTGATCAATCCAATTTTGCAATCTCCTCTTTCCCGCCTGTTAGCATGGATCGGAATACATCCCGATCGCCAGATGCCTTCCTTTGCCAAAGAACGGTTTACCACCTGGTATAAAAAACAAATCCAGTTGGCTGTACCGGAAGGCAAACCAAAGGCAGTATTTTTTTACGATACCTACCTGGAATATAATTATCCCCATATCGGGCAAGCGCTGGTGGAAATCTGTGTCAAAGCGGGCCTGGATTTGATCGTCCTGAAAGAAAAAGTGGATTCCGGAAGACCCGCATTTTCCAAGGGTGACCTTAAAAAAGCCCAGAAGCTCGCCCGGAAAAACCTGGCGCTATTAACCCCTTATGTGGAAAAGGGGATTCCGATTATTGGCTGCGAACCCAGTGTGATGGGTATGCTGAAAAAAGAATACCGGGATCTTGTGCCTGGTCCAGAGTCAGATCTGGTTGCTGAAAAGGTAATGCTGGCGGAAGATTTTCTCCTTCAGGAGATTAAAGCGGGCCGAATCCAATTCGATTATGACCAGCGGCCCCGCAAAATTCTTTATCACGGTCACTGCCAGCAAAAATCCAACTTTGGCACCGAAAGCATTATTCAGCTATTAACGAATATGCCGGGAACTTCTGTAGAACTCATTGAGGCAAGCTGCTGCGGCATGGCAGGCGCCTTTGGTTATGAAAAAGAACATTATCAGCTCTCTTTGGATATCGCTGAACTGGGATTGGCGCCCAGCGTCCGGGAAGCTGAGCTGGATACAATTATTTGCGCTTCTGGCACTTCCTGCCGGGAGCAAATCGCCCACACCACTGAACGGAAGGCTGTGCACCCCCTGGAGATATTTAAAGCAGCCCTGATCTGAAACTTTTAGAAGACCTACTCGTATTGATTACAGTAAAGTAATAAACACGGAACCGAATTAGAAAAGGAATAACAACATGGAATGGATTTCTACACCTGAAAGCTGGATTGCTCTCTTGACACTGACCTCATTGGAAATTGTGCTGGGCATCGACAATATTATCTTTATTTCAATTCTCGCTGGCAAGCTTCCCGAGCACCAGCAGAAAATGGGACGTCAGGTTGGCCTGTTGATGGCCATGTTCACCCGGATTTTGCTGCTGTTCTCCATCGCCTGGTTAACACAGCTAACTACCCCGTTATTTGGTGTATTTTCCTATGAGTTCTCGGGCCGGGATCTGATCCTGATCGTGGGTGGTTTATTCCTGTTAGGGAAAAGCACTTTTGAAATCCATGAACGCCTGGAAGGTGAAGAAGGGCATGCCTCTCAAAAGGTTTCCGTATCCCTTTCCGGGGTGATCATCCAAATTATGCTGCTGGATATTGTTTTTTCACTGGACTCAGTTATCACAGCGGTGGGCATGGTCGATGAAATCGCCATTATCGGCAGCCCCGAAGAGTGCCAGGAACGACTGCGCTGGTGCGCCCAGACCGGCATTCACACCCATATCGTCGCGCCTTTGGGCGGTGCCACCGAAGAAGAGATGCACC
>CAXMRF010000155.1:0-2317 GCA_964195965.1 uncultured Nitrosomonadaceae bacterium
CATACCGGATACTCCGCCGCCTATAACCAGGGCCCGGCGGTCGGGAGGTATGGATGACTTGTATATTGGTTCCAATTCTGCAGCTCTTCCAACACCCACCCGGATCATTTCCAGTCCTTTTCGGGTTGCTTTTTCCTGCTGATGAGGATGAACCCAGGCAGCAAAACCGCGCAAGTTTACCATTTCCAGCAAATATGAATTTAGACCTGCTTCCCGGATTGTTTTTTGAAATAATGATTCGTGGGTCCTGTGACTGCAAGCAGCTATAACAACCCGGTTGAGGTTATGCTCTTCAATGGCATCTTTTATTTTCCCCAACCCTTCAGGGAAACAACCATATCCAACATTTTCGGTATATACGACATGTGGAAAACCAGCAGATTTTTCAAGGTTTTGGTCTATATCAATAATTCCTTCCATGGTGGGATAACAGCGGCAGCTGAATACACCAATTCGTGCTTCTTCGTTTTGGATATCTTTTTCTGGAGGGAATTCCTGATCTGTAAGGAATGGGAATTCCCGGCTGGCATTGGAGCTTCCCAGGTGAGTCTGGAATAATCGCATAACATCACCAGCAGCACCAGCGGAATCGATAATAGTTTCAGCGATTTCTTTAGGGGATGAAAAAGCGCCGCAAACATAAATCCCGGGTTGACTGGTTTCAAGCGGATTAAATTTGTCTGTTTGACAGAACCCATATTGATTTAAGTCGAATCCTAATTGTTCGGAGACAATGGATGCGCCGCTCGGGGGTTGGACGCCCACCGATAAGACAATCATGTCAAAGCGGTCTTCCTTGATTTGCCCGCCATTATCGGGATCAGGATAACGCACGACCAGATCTTTGGTCTTAGGATCTTCCTGAATATCGGAGATGCGGCAGCGGGTATATTCAACGCCGTATTGTGAAGTGGAGCGGTGAAAATAAGCATTATATTCTTTATTAAATGCGCGCTCGTCCATGATGAAAATTTGACAGTGAACTTCATCAAGTCGTTCCTTGGCCAGGACGGCTTCTTTGGTCGCATACATGCAGCAGATGGAGGAACAATAGGGATGTTTCTGGTCCCTGGAGCCAATGCATTGCAGCCAGGCGATTCTTTTGGGAGGTGTATTGTCAGATGGGCGAAGCAGTAAACCTTCTGTTGGTCCAGAACGGCTAACATACCTTTCATACTGCATGCTGTGAACAACATTGGGATAACGGCCATAGCCATACTCACCTAATTCAAGCGGATCTGTCAGGTTGTAGCCCATGGCAAGGATGATAGCGCCCACCTGGATTGTCTCTTCCCGGGGCTGTTCATCCAAATTAATTGCGTTAGTTGGACAGACATCAACACAACGATTACAACCTTCACAGTAATCACCCTTATCTATATAGTAAGTGTCTGGGAGTGATCGGGGTGCGCTTTTGTGAACAGCATTGCGAGTTACAATACTTTCCTGAAATTCACTGGGCAGGCGTTCCGGACAAGCGATTGCGCATAGACCGCAATTCGTGCATAAAGTAGGATCAATGTACCGGGGATTCCTGAGTAAAGTGATCCTGAAATCACCGGCCTGTCCTTCGGCGCTCTTGATTTCTGTTCTGGTCATTATTTCAATATTGGGATGTTTATTATGATCCTGGAAGGCGGGTGAAATTGCAGGTCTTGTGCATCCATATCCATGGTCAGACGTACCCCGACAGAGAACACAATCATGAGTTGGGAACATATAACCAAGCTGGGCAACTCTTCCCCCAAGGCCAGCATCCCTTTCGGTAAGATAAACCTTTAAACCTGCTTCGGCGAGATCAATTGCGGACCTCATGCCTCCAATGCCTCCACCAACCACTAAAACAGAACCGGTGGGCTGTTGATGTGAACTGATCATTCTTGCTCCTGAAACTGTCGAATATCCAGTATTGTTGTATCTTTGAGTTTGCTAAGCACTTCAATTAATCGGTTTTCTTCTATGTTTTCCACTTTACAGACGGAGATCCAGGTATCGGTTTTATCCTTGGGGTAATAGCCCACACACCCGGATAAATAGCCTCCTTCCTGGGCGATTGCAGTTGTTAACCGGGCGATGACACCGCTTTGATCCGGTTGTTCTACCGTAACCCTGATGCCGGGATTCCGGGTTCCCAGGAGAGTCGTCATTGCATTGAACAGATCCTCTCCGGAGATGATGCCAACCAATTCGCCATTTTCAACAACCGGTAAAGTACCGATCTTTTTATCTGCCATTAACCAGGCGGCTTCTTCGATTGGGATATCCGGGCCGATGGTAACCACGTTTTTCACCATTACGGATTCAACGAGTATTTTAG
>CAXMRF010000156.1:0-2254 GCA_964195965.1 uncultured Nitrosomonadaceae bacterium
CTCGCTTTAGCCACCTACCCATTTTTATTTGAACCAAACTTCTCTCTCCGTAGCCAAGCCTGGATCTGGGCTTGTGGTTACTTGATTTTTGTCCTCACTACAATTTTTTTACTACCACGCGTGGTTCGCAGCCCAGCCATTGAAAATGATAATTCTGGAATCCGGGAAATTGAACCTAAGACCCGAGCTGCACCGCGTATCCACCAATTCATGTGGGTAGGTTTAAGCGCTGCCGCTTCTATCCTGCTCTTATCCACCACCAGTCAGTTGACCCAGGAAGTCGCTCCAATCCCATTGTTATGGGTGCTTCCTCTGGCAATCTATCTTTTATCTTTTATCTTGAGCTTTTCAGGTGCAGGTCTCTACCACCGGCCTATGTTCACTTTCCTGCTGGCTCTTAGTTCTGTCGGAATCATTAATAACACGGGTTCTCGACCCAATTTCTACTTACAGATTGTTATCTATTCAATTTTCCTTTTTTCAGCTTGTATGATCGCTCATGGAGAACTTTTCCGGCTCCGACCGAAACCATCCCGGTTATCTAAATACTATTTATTGATTTCAGTAGGAGGAGCAGCAGGGGGCATTATAGTTAACCTGGTTGCCCCGTATATCTTTAAAGGATACTGGGAGTTCTATCTTGGTTGGATAATGATCTTCACATTCCTCGTGACCATGATTTTTATTCTTCCCACTAAAGAACTCAATGTGCCCTGGCGAAAAGTCTACGAACTGGCAGTTATTTTACAAACACTGGTCATCCTGATTTTTTCTCTCAAGGCAATTATCAACACGTTAGGAGATCCTCTCTACCAGGAAAGGAATTTTTATGGGGTGTCAAAGGTATCTTATGACGAATACAGAGATGCCTACCAGTATGTCAATGGTACAACCATTCATGGCTTTCAGTTAGTTTCTCCTGATAAACGGGATCTACCAACTGCCTATTTTTGGAACGGAAGTGGAATTGCAATGGTGATCCGCAACCATCCCAATTATGGGAATGAAATGAAAGTAGGTGTTCTGGGCTTAGGGATCGGCACTTTAGCTGCCTATGGTCTTCCTGGAGACGATTATCGATTTTACGAGATCGACCCAAATGTGATGGAACTGGCACTTGGACAGGATGGGCTTTTCTCTTTTATGGAGGACAGTTTGGCAGATATAACACTTGTCCCTGGCGATGCGCGCCTTTCTTTGGAAAGGGAACTAACCGAGGGACAGAACCAGGGATTTGATCTGCTGGTGATGGACGCTTTCAGCAGCGATTCTGTGCCGGTTCACCTGATCACCCGGGAAGCTTTCGAGATCTACCTGCAGCATCTAGGCCCGGAGGGAGTGATCGCGGTCAATATATCCAACAACTATATTGACCTCAAACCGGTGATCTGGAAATTCGGACAGGAACTGGGATTAGACACAATTCTTATCGCTCCCCCTGTACAGGAGTATCATCCCATCGGTTTACCATCTCTGTGGATGTTTCTTGCACGGTATCCAGCCATCTTGGACACACCGGAGATCAACGTAAACGTGGAATCTCTGGATAATTATTATCCAGAGATCCGGCTCTGGACAGATGATTTCAGCAACCTGTTCAAGATTCTCCGGAAGTGAATTATTCAATTCAGCCTTCAAAATTAGCTAGATTTTGCGAAATCAACTTTTAATAATAGAATTTCGACTTGAGTTAAACACCGCCCACACCCAAAAACCATCCCTTCTAAAAACGGGATGGTTTTTTATTGAGGTCATTGACCCGGAAACCCCCCTCAGGGACAGTTGCAGTAAAGTGCCCCGGTATCGTCATTGCTCATTGTACCGCCAGCTGCTTCGCAGACACCTTTCTCCAGATCTATTTTGCATTGGGGTTTTTCATTCTCCGGAGCACGCAGTTCGGGAATGCTTAGATTGAGCTGGATGAAGACTGGATCTTCACACTCATTTTTATAGATGTAAAGATCAGCAAGCGATCCCGGCATGTTAGGAGAAATCGTGAACATACAGTAAAGCCGGTCCTCAAAACCTTGCAGTCCACAGGAATTTGATTTGACATAACCCAGCTGAGCATGGAATTCCGCAGATTTACTATCATCCGGGGGGGGCACTAGCCCCGGAATAACCTCGCCATGGGTTTTTAGGTAAAGGGGCAGGACCATGGTATCTTCCCGGATTGATAGGAGCATCAGAGAAAGCTCCATTCCATTAAAAGGATCGCAGAGAGGTGAGAACGAGGATTCCGGTTCTGCTTCCG
>CAXMRF010000157.1:0-2150 GCA_964195965.1 uncultured Nitrosomonadaceae bacterium
ATCTTAAAAATGGGGGACGCGGGTAAAGCCTCAGAACTTGATCAGGGAATTTATACCCAGCTTAAAAATCCGACAGTTAATCCCAACAGGGTTCCCAGGATGGCTTCCCCAGGCGTATGGCCAAGGACTTCTTTAAGCTTGTCCCCGGGCGGAATCTTTCCTTTGGATAATTCTTCAATAATCGAATTAATCAACACCGCTTGCCGGCCGGATTCCCGCCGGATGCCGGTGGCATCATAAATGACAATCATGGCAAAAATTGCAGTGATAGAAAAAACGGGTTCGTAAAACCCCCCATGTAATCCAATAGAGAGGGCTGCCGCGCTAACCATAGCGGAGTGGGAACTCGGCATTCCCCCTGCCTGGAAAAGCAAAGCCCAGTTCCATTTTTTCAAAGCGATAAATTCAATTAATACCTTTAATATCTGGGCAATCGCCCAGGCAATAAGGGCTGCACTCAGGCTCGGGTTAAAAAGGAATAGATTACTCAGATTCATCATCTCCTTTTAGTATATCTTCTACTTTCAGCTCAGCGTCATCTAACAAGTTAATACAATACGATGCCAGGGTTTGACCGCGTTCAAAATACAAGAGTGTGCTTTTTAAGTCCTTGTCCCCGGATTCCAGGGTATGAACCAACTCCTCTAATTCTTGCAGAGCCTGCTCGTAAGATAATTCTTCCAATGGGCTAAATTTCAGATCATTTACCATAGCTTCCTTTAGATCCAATTTTCTTCACGATAAATACCAAAGACTTCTTTCATAACCCCGGTAATTTCACCCAGGGTTGCATAAGCATGGACTGCTTCCACGATAAATGGCATGGTATTTTCTGTGCCCTGGCAGGCAATCCGCAACCGATCCAGCGCTTGACCTACCCTGCCTTGATCTCTTTCTTCTTTCATCTTCTGGATGCGGTTGATCTGGTTTTGATATCCTTCCGGGTTCATCTTCAGGATAGGAATCACGGGATCTTTTTGATCCTTATGGGCATTTACGCCTATCACTGTTCGCAGGTGTTGATCAATCTCTCGCTGATACCGGTAAGCTGAATCCGAGATCTCTCCCTGGAAAAACCCGCGTTCAATTGCGGGCAGCACACCACCCAACGCCTCTATTCTATCAAAATATTCGTAGGCCTGGCGTTCCATTTTGTCCGTTAAGGCTTCCAGGAAATAGGACCCGCCCAGCGGATCCACGCTATTTACCACGCCTGATTCCTCGGCAATAATTTGCTGGGTGCGCAGCGCGATGGTCGCTGCATGTTCTGACGGCAGGGCCAGGGCTTCATCCATACTGTTGGTATGGAGAGATTGTGTGCCTCCCAAAACAGCTGCCAGGGCCTGAATCGCAACCCGGACAATATTAATCTCTGGCTGTTGGGCTGTCAGGGAAACGCCTGCAGTTTGGGAGTGAAAGCGCATCAACCAGGAACGAGGATTTTTAGCCTGGAAAGTTTCGCGAATTTCCCGGGCCCAGATGCGCCTCGCCGCCCGGTATTTGGCAATCTCTTCAAAAAAGTCGTTATGGGCATTAAAGAAAAACGACAACCTGGGCGCAAATTCATCAATATCCAGGCCTCGTTCGAGGGCCCAACGCACATATTCCAACCCGTCCGCCAGGGTAAATGCCAATTCCTGGGCTGCTGTCGAACCGGCTTCGCGGATATGATAACCGGATATGCTGATAGTGTTCCAGAGCGGGACATGCTCGGATCCATAAGCTATCGTGTCTGTGACCAGGCGCATGGACGGCTCAGGCGGGAAAATATATTCCTTCTGGGCAATATATTCTTTTAAAATATCGTTTTGCAGGGTTCCCCGAAGTTTATCTTTGGGAACCCCATTCTTTTCTGCAGCTGCGATATACATGGCCCAGACCACAGCCGCTGGAGAATTGATGGTCATGCTGGTTGAGATCTTATCCAGTGGCAAGCCATCCAGCAGGATCTCCATATCCCCCAATGTTGAAATTGCAACGCCGCAGCGGCCAAATTCTCCCTCGGCTTCCGGCGCATCAGTATCAAATCCCATTAATGTGGGCATATCAAAAGCAACCGATAGACCAGTTTGCCCCTGTTCTAACAGGTATTTAAACCTCTGGTTGGTTTCTTCTGCTGCCCCAAAACCCGCAAACATGCGCATGGTCCA
>CAXMRF010000158.1:0-406 GCA_964195965.1 uncultured Nitrosomonadaceae bacterium
CCATCAAAATCAGACTCTTCAAAACCCGGGAAAGCCTCAAGGAAAATAAAGGCATTAAAGCCTTCAATCGGGTGTCCGACACGCTCAACACCAGCGCGCTGGAGTTCTTCCCTGAAAATCTCGCTATAAGCGTCCGGGGAACTAAGGTCTTCTGTTGGCGGGAGATGTTTCGGGGTGGCAGTCTTAGATAGGACCATATCAGTGCTGTTGACCAATTCATCCGTCAATGGCTGAGGAAGATTGCAGGCCCCGACAATAAATATCATGGATAGGGTTGTTATTAGAAAGAATAATTTTGGAAGTTTCATAATTGACATCCGGTAATATTAGATAATTTGCTCTGCTGATCACTCACTGAACTCTAACTCTAGATTTCTGATGATCCATTCGATCTGGTTTTGATCCG
>CAXMRF010000158.1:430-1850 GCA_964195965.1 uncultured Nitrosomonadaceae bacterium
ATAATCCATCATTTCGATGCCATTATACATGACCTGATAACTGCTCTTGATCCCAGCAGCCGTCACCGGTCCTGTTGTAATGGCAGAATCGTCATTCATGATCACAAAGTTCATCAATACACCATTTTTGTAGAGAACACTGGAATGTGGTCCTTCTACCTCTTCCACCACAACCTCGGCATCTGGGGAGGAGGCTTCCAGTCCTGAGAGCTGGATATTTGCAGGTGGGATGAAGGTGAAATCCCAGTCATCTGGAAGGTAGATCTGATAATAGCCCTTGGGCTCAATGATCTTTTGGACATGACTGATGTTATTAAACTTCTCCGGTTCATACAGCAGGGTGCTGACAATTTGATCTGCTAGGGCTTTGTTCTCTTCTGTGGGTGCTGAAACTGCCAATCTTAGGACCTGACCATTAATGAGAAATTGATAAACAAAACGAGGCCTTTCCCCTGAAATCTGGGTGTCAAATCCTCTCAGTCCATTGATTTCGATCTCGTTGGTATAGGCATTCGTGGTTGAGCTATTCGTATTTTCAGCAAATTCCTCCCAGCTGATAGAACGCAAGGTATACTGCAGTATCCCATAGATTTGAAAATCGCCTGAACTGGGACCTCCCCGGTAGCCATAATTTTGAATTTCGAAAATATAAGCTTCCAGTTTGCTGGGGTCATCATAATTGAATAGCGGATCCTTATAAACATAAAGCTCTGAGGGAACCTCTAATGAAATACCCAGTTGATCGAAAGTGACCAACCTAGTAGATGGGCTCTCAATTTCATCATCTTGGGTTGAGGTAGCTTGGGATTCTTCTGTCGGCGCAGTGGGCTCGAATGTTGCGGTGGGGGCTATGACCTGGGATACACTTTCACCAGAGTCTTCATTGCTAAGCAGGGGAAGATTGCACCCGCTGATCAGAAACATCAGGGTTATAATACTTGCCAATAATAATATCCAGTATTTTCTCATGTCTATTCTCCTGTAGCAAACAAGTTGGTTAAAAAAGTAAATCAGGCCGGGTCTATGTTTTTAGATTAGGCATATCCTATATAACGGTAAAACCAGATAAATAGTTCCTGGAAAACGGCACCAAATTATAATTTATATCATTTCTTGTGTTTTGCCAATCTTAATTATAGAAAAACCCGTCTCGAGGACGGGCTTGGGGGATTCCCGGGAGTGGGAATCAGTACCGTTGATTTGATGCGTATTGACTCGTATAGGAATCGAACCTGTAACCCGTGGGTTACAGGCTATATTCCTGTACGGTACCATTTTGAATAAAATTTAAGGGGAAAAAAAACGGATATCGTCCAAAAAGGTGGGCCCGGCAGGAATCGAACCTGCGACCTGGCGGTTATGAGCCGCTCGCTCTGACCGCTGAGCTACGGGCCCGCTGACTGGCAGAGTTTCCTCAAAC
>CAXMRF010000159.1:0-1561 GCA_964195965.1 uncultured Nitrosomonadaceae bacterium
CTGAGAGGTCGCCAGCCGATCCGTGGAGAAATTTAATCAGAAGGCAAAAGTCTGCCCAACCCCGCGTGAACCATGACCTGCTTCGCAGCAGAGGACCGGAATAACCAGGCTCGTGTTGCAAACTGAAAGGACAAGGTTGGATATGAGTAAAGTTGAAAAAGTTCCTCGATTCATTTGGCGTCTTTTCCGATTTTTACCTCCGGGTATGGCATACTCGTTAGGTCTTGGCTCACTTGTTGGGCGATTTGTGCTCTTATTAGAAACGACAGGCCGAAAGTCCGGGCTTCCCAGGGAAACACCTCTTCAATACGAAAAAGTAGAAGGGATTATCTATGTGGCTTCGGCCCGCGGTGTGAAGGCCGACTGGGTTAAAAACCTCGTGGCAAATCCGAATGTAGCGGTCACGGTCGGTTCCCATCGATTTAAGGGTTACGCAGATTTAATCACCGATACCATCCAGGTATTAAAATTCCTTGAACTTCGATTGAAGCTTCATCCCAAATTTATTGGCTTAATATTGATGTTCGAGGGCCTGGGCCCATCACCTACTCACGAGCAGCTTAAAGAATATGCCTCAAAACGGGCACTGGTAGCAATTCGTCCTGCCGAGACTACTTGAACTGAATTTTTCCACAAGCCGATGATTAAAACCGCCAGACCTACACTCTCCGCCTGGCCTCCGGTATAGGACGGAAGACCGGGGACGGAGGACCGGGAATATATTCCCGGCGGCAAATGGTTAATCAAAAAACCCAACAAAACAGGATAAAGAACCATGACAAATCTACTTGAACATAATCGGGCTGCCTGGAACGAAGAAGTTAATAAAGGGAATAAATGGACCATTCCAGTGACAAAGGATGAGCTGGATAAAGCTAGAAATGGGCATTACAAAATAGTATTAACGCCTTTTAAGCCTGTACCAAAAGAATGGCTAGGAAATATCAAGGGCAAGAACATTTTATGCCTGGCATCCGGCGGGGGACAGCAGGGCCCAATTTTGGCAGCAGCAGGCGCAAAAGTAACCGTATTTGATAATTCTGACCAGCAGTTAAAAAAGGATCAAGAAGCAGCCCAGAAGTTTGATTTGGAAATCAAAACAGTTCAGGGAAATATGCAAGACCTGAGTTGTTTTTCGGACAAGACCTTTGACTTGATCATTCATCCTGTTTCAAATTGTTTTATCGATAACATCCTTCCCGTCTGGAAAGAAAGTTATCGAGTTCTCAAGGTGAATGGAAATCTACTCTCTGGTTTTTGTAACCCGATCATGTATATGATTGATTGGGAAATAGCAGATCAAACAAAACAATGTGAACTAGTCCAGTCGATACCTTATTCTGATCTCAAATCGCTAACACCTGCAATGAAACAGAAGTTTAGCGAGGAAAAAACACCGTTTGAATTTGGGCATTCCCTCGCTGATCAAATTCAGGGGCAAATAAGTGCTGGATTTGTTATCACCGGTTTTTACGAAGATAAGGGAGGAGATCATTTAGATAAATTTACTGATCCATTTATTGCGACAAATGCGTTGAAAATGGCGTAAGGAACTTGAATT
>CAXMRF010000160.1:0-1537 GCA_964195965.1 uncultured Nitrosomonadaceae bacterium
CATATTCTCAGGATAACATGGATTTGTGTCAGGATTGTGTCAAAAGGCAAGAATTGTCATCTGGAAATTTCCGATATACTAAGGTTCAAAGTGAAGAATATTGGGCTTTGAAATATGGCGATAATAGATAAAGAACCGATTGATCTGTTTTATGAAATCCATGGACAGGGTGACCCCTTGCTTCTGATCCATGGACTGGGTTCCAGCAGCCAGGATTGGGAACTCCAGATAACCCGTTTTGTCCGCCACTTTCAGGTCATTGCGGTTGATTTACGGGGACATGGAAAATCTCCCAAGCCATCCGGTCCGTACAGCATGCCCTTGTTTGCTGAAGATGTTGCTGAATTGCTAGGGAAACTTGGGCATTCGTCAGTTCACGTGCTTGGTATTTCTCTGGGCGGCATGGTGGCCTTTCAGCTGGCCCTGGATTATCCAGATTTAGTTCGAAGCCTGGTAATTGTGAACAGCACGCCGGAAATGATTCTTCATTCCCTTAAAGACAGGATCGCACTTTGGCAGCGCCTCATGATTGTTCGTCTAATGGGCATGCAAAAGATGGGTGAAGTGTTGGCGGAACGATTTCTGCCTGGACCCGAATTTGAAGAACTCCGACAGGTTTTTATTAAGCGCTGGGCTCAAAATCACAAACCAGCTTACCTGGAGGCTATGAAGGCCGTTGTAGGATGGAGTGTGTTGGAAAGATTGGGGGAGATTAACTGTCCTGCCTTGATACTCGGCTCAGATGGAGATTATTTTCCAATGGCGGATAAAGAAGCCTATACACGGCGAATCCCGGGAGCAAAACTGGTCATAATCCAAAATTCCCGCCATGCCCTTCCGGCTGAAAAACCAGAAGAATTTAACGATGCTGTGGAATTATTTTTACTTGGTGTTGGTAATTGAATTATTTTTTTCCTGTAGGAGGAGAACTTATATGAAAACATCCCTAAAACCACAAACTCTTATATTCCCAACACCGGTATGGTGTGTGGGCACTTATGATAATAATGGTGTTCCTAATGTAATGACCATTGCCTGGGGCGGGATATGTTGTTCCAAGCCGCCCTGTTTAACCATTTCCCTGCGAAAAGCAACCTATACCTATGGAAATATACTAGAGCGTGGGGCATACACAGTGAGTGTGCCATCAGTAAAATATGTTGCCGAGGCAGACTTTTTTGGAATTGCATCCGGACGGAATGTGGATAAATTCCAGGCCACTGGTTTGACGCCAGTGGGATCTGACCTGGTGGATGCACCCTATGTAGAAGAGTTTCCTATGGTCCTGGAATGTAAACTTTTGCATCATTTTGAAATTGGCCTGCATACCCAATTTGTAGGTGAAATTTTGGATGTAAAAGTTGATCCGGATATGCTCCTTGAAGATGGAAATCCTGACATAAACAAAGTCTCTCCGATTATTTATGCCACTAAAGCCCGGGGATATCATGAGGTAGGCGGAAAGATCGCTGAAGCTTTCAAGGTCGGCAACAAATTCAGATAAAAATGTTAATATTCACGTGTGCTTGTGGTGCAT
>CAXMRF010000161.1:0-1505 GCA_964195965.1 uncultured Nitrosomonadaceae bacterium
AGTGATAGACTCCCATCATTACCCCGGCATTATTCCCAGCTTCCATATTGTATAAGAATTTACTGTCTGTCCAACCTACACCTTCTGTGCCTTTGGCAAATGTAAACACGTATCCAGCATCGGCTACTTTGGTCCAATTTATGGTTCCCTGCCAATGAGAAACATCCAATCCGTCCACGTTACCCGAGGTACTTTTTGCGGTGGCTACACTGATAGTTTTGGGTGCCGGGTAGCTCTGATCTGGAAATGTTGGTTCCAGATCCAGCAAAGAAAATGTTTCCAGCACTTTATCCAACTCGGCTACCACAAACTCTTTATCAAATTCAGTAATCTCATCAGTGGTAAATCCAGAGCTATTTTGATAATGAATCAATTGAGTCAGCTCGTAGCAGGCACCTTTTGAAAATGTCCTGTAGCTAATCCGGTGGTAGAACTCACCCATAACACCTTCATTAACTTCGTCTTTCCAAAAAGTTACTCCATTGATATCTACTTCATCAAGGGAATCCTGTTTCTGTTTGGGGGTTTGATAAATGCTGCCCGGTTTAAAATCAGAGCACAGAACTTCCTGCTCTTTGCCTTCCAGGATATGGATTAATAAAGAGGCATCCACCAGGTTTGTACCCTGATAGAGCGCATCATTATCCAGGTGAAATTCCCAGACCGGCGCTTCTGGATTAACTCCTACACCAGCATTTAGCACGTCCTGGTTCAGGATAGATTTCCGGACAATTTCTTTTGGAAATTGAATCTCAAAAGCAAAGCCCTCGCTGCGGAAAATGTCCCAGCCTTCCTGAAAAAGGGTGGCAACTTCGTTAGTAATTTCTCCTTCAAGTTCTTCAACAAGTTCCGGGAAATAAATCCCTTCATCAGGTAATTCTGAAGAATCGCCCCATCGGGCGTACACCTTGTGGATCAACATAGATGGATCGATGACTGCATCTAATAAAACGACACTTACGATCAAGCAGATGCCTATCAGTAAGAGAAGCAGTATATTTTCTGATTTGAACATAACATTACCCTTTTCTAGAAGGATTAATATTTCTCTTAATGGAAAATTCCTTATTCCATTGTCCTTTAAGTGCAATATTCGTACCAAAGGCAGTCCAGGGAGAAAAATGACAACTCGTTACTTTATTTACACCAACAGTAGAAATAAGTGAAATGGATATCTATTAAGGATGCAACAATTCCAAGAAAAGGAGATAAAGTATAATTCAGACATAAATTAGCCCATTTCTTTGAACCTATGCCCTCATTAAAAGTATTATTCCTTACAGCTGAATTAGACCCCCTGGTAAAGATCGGTGGTTTAGGAGATGTTGCAGGTTCATTACCAGCAGCATTAACATTATTACCGGAATCTCCCGATGTGCGAGTAGCCCTGCCTCTTTATCCTCAGATTAAATTAGCTGGGATTAAACTCTCACCGGTAGCAAAATTTTCGCTGGCACATAATCCTGATCCCCTGCTCGCTGAAGTTTTTGAGGCTAAGGTGAATG
>CAXMRF010000162.1:0-1477 GCA_964195965.1 uncultured Nitrosomonadaceae bacterium
GGAACACCATGGCCTTTTGCTTCCTGGGCGTAATTATAAATCAGCAAACCGACGATTAATCCTCCAACAGCTGGAACAATAACAACTACAGATTTACCAAGAGCCGGGAAAGTTTGGGGTATCCATGTATACCCCACAAACTCGACAAAAGTTATCAAATACCGGAAAAACACTGCTCCAACACCTGTGCCAAGTCCTACAAGCAGAGCGATAGCGATATTGCCTATATTAGAGGAGCGGAAAAAATTTTCAAGTTTTACTTTCATATAAAATCCTTCCTAAATCACGAGATCTTAATCGGCAAATAGTAATTGCTCCATAATTTACGTCTAACAGAAAAAACCGACCTATATTAATGGATCGGTTTTAAAGCTATGTGTGCCGAAGGTGGGAGTCGAACCCACATGGGAGTAATCCCACTACGCTCTGAACGTAGCGCGTCTGCCTGTTCCGCCACTTCGGCTAAATTCTACTTTCAGGTGCAATTTTACCCCGACTTGGCATTTTGTCAACCTTCCGCGATTTTGAGACTTTTTCCCTTAATTTCCGGCTGTATTTTGAAGCGAGTAGATTGTTTTCCCATCTGAGAACACGTGCTATAATTCAGGAAGGTGTGCCCTATGACCCTCTTACAAACAGGAACAAACCCCGCCAATTTACCATTTCCTTTTTTAGGTTACTCCTTACTAATTATTCTGGTTTGTGCAGCAGCCCTTATTAAGGTATTCCGAAAATGGCAAAAGGGCAGACACACTCAGGGATTCCGCGCCATCCAGGGATTAATTGTATTAATCGCTCTGCGCTTAATTTCCTTTTTAATTACCTATTATTGCTGGCAAAAAGATCCGACTTTTACCCCTGGCCTTTTGGTTATGGATCAAGCAGCTTCCTTGATTGGAATTATTATCATCTTCTGGTTATGGAATTTCCCGGAACCCAGTCGAGAAGCAGATCTTATTTTCCTGGCAATTGTAATTCTTTTATCCGCTTTGGTCGTAACTCAAACCATATTTGTACCCAACCTGCTGGATGGCTTAACTGGATCATTGTCTTTTTGGGAAGGATTATCGATCACCGCCCTGGTGATTAACTGCGGATTAATCCTGATTCGAAAACCCAATCATTGGCGTTATGGTCTGTTTATGGGCATTCTTCTTGCCATAGGTTCAACCTTATCTCTATTCAGTAATTCACTCGACTCTCTCCATCTAGCACAACTTGCCGCTTATCCACTCTTGCTGCTTCTTTCGGATCGTTTTCCTATTGGGGATACACCCTCCTCAACTCAAACTTTAAAAGAAGACGAACTTTTACCCCGCCGGGTCAGTGTCGAACACGAACTCCTGACATTGATTCAACGTTTATTTGACGAAAAAGATCCCGACGGCATTCTTTACAAGATAGCCCAGGCAACAGCCTACCTAATTCTGGCAGACCTGGCCCTGATAATCGACACACCGGATCGGCATGGAAAAAT
>CAXMRF010000163.1:0-1214 GCA_964195965.1 uncultured Nitrosomonadaceae bacterium
GATATCCTCACAGCTTGGATTGTCTAATGTTTGGATTTCACTTGTCTGGGTTGGAGTTTGACTGCAAGCAGAGATGACAACCACTACAATCAAAGCGAGAGCAAATTTCTGATAGATCCATTTGGTCATATTCTACCTCCTCACTACTGATCTTATTAAAAAAGTGCATACAGAAGTGAGGAGATTGAAAGATGATGTTCAGAGAAATTTATAGAAGTACACACAACATATAGTTATCAGTATACATTAAAATTATATATGATCAGGTTCTTGTCTTGGTTATTTGATAGTACTAGTAGGATGCGAACTTATAACCATTTGGATACAGGTTCAGTTCCAGTACGGCATACATTTTGAGTGAAAAATAAGGGGTGGGAAGGTGGGCCCGGCAGGAATCGAACCTGCGACCTGGCGGATAACGGCTTAATTCCAACTCGGCTACAAATAAATGAATTAAATTAACGGATGAGCTTACCCGCAGCCGGGCTTGCCTTTCCCGGTCCCCGTCCCCGATCCTCCGTCTTAACCGGCAGTCAGGTATAGCGGGGGTTAGGATGTTTCCTCCTATCTATAAAATAATTATTGCCTTGAAATAGAGACAATAAAACAAACAATAGATAGAACTGAAGTAATTGGTGTAAAAATCATCCTTTCCGCTGAGCTTAGGGACGCAAGATTGGTAAACGTATTGAATGCCATATATACAGTTACTATCCAGGCTAAAACTTTGATTAAAACAGAAATATCCTCGGATCCCATTAGACCTGAACGTCGACGGATTATGTATGCAAATAGACCTAAGATTACAGCTGAGGCTATACTTGCGACTCTCATGTTTGAGGTTAACACCTCTTGTCGTCCTCCCCAAGCCATTGAAACTGGAAGGATTCCTGCAGCAAGAAGTAGTTGAAGAATAATTACGAGTACAAACAATATAGTGGCAATATTTGCTGAAGCACGAATTACTGATGTGTTGGAAATGATCGACATTGTTTATCCTTTTTCGCCTATAAGAATTATTTTTGCATTTGATACTAGATTAGGTTCGAGTTCAAGTCCGTTGGCGGTATTGGTCTCGAATCGAACCAGCTTCCTCGGTTTATCTCTAATTTAGATTTTCCTCTATTGAATTAATATTTTATCTTTTGTAATCATTTTCTTTCTATCTGGCAACATGCAAATAGCCGCGTTTCACAATTACCATATCATCGACG
>CAXMRF010000164.1:0-1018 GCA_964195965.1 uncultured Nitrosomonadaceae bacterium
GAAGCATTAACTGCTTTATACGCACCAGAGTTCCTTCTTGAAGATACCGCATCAGGAAATCGGATATCGAATATCGAATAAGGCTGAACTCCGGGAATACTATGATCGGTTATTTTCTTTACCGGGAGTGTCATTCACTGATGTTAGCTTTTTCGCATTAGGAGAGAGAGCTGCAGGTCACTGGACCTGGTGTGGAAGAACACAATCTGGAGAACAGTACGCAATTCGAGGGGCTTCACTTTTCATCCTAGGAGAGGATGGGATTCGTGAGGAAATTCTTTTTTATGACCCTAGACAAGCACTTGCGTAGCTAGAATTCGGTATAACAATTCGCTGCAGCGGACCCGGGAATCGCGGCGATTTGATATCGAGTGATCATATCCCTGGCCGCTGAGCTCAAAACCGTTATCTTTCAATAATTTGTACCAAATCATAGCCGAGTAGGAATAAAGCCGTTATCCGCCAGGTCTCAGGTCCGAATCCCTTCGAGCCCACGATAATCTCAAAGAATAGGTTTTTTTCATGCCTGAAATGACCTATTCTTTTTTAATTTTCAGCTTGATAATGAATCCTTGTTTTCCCGGTGCTATTCTGGTGCTAATATCATAAGCTCAATGACGAGCATCAATGGCTCAAATTAATCGGTTTCCGTAAAGCAGGTTTAGATAGACCAAAGTTGCGACAATCAGTTACCCCAAATTCACTTGGGCTGAGATCAATTTCATCTCAAGTCTACCAGAGTCCCTGTCTTCAGCGATCATCTCATGCAGAATTTTGGACGATTGTTTTCCCGATTTAGGGAGGAGGACTAGTTTAAAACCCACACTGAACAAAGGAAGTATGATTCTACTTAGAAAAGTCCGCGGTTCGGCTACCAAATCGGAATAAGATACTGAAACATGAGTGCCGTCATCGGATTGTTCCAAGCTAACAGTAAACTCAAAGATAAAGGTAAAATTCGCCATTTTTCCTCGCCCCCGAAAGGTAACATAATCAAAAGGCTTCCAGTCAACAATGG
>CAXMRF010000165.1:0-962 GCA_964195965.1 uncultured Nitrosomonadaceae bacterium
GCAAACTCGAAATCAGCCGCCTGGGTATAAGGCGTTATGCCAAGCGCTTCCGCAACAATCGTGGAAGTTGGTTTGACTGCATAGGGATGGGATTCTGACCCCACCCAAACAGCGCGGATATCCGCCGGATCCACAGCAGCGCGTGCAAAAGCGTTTCTGGCAGCTTCAATGGTCATAGTAACCACATCTTCATCAAAACCGGGAACGGATTTTTCCTGGATGGGTTCTAGCTGAAGGCCTCCCCGCCAAATCCGGGATATTTCCGTTGCTGGCAGCCTGTAACGGGGAATATAAGCTCCATAACCGATTATCCCTACAGGACGGGCAGGTTTCATTACTTTTAAATGCTGGGCGTGATTATCTGTCATATGATTTACTTTTTCTTGTCCAAATTAAGCAAAATTTCTTCAGCCCGGTCAATCCGGACTTTTTCCTCTTTGATCAATTGCTCTGCCAATTGGTTGATTTTTTCACCAGCTGCACCTGCGGCAATGGCTACTTGGCGGGCATGTAAACGCATATGCCCTTTCTGAATACCATCTGTTGCCAGGGCACGCATTGCGGCCAGGTTTTGAGCCAGTCCAACAGAAACAATAATTTCTGCCAAATCGCTGGCAGCTTCCACTCCCATTAACTGCAGGGCCGTTTTGGCACCGGGATGTACCCGGGTTGCCCCGCCAACCGTCCCAACGGCCATCGGCATTTCTAATTCACCGCACAGGTTTCCATCCCTATCTTTAGACCAAATAGAGAGCGAGCGGTAAAAGCCAAATCTGGCAGCGTAAGCATGCGCGCCAGCCTCAACCGCTCTCCAATCGTTCCCTGTTACCAAAAGAACAGCATCTATGCCGTTCATAATGCCTTTATTATGAGTAGCAGCCCGATAGGGATCCGAATCCGCAAACGCCCAGGCTTCTATAATTCCATCCCGGACCTGCTCTCCAGAATATTCACCAAATGAC
>CAXMRF010000166.1:0-935 GCA_964195965.1 uncultured Nitrosomonadaceae bacterium
GGTCCACTGTATGGGATGCTCAAGAGCAGGTTGCAGGGGCCATTGAATCCGCAGCACGTTTGGCTGGCGCTGAATTCATACCCCCCAAAATTTCGATCCCACCTTGGCGTATCCCTAATGACTCCGTCCTTCTGCCCGTCGCCCAGTCCGCGTATCGAGATTTGTTTCAGAAAGAGATACCCTTGGTTACATCCCATGTAGGCCTCGAATGTGGAACTATCCAGGAACATCTCCCAGGGTTGGACGTTATCTCCCTGGGTCCTGTCATCCAGAATGCGCATAAACCGGGCGAGCGAGTCAGTATATCCTCCGTGACAGAATTTTATGAACATCTCTGTGAAATTATCAGGAAATTATCAAGCTAAGTTGGAATAAGTGACCTGCCCCCCAAAACCTGATCCAAGTACAATGTTACAGATCTGGTAAAAGGAGCATATGTACTAATACAGCAGTTATTTATTAGTAAACTATAGCCGAGTAGGAATAGAGCCGTTATCCGCCAGGTCGCAGGTTCGATTCCTGCCGGGCCCATGGATATGAACTCGAACCATATTCCATCTGATCTTTAATCAACCGCCCGCTTATTTTAATGAGCTTTCTCACATCTTTTAGGGGTGAAATCTGAACTAAAAACAAAAAATTCAGGTGTTTTTGTCCTGGATTTCATTATTCCCATTTTAATTGCACCGAAATTGCACCAGCGTTGCACCAGGAAAAACCACCAACCCATTAGGATTAGTGGCTCGATATCATAAAAGACCCCGCGTTTGAAAATATCAAGCAGGGTCTTATATCTCAATTCACAACTTGTGAAGTGGGGCGGGATGAAATGCTTTGTCAAGTTTTATGATTATGCTCCACAGTTATGACTACGTTTCCCTTTTTGTGTCCCTGTTCAACATACCGATGAGCTTCGGCGATCTGTTCCAATGGAT
>CAXMRF010000167.1:0-861 GCA_964195965.1 uncultured Nitrosomonadaceae bacterium
CGATCGATACAATCCGGGAAATAATGCCCTTCATTCTTACCCTATTTAATGCCCCTGCATATATGATCTGGCCCTCAAACAGGCTGGATATTTTGGCATTGATAGTGATGGTGGCAGGACTGGTGTACGGAAATTGGCGTTGGCGCGGTTACCAGCGGGAAATGAAAGAACAGCAGTGGTTCCTGTTCGGTATATTATTGACCCTGGCTCCAATCACAGCTCTTTTACTGGGAGTTCGCTTGCCGGAATGGGGGTCAATACCATTGCCAAATATGTCTCTGGAACCAACTGGCGGCGCCATGATGATCCTGGCTGCAATCCCAGTGCTGATTGCCGGCTGGGTCCTGGGTCCAACCAGCGCCTCGGTGGTCGGATTGGTCTCTGGAATTTGCCTGGCTTATTGGGATACCCATTCACCTTTTACTGTCATTGAGTTCACTTTTTTTGCAATGCTGGTATCTGTTGCCATCCGCCAGCGTTATCGTACCGCTATATTCAGCATATTAAGACGGCCGTTTCTGGCCAGCTTGTTAATTGCTGTCGTTCATTCCCTCGTCAATATAACGGGAGCTTTTTTCTGGGCTTCTGGATCTATCGTCGAAAATCTTGACTTTGCAATCTCAAATGCTCAAACAGGGGTGGTGGCCGTGGCGGCCAGTTTTGCCATAGCAGGGTTGGTCATGGAATTTGTCTTGGTGGCTTTTCCCCGTGCGGATGGGATCAAAGCAAAATTAAAACCTTCCCCATCTGAAAGCAGTATTAAAATCCGCTTCCTCCAGTATGTGATCTCATTAACTCTAGTATTGGTCCTGGTCCTTTTGCTTGTTAACTGGTTTGTGGCCGGGAAATCAGCGGAGAAGA
>CAXMRF010000168.1:0-837 GCA_964195965.1 uncultured Nitrosomonadaceae bacterium
ATCAAGCTTTGCCATTTTTCCGCCAATGGCAGTTTCTTTTTCAACAAGATAGACTTTATAACCCTGATCGGCCAGGTCCAGGGAAGCCTGCATTCCTGCAATACCCCCACCGACAACCATCACGGCTCCTACTGGCTTTCCATTTGAGTTAGTCTGAAGTGTTGAAGACGACATTAAGTGTTCTCCCTGATATTCCACGACTAATGACAAGCTGGACCGGAAGTGAAGGCTGCAATGTTAACTTTCAACTGATAATAGATTGACATTACATGAAATCTGGCTCTTGTGGGAGCGATGTAGGAATGGCGCAAGAGCCAGATGAATTGATGTGCAATAATCTGCTATCTAAGAGACAACCGCCAAGGCTCAGGATCTGAGGGGCGATTGAATGGGGCCCTCTGAACCTTACGAATAAGGTTTGGTTCAGTTATTAAGGAGCTCAATTATGTGCATTAGATAATGCTTTTCTACCCTTTGATTTTAACGTGGTGTGATTCTGTTGTCAATCAGCCAGAAAGGCTCACTCCCATGAGATTACTCCTCAGAAGGATATTCATCACTAATAATTAGTATGTTCTTCAGGTGAATCTACTGAAAAGAGGGAAAAAACTAATGATCCAAGGTCGATGTGAACCAAAGGTGAAAACTATCAAACCTGAATCTTAGTCATTTTTATGTATTCAGAAATACTTTCGTAGTCTTCGGGAAGATCTAGGTCCATCCCAAATCCAGGGTCTGGGATTATTATCGCTTTCATTTTGAGGTTAAAGACCCTTGATAGAATGGATTCGAGTTCAGATATAGACAACAATCCTAAGCCGTATTTGATGATCAATA
>CAXMRF010000169.1:0-797 GCA_964195965.1 uncultured Nitrosomonadaceae bacterium
TAACTCGAAAAAAACAACCAAGTCTAAAACCGCGACCACCAAAAAATCTACCGCTAAGAAAACACCCTCAAAGGCCGCTAAAGGAGAACTTCCCAAGGAAACACCCAAGGGTTCAAATGGCTCAGCAAAGAAAGGAACGAAATCTACTACAAAAAAGAGCCAGGCTACGAAAAAGGAACCGGAAAGTGTTCCCGAAGGGGAAAATGAGGTCCATGATTTCTGGAAAGCAGCCACGCTGGAAGAGGAAATTACCAGGATTGACAGTCCGGATTCCCTTTCCTTTGAACAGGCCCAGAAACTCGGTTTTATTCCCGGTGGGGATGCTTTATAGTCCTCTAAAAGCTCATATCTGGGCTGAAATTCCATTTCCATTGTCACATTAAAAATCCTATGATACAATGCCTTGGCTGACGTTGGGGAGTGGTGCAATGGCAGCACAGAGGCCTTTGGAGCCTTTGATCTTGGTTCGAGTCCAGGCTCCCCAGCTTACCTTTCCTATCGAATAAAAAATGGAAAACCATCCCTTTAGCGAGCCAGGACTAACCCCGATGTCCCGCTCGCTGTTTTTTTATTCAGACACTATCGTTGAGGATATTCTATGACCATAGATGTTGTGATTCTAGCTGCTGGTAAAGGAACCCGGATGGTATCCGATCTTCCCAAACCTCTGCACCCGCTGATGGGAAAACCCCTTATCAATTATGTGGTTGATGCTGCAACTCCCCTGGTTGAACAGCCCCCAGTGATCATCATCGGCCATGGTGGTGAAAAAACCAAAGATACACTGGGCGATAATT
>CAXMRF010000170.1:0-795 GCA_964195965.1 uncultured Nitrosomonadaceae bacterium
TTGTTTGTCATCCTGAGCAAAGCGAAGGATCCACTACACCAACCATGCCCCGAACCATGCAGAAAGCTCAGGATGTACTTCTTTATAATCCATCGTTTAATGGATTCCTCGTTACACCGGAATGACAAACAAAAAGGGGGTAATGGCAAACGTTTACTAATTATGTAAAATGAAAATGTAAGAATAAAAGGGGGGAAATATGCAACGGTATTTCACATACATTATGTCCAGTCCTGGAGGTACTCTTTATACGGGTGTTACGAATAATATCCAGAACCGTGTGTTCCAGCACAAACAAATGAAACAAATTGGTTTTACACAGAAATACAACATTATTCGGCTCGTGTATTACGAGGAATCGCAGTATATCCTAAATGCTATTGCCAGGGAAAAAGAGATTAAAGGCTGGAGAAGATCAAAAAAAATAGCCTTGATAGAATCCATAAACCCTAAATGGGAGGATTTGGCAGAAGATTGGTATCCGGTTGAATAAGAACTATTAGATTAATAGTTCTTATTCAATAATCATAAAAAGATTATCAACAGGGGATTGCCACGTTAGACCTTCGGCTGATCGTTTTATGGATTCCTCGTTACACTCGGAATGACAAACAAAGGGGGAGGAATGACAAACAAGGGGGAAGAACGGCAAACAAAGGAAAAGGAGAAGAAAGGCAAACAAGGGGGAAGAATGGCAAACAAGGTGCGGCCACCGCCTTTGTTTGTCATCCTGAGCAAAGCGAAGGATCCACTACACCAACCCTGCCCCGAACCATGCAGAAAGCTCAGGATGTA
>CAXMRF010000171.1:0-789 GCA_964195965.1 uncultured Nitrosomonadaceae bacterium
GCAAACACGGCAATTAAAAAGGAAAATAAAAATAAGAAAGAGGGAGATTATGCTTTGGAAGAAAACTAAAGCATACTCTTTCTTTTATCTTTTGTATAATCATAAAAAGACTTTATCCTAACTGGAAAAATTGGTTCTAAATTTCGCAACCCGGGCCAACAAATATAATTATAGATATTAAAATGGTTAAAATTTCATTTGAATAAAGGATGGTCCGATGAGTATAGATAAGTTATTTTCTATTTACATGTATATAAAGCATTATAAGGAAGGGTACTAAATGAAAGCAATTGTATATACCAAATACGGCGCACCAGATGTACTGAAGTTCAAAGAGGTTGATAAACCTACACCTAAAGAGAATGAAGTTCTGATAAAAATGTTTGCAACAACAGTATCATCCGGAGATGCCAGAATGCGTAGAGCCGACCCATTTCTTGTAAGGTTGATTGGTGGTTTCTTCAAACCAAAAAAACCAATTTTAGGGGTCGACCTAGCCGGAGAAATTGCAGCAATAGGTTCAGCAGTAACAAAATTTAAAAAAGGTGACCAGGTTTTTGGATCTAGCTATCCAAATTTTGGTTGTTATGCCGAGTACAATTGCATGCCTGAAAATGCGGTACTGGCAATAAAACCAGATAATATGACCTATGAGGAAGCCGCGGCTGTATTTTTTGGAGCCCATACCGCATTGCATTTTCTTAGAAAAGGAAATATTCAAAGAGGACAAAAAGTTTTGATCTATGGGGCTTCCGGCAGTTTAGGTACTTACGCAGTTCAACTTGCCAA
>CAXMRF010000172.1:0-768 GCA_964195965.1 uncultured Nitrosomonadaceae bacterium
GGCGATCATGTAGTGATCACAAACCCTACGTATAACCGACCTTGCTGGGTTAAAGAAACAGATATTGAATTGAATGGGCTCAACCTCTCAGGGTTGCCAATCTTTAGGATCCCGGTACAAGACGGTTCCCCTGGTTCCTCCAATTCTCCCGATTCCCATGATTCCCCAGCAATGGGGTGTTTGGTTTCCACCAGTCCCTCTGTAGCTCCTAAATGTATCAAACCCTGTCCAGACCCAGTAGCGTATCCAAATACCTGCGAGCCGTAAAAGGGATATGCAAATAGCCCTCTATGTGTTAAAATGCCGTCCGGCAGAGCTGAAGTCTTGGCTCTGCTGTGTCATGTAAAAAGAAGAACGCACAAAGGGTTATATTTATGCAGATCGGAATCGTTGGTTTACCCAATAGCACCAAGACAACTATTTTTAACGCTCTGACCAAAAGCCAGAAAGAGACTGCTGTCACCAGCTCTGGCCAGGTGGAAGTGCACACAGCTATCGTGGAAGTGCCTGATCCAAGAGTGGATAAATTAAGCGCAATGTTCATTCCAGAAAAGACTACTTACGCTAGAGTCCAATACAATGACGTGGCTGGCATAAAAATTGGCTCCGGTCAGGATGGATCACTGGATGGACAACTTCTGAACGCTATTTCTCAAAGTGATGCGATTTTACATGTTGTGCGGGCATTTGAAGATGACCGCATTCCTCATCCAGATGGCAACGTAGACGCCATTCGCGATCTCACAGCGTTGGAATTCGAATTCCTGA
>CAXMRF010000173.1:0-747 GCA_964195965.1 uncultured Nitrosomonadaceae bacterium
TTTGTTCAATAATGGCAAATTTGGCGTTTGAAATTATAACTCTTCAAAGAGAGATTATTTGTACAGGAAAATCAGCTAGCGAAACGGTTTAAAACAAATTCGATAATCACACCGTAAACAATACCGGCTATAAATGAAATCCAATCAGATGCACCGGAAGTAAGGAAAAAGGCCCCGCTAACGATCAAACCCAAAACAGCACCGCGGAGGACCCAATTCCAGTTACTTTTAACGATGATTAAGTTTCCTGCTAAACCAATTAATATTCCTATAACTAGTCGGTTGTACCAAATCAAATATCAATAGTTGGTTGCTTTGCTATCCAAGGCGAGAGGATGCCCCAATTTTACAGAATATCCCCAAAACGGCTTCTGTTCATATTTATCCCTTACTATCAGATAGTTGTCTGTCAAAATAATTGTATCCCAATTACCTGCTCCAGATATGTATTTTCCTTATCGATTCCCTCCTAGGCTTGACTTTCCTTCAAAAATTTGTTACGCTTAGACTACCAAACGGTCGGTAGGGAGGCCCATTTATGTCTAGAGAAACTATACTCCGGGCGGCAGCAACCATTTTTCAGGAAAAAGGCTACCATGCGGCATCCATGCAGGATATCGCTGAGGCTGTTGACTTAAAAAAAGGCAGCCTCTATCATCATGTCAGCAGCAAGCAGGAAATCCTCTTAGCCCTGCTGGATGAAGCCCTGGGGTTGATCGTGGAGCGCCTGGAAGGGGCAATTTCACC
>CAXMRF010000174.1:0-744 GCA_964195965.1 uncultured Nitrosomonadaceae bacterium
CAGATTCATTAAATCATTTAGTTTTTACCATGCCATTTTTACCTAGTGAAGGACAACCTGGAAAGATTATGATTGATAATGAAGTTCAAGATGTTATTTTATTTAGATATTTACCTTCATTATGGTATACACATTCGATACCAAATTCATTAAGAGAGTTCTGGTATACAGACCGAATTGATATTTTAAATTTCATGAAAAAGAATTATGCTCATCTTGAGATTGAATTCTTACCAGACCGAATTTTAAAAAATCTTTCTCAACATCAACAAATAACAAAACCCTTAGCGGAGAATTTACATCATTTACCTGAATTATCATCAAATTTAATTTGTAAACTTTCGAATGATTCTGACTATATGTTTGATACTTTTATGAATAAATTTATTACTTAATTAATTATATTTTTTAAATTAAGTAATACTTTAAACAAAAAAACTAAATAACAAATAATTAAATTTTATTATTTATTTATTTTATTTGTTTGCTCTAAATATTATCCTATTTGGTAATTGAATACAATTAAAAGCAGAACAACGAATAGATTTTTAAAATAAATCTACAAAAAAAACTTAAGGAAATTTAAAGAGAGTTTGATCCTGGCTCAGGATGAACGCTGGCGGTATGCCTTACACATGCAAGTTGTACGAGAGTTTTTAACTCAAGTAGCGGACGGGTGAGTAACACGTGAGAATTTGCCTTCAGGAGGGGGACAACAACTGGAAACGGTTGCTAATACCCCAT
>CAXMRF010000175.1:0-738 GCA_964195965.1 uncultured Nitrosomonadaceae bacterium
GCTCGATCGAGCACAAATGGAAGATTTTCTTTTTCATCAATTGAAAAATCCTGCAGGACATAATCACTGACTGGGGTGCGGCCTGGAGGGCGGCCAATACCTACCCGCAGACGAGGGAATTCCTTGGTGCCCAATTGTTGAATAATAGAGCGCACACCTTTTTGTCCAGCATCGCCTCCATCTGGTTTCAAACGTAAGCCCTCAAAGGGCAGATCCACGTCATCATAGACAACCAGTATATTCTCCAGGGGCAGTTTATAAAATCGCTTGAAAGATGAAACCGCTTGGCCTGAAAGGTTCATGAAGGTCTGGGGTTTGATGAGGATCAAACGTTCCCCATTCCAGCGCACCGCTGTCACCATAGCGTTCATTTTCACACGGGTGAATGAAGTTTCCAGTTCTTCAGCCAGCCGATCCACCACCATAAAACCGATATTATGACGGCTGGTGCGGTATTCCCGGCCTGGATTCCCCAGGCCTACAATGAGAAAAGGTTTGGTTTTTTTGAACATATTTTCAGCGGCGGTCCCTGTTCTTGATCTGCCAGTATATACCGCCGACAATAAATAATACCACGACCGCTATCCCGCTGAACCGCAGGACCTGGTATAGGTCTCCCGATTGCACTTCAGCCGGGTTGGGCGGCAGCGGTGTGGGGGTATTTGCTGGTGTGGGTTCATGGCGGTGCTTCCCGCCTGGCGGCATTTTGATCCGGTGCCTATCTTGAATAAACAAGAC
>CAXMRF010000176.1:0-732 GCA_964195965.1 uncultured Nitrosomonadaceae bacterium
GAAAGTGGGCCCGGCAGGAATCGAACCTGCCCTACGGTGGCGGATAACGGCTAAGTTCCAGCTCGGCTATAAATTGAATATTAATATTTACAGAAAAACTCACCTGGCTCAGGGATCAGGAATTTATCAAAACAGGCAATTATTGATGGATTTGTTAAGTATTAATAAATACCTTCCAACTAATGCCCCAATCTAATGAAGGAATTGCGGGAATTGGAGGGATTGACGGTTTAGCTGGGATGGGCGGATTTGATGGAATCGGAGGTATCGGTGGTATCGAGGGGGTAGGTAGAATAGGGCCACCAATTGCACCTGACAAAAAAGCTACAGCGTCACCTCTATGATCACGGAAAAATCCTTCAAGAAGCATGCCGAGATGCTGTCCGCTATGTCCATAAACGTTTTCTTTATTTCTAACCGCAGCATGGCTTCCTTCAAGATGATAAATGTTCTCATCATGTAGCCAGGCAACCACTTGCCCTTCTCTATCATAAATTGGATTCATGTTGAATTCCTTTTTGACCGATACCAAAGTATTTTTTTAATTGCAGCAAAACCAGATAATTATTGATCTTTCAACAGCTACCCCATCGCGCAATCCCGACGCCGAAGGCGAAGGACCGAGGGATCTACCTGCCCTTCGGTGGCGGATAACGGATTTATTCCACGTCGACTATATTTTTTCTGCTGCATATCAGCAACTTCAAGGTCATCCAGACTTTCTTACAAGCA
>CAXMRF010000177.1:0-725 GCA_964195965.1 uncultured Nitrosomonadaceae bacterium
CTGCTGGATAATCTTCTCTTGATGATGCAGAAAACATCATTTTTCCAGTAATTTTTGCAGAAAATTCATGAGTTTCATTTCTTAAAATATACAATCCCTTATGTTCTGCAATAATTCTAGCTGGTAGTAAATCCTGATGATCTATAGAACTATAACTATTCTCAAAATAGTCACTATAACCAAGATTTTTTAATTTAATTTTTTCCATTTTATTATTTTCCTTCCTATAACGTTAATTATCTTTCAAACACTGGATAACAGCTGAATTATTATCCTCCATTGATCCAGATAACTACACTTATCTCAACCTATTTATTATTATACAGATAAAGGGGATCGAAACCTGGCGGATAACGGCTTTATTCCAGCTCGGCTACATTTTGAATTAAAGCACTAACGCCTGAGTTAAGCCGTCCCGCCATGTCCATCCCAGCACACTGATCCACATCTTGGCTCGGGCATGCACTCTTGAACGTGCAGAGCCTTTGGACGGAGATTTCGGCGATGACAGATGAGTTCTAGGCTCACTCACATCTCGGCGAGCCACCACCTGATGCGCGGCACAGCCGTTGACAATCCGCCGGATGCCACAACTCATTACCGCGTCATCAGCGCGAACACACCCCAGCCTAGGTATTCACGTGTGAAAGTGGCATAGCGTTCGGGTTCCGAGGTCAGTTTGGCTCGAACATCTTTCGCGAAATCGTCATTGGGATTAGCTTCAA
>CAXMRF010000178.1:0-723 GCA_964195965.1 uncultured Nitrosomonadaceae bacterium
TGGTGTTCTGACCAAGCTGTTGGGCATTGTACCCTCATTTGCCTATAATCTGATTCTTCCCACTCTTTTCATGATCCTTGGTTTGGGAGCCTTTTCTATTGCTTGGAACCTGTTAAATGGAAATACCTCTGAACATAAGCTCCAGGACTTGCCTTATCTTGCTGGAGGCTCAGGAGTTTTGGGTCTGGCAATTTTTGGTAATCTGGGAGTGATCCAGATGGTGTTTAGAGGGTTGCAGAGGCTGGCATCAGCTGGTGTGAATGTTGTTGATGGAAATATTTTCCAGCGGTTTAAATGGACCCTGCTGGGGTTTGTCCAGCTTTTTTATACACCAACGCTACATTACAGGTTGGATGAATGGTATTGGAATCCCAGCCGGGTGATTGGTGGTGAACATGGCGGACCGATCACAGAATTCCCCTTTTTCACCTTCCTTTACGGGGATCCCCACGCCCACTTTATATCTCTTCCACTGACTGTTTTAGCATTTGCCTGGATGTTATCGATCATTAAATCAACCCGCCAAAAGGGAATTAACAAATATAGTTTTGGGAACTTGATCGGGGTAACCCTGTTTGGCGGATTAGCTGTTGGGGTTCTGCGCCCGACAAATACATGGGATTTTTATCCCTACCTGGCCCTGGGAGCTGCTGCACTGATCTATGCTTGGTGGCAGGAAAGTAAAGAGCAAGGATATAACTGGGTCCAACCTGCGCTGCGATT
>CAXMRF010000179.1:0-692 GCA_964195965.1 uncultured Nitrosomonadaceae bacterium
ATCCAGGGGGCGCAGAACCTGCGCCAGCGCATCAGCGCTCAGCTTGGACGCTCAACCAGCGCAGCTGGAGAGCGATGTGAGGCGAATTTGTCGACCGGAGGGTTTCTTCTCTTTTTTGGGCATCCTCGTCCTAAACTAATGTATCTAATATCTGAAAAAATTCTAACACAATAGCCAGTAATTAATTCTAACCCAACTGGTTTGTAAGTTTAAAAGAAAGCTCCCGGAATTTCGAAAACTCCGGGAGCTTATTTGTTATGCAATACTAAAACTAAGGTGCTATATCTGGCAACGGCAGAATGTAAGGATTGTCATTAGGTACCAACATGACCTGGATACCAGGGGCCAAGCTTTCAATATAGCGGTAGTTCAGAAGTAGGGGATTGGTTGCCAGTACTTCGGCAATTAACTGCAGGGCCTCTGCTTCTGCTTTTGCTTCGATCACTGCCGATTCGGCTCGCCCTTCGGCTGCCAGAATGGCGGCGTCTTTGGTACCTTCCGCTACTTGCCGGGCCTGTTCTGCTTCCTGGAAGCGCTGATCAACAATATATTCGGCTTGTTGGGCCAGCTGCTCGGCGATCTGTTTTTGTTCGATGGAAGCTGCGTATTCATCAGTAAAGGTGATGTTGCGCAGCACAAAATCAGACAGAATCAAGCCATTGTCTTCCATTGCGATTCTAAAAACATCTTCG
>CAXMRF010000180.1:0-688 GCA_964195965.1 uncultured Nitrosomonadaceae bacterium
TGACCGATTCGACCAATCTGATCCGTGTTGTGCAAGAGTGCCAGCCAGATGAAATTTATAACCTGGCCGCACAAAGCCATGTGGCGGTGTCTTTTGAAACACCGGAATACACAGCCAATACCGATGCCATGGGGCCGTTACGCTTGCTCGAGGCAATTCGCCTGTTGAAATTGACTGATAAAACACGGTTTTATCAGGCATCAACATCTGAGCTTTACGGTCGTGTACAGGAAACGCCGCAAACTGAGACCACGCCGTTTTACCCGAGGTCACCGTACGCGGTTGCAAAACTCTACGCGTATTGGATAGCGGTTAATTACAGACAGGCTTATGGCATGTTTGCGTGTAATGGGATTTTGTTTAACCACGAATCCCCTACCCGTGGCGAAACTTTTGTCACTCGCAAGATTACTCGCGCATTGGCACGAATCAAAACCGGTCTGCAGGAAGTTCTGTACCTGGGGAATATCGATTCAAAACGCGATTGGGGGCACGCACGTGATTTTGTAGAAGCTCAATGGTTGATACTGCAACAAGACGAACCGGACGATTATGTGATTGCAACCGGTGAGCAGTATTCTGTACGTGAATTTATCGAGCAGGCTGTTGGACAACTGGGTATAAAACTGGGCTGGGAAGGAACTGGCCTGAATGAAGTTGGAAAAGTTGTAGAAAACTCCAGCAATGA
>CAXMRF010000181.1:0-649 GCA_964195965.1 uncultured Nitrosomonadaceae bacterium
ATCATCTTTCTTTATTTCTGATCCCTTATAAGGAGTCATATGGTGTACAGGTGGATAAAAGTGGACTGAAGCACCAATTCCTCGTATATTTAATTCATGTACAAAATTATCCCTCAATCCAGAATCAACACGAATTGTATACATCTGGTACACATGGATATTCTCGGGTTTTTCTATGGGAGTTCTAACACCAGGGATTTCCGATAATGATTTAGTCATTTTTTTTGAGATTTTCCTTCTTCTTAGATTCATATCGGGCAATTTCTTTAGCTGTTCCACACCAATAGCAGCCAGAATATTGCTCATCCTAAAGTTATATCCAACACAACTGGCAGACCGGAACCACGATTTTTCTATTTCCTCCCGTTCATAGGTTGTTTTATCTATACCATGCGCCAGCAGGGCTTTTACCTTTTTGGCAAGCTCATCATCATTAGTGGTAAGCATCCCTCCTTCCCCGGTGGTCAGATTTTTTGTGGGATAAAAGGAGAAACAACCCACATCAAAAGAACCTGCCATGCGTCCATGATGAGTTCCCCCTATTGTTTCTGCTGAGTCTTCAATTACACGCAGGTTATGCTGTTCCGCAATGTCCATAATTGCGGTCATATCTGCGCTCTGACCCCCGAAGTGAACCAGCATGATGGCC
>CAXMRF010000182.1:0-643 GCA_964195965.1 uncultured Nitrosomonadaceae bacterium
AGCCAATAGACTGGTGAAAGCGGGAATAAAGGCAGAACCGAGAGCGCCGCCGGCGACCAGGTTAAAGAGTGTTTCGGAGATCCGGTTGGCTGCATTAAAAGCTTCCATTGGCGCAGATGTGCCAAAGGCATTGGCAACCAGGATCTGGCGGATAAGGCCGGCGATATTGCTAAGCACATAAGCAGCTGTAACAAGGCTGGCTGCGCGGGCAATTTGGCTATTCGCTGAGGGTGGAGCAGGGGTTTCGGATTGGTTCTTCACAATCTTGGATTATATCATCACCCTTTCCCTTGTTCTTCCAGCTAACTGGCACCCTTCTTAGAAATTGTATATGCCCTTATGCTATAATCGCTCCAGAACTGGCAGAAATTGAGTATGCATTCAATAGTAATTAAGGTGAGCTAATGTTAAGTAAAATTGTCCGAATGGTGGGCGGAGATCCCCATCAGAAGATACTAGATGGCCTCGCAGTTGAAGTCGAGGCGATAAATGCCCTTGAAATAGAATATGAAAGATTAAGCGAAGAGGAACTCCAAGGCAAAACGAATTCATTTCGCATTCGTCTAGCCAAGGGTGAAACTTTGGAAGATATCCTCCCTGACGCTTTTGCCACCGTTCGGGAAACCAGCAAACGCATGATCGG
>CAXMRF010000183.1:0-641 GCA_964195965.1 uncultured Nitrosomonadaceae bacterium
TTCAAGTTTGAACTATATTACTGCTTCCGTGACAAACGCAGCGCGCCGCCAAGTAACAGGAATAAAGAACCGAACAATGCCAACAATGGCAATGAGCTAGCCGTTGTAGGCAGAACTTCTGGTTCTGGCTCAGGCTCTGGCTCAGGTGCTGGTGGTGGTGGCGGTGGCGGTGGCGGTGGTGCTGCTGCTACTACTGCTGCTGCTGCCACTTCAACTACCGGTAAAGACCAATACTCGTTACCAACATAAATGTTGATGTCCTGACGAACCCCAAGATCTTTAAACTTAATTTCATTGCCTTGCAGGCGAGTCACAAAGTTCTCAGGTGCATTTGACTTATGGCTAGGTCCAAGATCTCCATCTGCATGGCGATAGCGAAGATGTGTGCCACTACCAGTCTGAGCAACAACTTTGGCGGTCAGTTTGGCGTATGTACCGCCATCACGATCAACCATTTCCAGACAAGCCTTGTCTACAAATTCGTATGCCGCGTAGGCTTCAGGGGAAAACGTAATATCGCTACAAGTTAAATCTTGTGCGCTTACGTTGGCGGAAAGGCCCAGACCCGCTAGGGCAACTAGACCGTACTTCAGGTTCACTTTATTCATATGGTTTCCTCCTCTATGATTGACTGACCTGAT
>CAXMRF010000184.1:0-638 GCA_964195965.1 uncultured Nitrosomonadaceae bacterium
CAAATTATTTTTTCCAGCATCTGGCTGAAATTGGTTCACTCACCGACTGCGGTATTATTTCTCCAATCAATTTCCCGAATGGCAAATCTGGAAAATCTCATATTCTTTATGATCGACTTAACACGGAATAAGGTTTCTGGATTCACTCGATACAAGAGAGTTCTTCACTTAGTTTATTTTCAAATTGTAGCCAGGCTGGAAATGAGCCGTTATCCGCCAGGTCGCAGGTTCGATTCCTGCCGGGCTCATCCAATATACATTCATCGGTGTTGGGTCATCAACGGGGCAGGGGGATAGATGTTAGATTTAGATATCTGATCGTTTCCAGAGAGAAATAAATTAAAGCTCGATGTTCTTGATTCTGGTACTGGTGGAAAAGGATGTCAGGGAGGGGAAGGGGTACAACAAGAGCCCGGGACTACCTCAACCGCTGTCCTGCGCTTTTCTCCAGAGCTTTTGAAGCAAGGAAAAACGCGTCGATTACCAATCTACTAACAGGCAAGACCAGCCGCAGGTTTAAACCAGTCATGAATGAGAGAAATTTTTACAGAGAGAATGCTTTTTAGCGCAAATGGTTATATCTAGTATGCCAGGTATGTCACTATATAAGAGAAATCAGAATGGCACGAAGTCGCTGA
>CAXMRF010000185.1:0-632 GCA_964195965.1 uncultured Nitrosomonadaceae bacterium
GAGAAGAATGTCCAAAAAGGTGGGCCCGGCAGGAATCGAACCTGCGACCTGGCGGATAACGGCTCTATTCCTGCCAGGCTACAAATCAATCTAAAAATTAACAGAAGAGCTTGACCTGTCTTCTTTTGCCTGATCTGTAACATTGTACTTGGATCAGGTTTCGGGGGGCAGGTCATGGCGATGGGTTAGCCCTGAAGAAAAGTATTTTGGGTCTTTGGTTCTTTTTTGTGTATATAATCCCTTGTCCATAATTTGGGATAGTATATAACACGAATTATCCACTCTTTAGACGTTAGTAAGGCCTACATAAAGGATTATATCCAAACCAGGTTCGATATTTGAATGTATAATGTATCAAAAGGATGATTAGGAATAAAGACTTTTGCTTATCAACCCGTTAGGCGAAATTCCGGTATAAATGATCAAGTAAAAAGGAAATTAGAATGAATATCTACGTAGGTAATTTGTCACGCGAGGTCACCAAAGATGATTTACTAGAAGCCTTTGAGGAATTCGGGCAAGTCAAATCTGTCAAAATTATCAAGGACAGAAAATTCGGATTTGTGGAGATGCCGGCTGAAGCTGAGGCCCAGTCCGCGATCAGCGGTCTCAACGGCAAAGAGTTGAAGGGA
>CAXMRF010000186.1:0-627 GCA_964195965.1 uncultured Nitrosomonadaceae bacterium
TATGGATATGGCGCTCAAAAACGGCGCTCCTATCATTGGCATCAACGATTCGGGCGGAGCCCGGATCCAGGAAGGCGTTGTCTCCCTGGGCGGGTATGCGGATATTTTCCTGCGCAATACCCTATCCTCAGGTGTTATTCCTCAGATCAGTGTAATCATGGGACCCTGCGCAGGCGGTGCCGTGTATTCCCCCGCCCTGACTGATTTTATATTTATGGTCCGCGGTTCCTCGTTTATGTTCATCACCGGCCCTGAAGTTGTTAAAACAGTGACCCATGAAGAGGTGTCCTTTGAAGAGCTGGGTGGAGCGGATGTTCACGCCGAAAAATCAGGAGTTTGCCACATCGCAGCGGACACAGAAGCCAATTGCCTATTTTTAGTGCGTCAATTAATGTCCTATTTACCGCAGAATAATATGGAGGATCCGCCATTTTTACCCACGGATGACAACTCCCTTCGCCGTGAGCCTTCACTGGACACAATCATTCCCGATGACCCTTCAAAACCATACGACATCAAAGATGTCATTTGCCTGCTGGTGGACGATTTAGAATTTTATGAAGTCCAGGAGGGATTTGCCCGCAATATTGTGGTGGGATTCGCGCGCCTGGGCGGGCACAGCGTCGG
>CAXMRF010000187.1:0-626 GCA_964195965.1 uncultured Nitrosomonadaceae bacterium
CAGTCAGCCCCGTTTGGCCACTTCGGTATTCGCCCAGATATTCAAATATTATCAAGCCAGGCTCGATAATAGGAGCCGACGATGGGACTCGAACCCATGACCTGTCGCTTACAAAACGACTGCTCTACCGATTGAGCTACGTCGGCACAAGTGCCATCTTTTCCCCATTCCAGCCAAGGCATTATATCAGATGGAAATAAGCGAGGCAAGTGCACAGCCGGCGTCGTCGACAGAGCAAAATCTTATCAGCTTTCAGGTCTATCGTCAATACTTCCGGTCAGTCCAGCGCCCCCTGAAAACCCCTTGCCTGCCAGATCAAATACAGCGCCACCGATCCCGCCACAGCAGCGTTGAGTGAATCGATTTTTCCGCGCATGGGAAGCTGCAGCAAGAAATCGCAGGAATCCTTCACGAGCCGGCGCATTCCTTCCGCTTCGCTGCCCACAACAACAGCCAACGGCCCACTCAGATCTACCTTGTCAGGAGGTTGGGCTTCAGCGCCGCCTTCCAATCCTACTACCCAGAGCCCCTCTTCCTTTAAGTATGTTAAGGTCTGGGACAGATTGGCCTGGCTGATATTCAAGTACTCACTCGCTCCTGAGGAAGCGTTCACCACTGCCGGAGTT
>CAXMRF010000188.1:0-622 GCA_964195965.1 uncultured Nitrosomonadaceae bacterium
CCAGGAGCCCATGTCGGCCCTGAACCCGGTATTCACAGTAGGGGAGCAGGTGGCCGAGGTCCTGAGGGTCCACAGGCCTGTGACGAAAGAGCAGGCAATGGAGAGGACGGTCCAGCTCCTGGGGGAAGTTGGGATCCCTGATCCTGACCGACGGTCCGGTGAGTACCCTCACCAGATGTCTGGAGGGATGCAGCAGCGAGCCCTTATCGCCATGGCGGTTGCCTGTGAGCCGGATCTTCTTATTGCGGACGAACCCACTACAGCACTGGATGTGACCGTTCAGGCTCAGATCCTCAGGCTCATGGAACGGCTTATCAGGGAACGGGATCGCTCCCTGCTTCTCATCACTCACGACCTGGGTATCGTGGCGGAAGTCGCCGACCGTGTCTGTGTCATGTACGCTGGAGCTATAGTAGAGGTAAGCCCGGTCAGAGAGCTGTTTGCCGATGGACAGCACCCTTATACCCTGGGGCTCATGGGATCTCTTCCGTCGCCTGAAAGGCGCGATTTCACTCCTATCCCCGGTATGGTACCCGATCTTGCGGATCTGCCATCGGGTTGCCGGTTCCATCCGCGCTGCTCCCGGGCGAAGGAGAACTGCTCGGAAACAGAACCGGAGCTG
>CAXMRF010000189.1:0-616 GCA_964195965.1 uncultured Nitrosomonadaceae bacterium
GCCTTGGTGGGAGGTATTGTCATCGCCCTCAGTGATGTTTGTATTTGGCTGCCTGAAGGGATCAGCTGCCAGGGAAATATCGGAAATTTAGGATCAAAAACGCTCCTGGGTGATTTCCTGGCTCTTATTGGCGCAATCGCCGGTGCGTCCTACTTGATGATCGGTAAACACCTGAGGAGCAGGATTTCGCTGACACCATATATCTTCCTGGTCTTCAGCGCCTCTGCGATCTTCCTTATGGTAGCTATGCTGATCATGGAAGGAGTTCCCCCGATCTATCCAAGAAAGGTGTACCTCTGGTTGCTTTTATTGGCTTTGGTGCCGCAGCTCTTGGGGCACTCCATTTTCAATTGGTCATTAAAATATTTACCAACTGGCTATGTTGCTGTAAACCTGCTGGGCGAACCCGTTGGGTCAACTATCCTGGCCTATTTCTTCCTGAATGAGACACCCCCGGCGGTGAAAATAATTGGTGCTATACTTATTTTAGCCGGGATTGGGTTGACGACTTTCCGGCAAAAATTACAATAAAATGAGGAGATTCCCTAGGAGTTTCTGTGGTGAATAATCAGGACCCACGTAATATCAAAGATATCCTGGACACACTGTCCGAACA
>CAXMRF010000190.1:0-612 GCA_964195965.1 uncultured Nitrosomonadaceae bacterium
AGCTTTACTAAAATCAATCGGCTTAAGATTCCCATTACGAACGGAATCCCCAAATAGATGGCAACACTTTCGGCAATAGTCCCGATTGAAATATCAACAATTGCACCGTCAAATCCGAAATAGGGTGGAAGAACAGTTATAAAAATCCAAGCGTAAAAACTATAAGCGAACACTTGAAAAATACTGTTTAATGCAACCAATCCTGCCCCATATTCGCTACTTCCTTCGGCAAGGTCGTTCCAAACCAAGACCATGGCAATACAACGCGCCAAACCAATCAAAATCAGTCCAACCATATATTCTGGATAATCCCTTAAAAAAGAGATTGCCAATACGAACATCAAAATTGGACCAATAATCCAATTTAGAAGTAGTGATATTGAAAGGATTTTTGTGTTACTGAAAACTTTGGGCAGTAGAGAATAATTAACCTTTGCCAATGGAGGATACATCATTAAAATCAACCCAATAGCAATGGGAATATTAGTTGTTCCGCTACTAAATGAGTTAATCGTATTCGGAAATGATGGGACAAAATATCCAATACCAACGCCTAAAGCCATTGCGATAAAAATCCAAAGCGTTAGATAACTGTCGAGAAAACTTAATTTT
>CAXMRF010000191.1:0-606 GCA_964195965.1 uncultured Nitrosomonadaceae bacterium
GAGTTTCAATACCTCATCTGTATTTTTTCCTCTATAAATGCAGTAACATTAAGCCCCTGATAATATATCATTTGGCTTTTTAGCGGAACTTATATATTCTGGTTTATCCTAAGACACCTGTTTTCATTACTGACCTGCCCCCCAAAAACTAATCCAGAAGTAGTGTTAGGATTAGAGCTTACAGGAGGTAAAATCGATGGCAAACCTAAGCTGTTATTCACTGGATCAGATCATTACCAGGTAACTCAAGGGTTTGACTTTTCAGACAACCTTATATTTGGTTCTTTAAATTGCATCCTTAGCGGTAGAGCATCTGATTTGATGTCAGACGCCCCCATTTTCCATCCCCCACACTCCTGGGTTTAGAGGGCAAATCTAAGCGATTTTTGGTTATATTGCCATCTATTCTAATCAATCCTTTTGCTGGTTGCACCGGGATTGCACCAGGAGAAATTAATTCGAAAGTTTGGTCTTGTGTCAAAGATAGCCTTTTTCCATAAATTCAAGGAAAAAGCCCTCTAAAATTGACTAATTTCCCCTCTGCGGTATAATGCATTTCACCACGCACCCGTAGCTCAATGGATAGAGCGTCTGACTTCGAATTGG
>CAXMRF010000192.1:0-593 GCA_964195965.1 uncultured Nitrosomonadaceae bacterium
CCAAGTCTAAAATATTTGCTATAATGATTGAGCGATTTCAGCAGGAGTGCTATTTATGAAACAGCCTCGAAAAGAGATCATTAGCTACCGGGAAGTCAGCAAGTTAATCACCCTGATCCTCCCCCAATTTGAGACTGAGTTTAACGCCATTATCATGATATCGCCTGGAGGCATCATACCCACAGGTATGATGGCAGCCGCGGCGGGGATCGATGAAATCTACCTTGCCCAGATCCAGTTCCCCTCAGAAGCAGACCTGGAAGAAGCCAAACTCTTTACTTGGCCCAAGGTCGCTCAATTCCCGGCAGACGCTCCCCTCGCCGACAAAAAGGTCTTGGTAATGAATAATGCCTGGGGTTCTGGTCGTACGACGTGGGCTGTCTATAAACAAGTAGAAGGTGCCGGCGGAATTCCCAGCACATGCGTTCTGCACTACAATCCTTACCGCAATCTATTAAAGTACCAGCCTGATTATTACGGAGCCATCACAGACGCATATATACTTTATCCTTGGGACATAGACCAAGCAGGACCAGATCGTGTTTTTCTAGAAAATGGGGGACGTGGTTAGACCAATCTTAGATTGTTAAGCC
>CAXMRF010000193.1:0-589 GCA_964195965.1 uncultured Nitrosomonadaceae bacterium
GAGGTGAATGATAAGCCACGTCTACGATGATGGTTTCCCCTGGACCTTCTACAGTCAATTGGTGTTCTCCCCGCTGTTCTGGTTCGGGCCTGGTAAGCCGGGCAGGCGCTTCAGAACCAGGAATGTCTTCATAAAGATCTTTTAGTTTCTTGAAGATTTCATCTTTGTCAAAATCACCCGCAATGGCAATGACAGCATTGTTGGGTTTATAGTAGGACTTGTAATGAGAAAACAAATCATCCCTGGTCATTGTCTCAAGGTCTGCCATATCACCAATAATTTCATGATGATAAGAATGAACCCGGAAGGCAGCATTTCGCAGTGCTTCATTTAATCGAAATCCGGGGCCGTTTTCCCGGCCCTGTCTCTCGGAAATCACGACTGTTCGCTCAGATTCCACCTCTTCGGGATCATAAATGCTGTTCGTCATCCGATCAGCTTCTAATTCCAGCGCCAAATCAATTTTGTCCGCAGGCATGGTTTCAAAATAAGTTGTCCAATCCAGGTAGGTGAACGCGTTCCAAACACCGCCGGTCCGGGAAACAGTCTTTTCCAGCACATCGGCCGGAAAGCGTTCTGTGCCCTTAAA
>CAXMRF010000194.1:0-588 GCA_964195965.1 uncultured Nitrosomonadaceae bacterium
CAGATCCAATCCAATGTAGATTTGCCTGAAAGCTCCTTTATCAATCCGGGAACATTGCTAGTGATTCCCCAGGTTTTGATCAATACTACTTCCGGCTCCCACCTGTTGCCTGATAGCGAGTTTGTATATTCCCGGGCCATCACTGATTCTGATTTTCCAGAGGACGTAGTCCAGTTCGTCCAAGCGGCGGGAGGATATCTCAGCGAAGAGCGAGAATATGAACACTCCAACCTGACTAGCGGGGGAGAGATCGTTAGAAATATCGCTCAAAATAATTCCATCAATCCGTATTTGCTCCTTGCCATGCTGGAATATCAAAGCAACTGGGTCTTTGGGCAGCCCCAGAACTTGGCACAGCTGAAATACCCAATGGGTTATGTCAATTACGATGATGACGGACTAGTGCGTCAATTGCGCTGGGCTGTGAATCAACTCTCGATCGGATATTACGGCTGGCGAGAGGGCCGATTAACTGAGGTCATTTTCAAGAATGCTCAGAGTCCTAACCGGAACGTTTCTGCCAGGATCGAACCCAGCCTTAACGCCGGTACAGTAGCCCTACAATATTTCTACTCCCAGATCTATGAC
>CAXMRF010000195.1:0-258 GCA_964195965.1 uncultured Nitrosomonadaceae bacterium
CGAGCAGGCAGAAAAATCTTTCACTGACCAGGCTGTGGGTTTGGCAGAAGGTGGAGTGGATCTGTTCTGGATTGAAACCATGAGCGACCTCAGTGAAGTAAAAGCGGCCATAGCCGGTGTGCGGTCGGTCAGCGACCTGCCAATCGCGGCAACCCTGTCTTTTGATACCCACGGCCATACCATGATGGGCATCAGTCCCAAACAGGCTGTGGATGATTTGCAGGATCTGGACATTCAGCTGCTGGGCGCAAACTGCGG
>CAXMRF010000195.1:268-583 GCA_964195965.1 uncultured Nitrosomonadaceae bacterium
GCCATTCAAGCACTGCGGGCTGCCAATCCAAAACTCCCCCTGATCGCCAAAGCCAATGCCGGTTTGCCGGTCATTGTGGGCTCAGAAATTGTCTATAACGGCTCTCCGGAGGTTATGGCAGACTATGCTGTCCAAGCCTGGCGCGCTGGCGCCAAATTAATCGGCGGCTGCTGCGGAAGCACCCCGGACCATATCCGTGCCATGGCTAAAACCATGGCCGGGATTGATTATTAATTCCCGTACTTTCAACGAGGCGAACGTGGCAGAAGTTACCATAATCTACGGGACAAAAATTAAAACTGTTTCAGCAGAAGA
>CAXMRF010000196.1:0-581 GCA_964195965.1 uncultured Nitrosomonadaceae bacterium
ATGGCTTCGATGATCTTGGCTGTGCGATCTTATTGGTATCTACAGAATTGGACGAGGTCATGGAATTGTCGGACCGGATCGCCGTCATGTTCGATGGAAAGATCATCGCAGTTGTGGACGCCGAAGGCGCAACCAAAGAACAGATCGGTTTGTTGATGGCAGGTGTCGTTGAGGCCTGACAATTGCTATCAGGAATTTCCAGATCTATAAATAAGGAATGGATCTATGAGTAAGAAAGAGAAAAAACAAGATACAAAGAAGAAGGACGCCGGAAAGATATTCCTTGAGGAAGTATCCAAAAGCCCACTAACCCTCACCATTCTGGCGATCTTCTCTGGATTGGTGCTGGGTGGTTTGTTAGTAGCTGTCACATCTGTGGAAGTCTACCAGGCTTTTGATATCTCATTCTGGGAAGGGATAAAAACAGGTGCCCGAGCAGCTTGGTCCACCTATGAAGCTTTGTTCTTTGGCTCAATCGGAAACCCAGGCAAGATCATCGAAGCCATCAAAGGTGGTGAAGCCGAGGCTATCAGGCGCGCTTTTAACCCCTTCTTTGAAAGCCTAGTTGTTTCTACTCCTTA
>CAXMRF010000197.1:0-580 GCA_964195965.1 uncultured Nitrosomonadaceae bacterium
GTTCGGGGTGCGCCAAGAATTTTTGAAGAGGTTACCTCCCAACTGGGTCTGGAGGGCGAAGGAACCACAGAAGATAAAAAGTACACTGTCGAAACGGTCGCCTGTATTGGTTGCTGTGCATTGGCGCCGGTGATTACCATTAATGAAGAAGTGCACGGGAATTTGACCAAAAACGCAGTTACGAAGCTTATTAAAGGGAAAGGAACTCAGAATGGATAATAACAAAAAGACGATTCTAATTTGCCGGGGAACCGGGTGTGAATCCTCCAAATCACCTGAGATCCAGGATTTATTAACTGAGCAGCTAGAGGGAACAGATGTAGAAGTAAAATTTACAGGCTGCCATGGTATGTGTCAACAAGGTCCTATTGTGATCATTGAACCAGAGGATGTGTTTTATGCCAAGGTGAAGGTCAAGGACGTTCCGAAGATCGTTGACATGCACATTAAAAAAGGCGAAATAGTGGAAAAGATCACCTACCAGGATCCAACCACTTCGGAAAGAATTCCTAATTTCCATGATATCCCTTTTTACAGCCGCCAAAAAAGACTGGTGCTCCGGAATTGCGGCCAAATCAAT
>CAXMRF010000198.1:0-577 GCA_964195965.1 uncultured Nitrosomonadaceae bacterium
TTAGAAAACAAGGTCCGCTTTCGAGAACCGATCTGGCGGAATTATTAGACGTTTCACGGGCTAGCTTAACTGCCTTAGCCGGAAACCTGGTAGAGTTAAACGTTCTAGAAGAAGTTGGACATGGCAAGTCAGAAGGGGGGAGACGGCCAAGATTACTGGATATAAATGCAGAGCTGGGTTTTATCGCTGGAGTTGATGTCGGTGCCACGAGTATTGATTTGGCTTTAGCAAATTTTCGGGGAGATATCCTTGAAAAACGATCTGAGCCAGCGGACGTCCGGAAAGCGCCTGAGCAGGTTTTGAACCGAGTTAGTCAGCTTATTATTGAACTGCTGGAGAAGCAAGGAGGGGAGGAGGAGGATCTGGTTGGATTGGGCATCGGTGTTCCAGGTCCAGTTCACTACCCGTCGGGAATGTTGATCGAACCACCGTTGATGCCGGCCTGGGATAGTTTTCCAATCAAAGATTACCTAAGGAAGAAGTTCCCTCAGACCAACCCAGCTGTAGATAATGATGTCAACATTATGGCGATTGGTGAAGCGAGGATAGGCGGAGGTAAGGGCATTGATAATTTTAT
>CAXMRF010000199.1:0-567 GCA_964195965.1 uncultured Nitrosomonadaceae bacterium
ATAATTTTCTCCTCAGTACTACAAATCAATTATTAGGTACAAGTATAAAACCCTCTGCTTAGCAAATCAATCTGATAAAGGTAATGACCTCCTGAGAAGACCAATCAGCCAAAATGATATAATGCCCTCATGCTGCCAGATTTAGATTTAAACGACTTGTTAAAACTGCGAAAAACCCATCCATGCGGAGAAGATCGCTGGAAGGTTTTCCGATTGGGTGCAGACATAAAGATCAAATGCCTGGGCTGCGGCAGGCAGGTAATGCTGTCCCGCCGTAAGTTAGCCCGCAGCGTAAAAACCAATCTCTCCCTGGAGGAGAGAAAAAATGAGTGACCTATATTTGGTCGCCACACCGATTGGCAACCTGGAGGATATGTCTTTCAGGGCTGTACGGATCCTAAAAGAAGTTCCGCTGATTGCTGCTGAGGATACCCGTACGTCTGCAAAACTGCTGAAACATTATCAAATTAATACCCCACTTACTTCTTATCACGATCACAACAAGTCCTCTAAGACAGAGATTTTGTTAAACCATCTCCAAGAGGCTGACCTGGCCCTGGTATCAGA
>CAXMRF010000200.1:0-563 GCA_964195965.1 uncultured Nitrosomonadaceae bacterium
GGTTATATGACACTTAATGAAGTAAAGGTAGGACACTCCTGCACAGTATTAGCAATAAATATAAAGAATAATAGTGTTCTACGAATTATGACTTTAGGTATCATAGAACAAACAATTATAAAAGTTTTAACAAAGACTAATGGTAATATAGAAATATTACTAAAAGGAAGAAGATTGGCTATATCGAGAGAATTAGCTGATTGCCTTATAGTTGTATGAAGTTTAATTAATAGTAGTTTTGGACGCGGGTTCGATTCCCGCCAGCTCCACCAAAAATATACTCGACCACTTAACATAAGATATATGTAGGTTCTTAGGTGAAACATTATTCGAAACCAGCTCCGGACGGGAGATTAGAATATCACCTTTTTTCTCCTTCGGGTCTTAGCTATTGTAATCGCGAACAGTAGTAGAGTATATTTCTGAGGGGGCTGACAGGCTTCGACAGGGCTGTGAAAGGTAAATGGACAACTCGTTTGATACCGTAAGTATTAACAATGTAATTGGAAACGATAACATAATCGACTTCCCTATAATGGGAGCATCTAACGATGCCTATGTCG
>CAXMRF010000201.1:0-563 GCA_964195965.1 uncultured Nitrosomonadaceae bacterium
GTGATATTTGCGATACTATGTGATTCACGCGTTTTGAGGAAGAACTGTTTGAAGTGTCCAAAAATTCGCGTTCAAAGAACTTTAAAATTTGAATAGTGCAAATCAACGTCAATTTGTTATTTAAGTTTACTTAGATAACGAAACGATATGTTTTGAAACACAAATGTCAGTAAATATTTTACTGAGTTTGAGATGAAACTATCTTTTCTAACTTTTATTAGTTAGATATTTTATGGAGAGTTTGATCCTGGCTCAGGATGAACGCTGGCGGCGTGCCTAATACATGCAAGTCGAGCGGTAAGGCTTTCACAGATTATTTGAACGGATAAGTTCGCTAAGTAGCGAATACTGTTTGAAGACATTTTTCACCGGCTGGTGAATGAGTGGTCGAATAATGTGTGAAAGTACACGAGCGGCGGACGGCTGAGTAACGCGTAGGAATGTACCCCAAAGTGAGGGATAAGCACCGGAAACGGTGTCTAATACCGCATGTGGTCTAAGGATTAAAGCCCCCCGGGGCGCTTTGGGAGCAGCCTGCGTATGATTAGTTTGTTGGTGAGGTA
>CAXMRF010000202.1:0-562 GCA_964195965.1 uncultured Nitrosomonadaceae bacterium
AATACAGACAACGATCTCATAACTCCTCCAGCAGAAGTTGCTGTAGAGGTGACTGTGTTGGAGCCGGAGGTTACTCTTGATATATGGGAGCTCTATCCCCAGTTATCTTCCTCGGAAGTCCAGGAGATCGGCGCCTGTGCCCATTTGGATAATCAACCCCAACAGGACTTAAACACCCAGCTTATCCTGGAAACTCCCCAGGACGGAGTGATCTCCTACCAGAGCTCACCTACGGATCAGGGAGGATGCGCTTTCTTCAGGTTAGATCCAGTCAACGCTAAAAACGGCGAGACAATTCCCTACCAGGTCTGTTTTACGAATAAATATGGGGAAAATTTCTGCGAAAGAGATAGTTTTTTGATCTGGGGAAATCCCTAACGTATAAAGTGAAAAATTAAAAACCGGAATCGCAAGCAGATTCCGGTTTTTTTGTTAATGGAGTTCACTAAGCAGCAGGACCTGGTCGATTCGGGGTCCAAGGCTGTAGAGTTGTATATCAAATGGGTAAGATGTTTCTGGATCAACTGATTCTGAGCTGGCCCATTTCCGGATGCCAACTGGT
>CAXMRF010000203.1:0-233 GCA_964195965.1 uncultured Nitrosomonadaceae bacterium
GGGAATTAACCAAACTTAACCCCCAGGGGCATGTGCATGTTACCGAGTTATACGCTGCCGTGAACACGGTCAGACGCTGCCCTCCAGGACCGCTATTTTCGCTATTGGAAACCCGACCCTGGTTTGTTCATGTGGGCGATTTGCATTTTAGATTTGATGATTCGGAAAGTATTTAGATCAATTTGATTTGGAGGAAGGAGAATTTCGGTGTCAAAACCAAAACTTTCGAGTTT
>CAXMRF010000203.1:243-560 GCA_964195965.1 uncultured Nitrosomonadaceae bacterium
CCTGGCGGGTTCACCTGCGAAGCTGCTTGTGTGAAGAACATCAGGAAATGTATGCTGATCTCTCAGGCGATAAAGAGGTAGACTGGATCGATCCGGAGACAGCAGAAGTGCAGGTTGTAGACGGACTGCAGCATACATTGATTTCCCACTGCGCCAAACAGGAGCAGTTCATCACCGAACACACCACCCTGACAGAATCCATGTTCAGGACTTTCCTGTCCAACGGCAATCAACCCCTGTCCCCGAATGACTTGGCGGAACAACTGGATCAGTCACCCCAGAAGATCCTCCAGACCATCTCCGGTCAGCGGGTTTAT
>CAXMRF010000204.1:0-559 GCA_964195965.1 uncultured Nitrosomonadaceae bacterium
GTCAGGGACAGTGATGATGGATCTTTGTTGGCAATGATTCCTGCGTGTAAACAGGTCGGGTGAAACAGGATAATAATTCAAAAGGCATCTCACTTGAGATGTTTTTTTATGACAAGGAGCCATGATTAATACCCCCGGTAATTTTGATCTTGGTTTCTCCATTTTTCGTTCTTATAAGCATCAACCCAGCTCTTTAAATAAATTAGAATTATTAATATAAGTCTGAAAATACGCTCTCTTTGGTTATGGAAATTAGCTGACCGAACAAATCAGTCAGCGTGATTAAAAGGTTCTATTTGAGAGTCCTGCTATAATACGGAAATTACAAGGAGAGCATATCAATGCAATATCGAAAAATGGGAAAGATGGATTGGGAGGTATCCGCTCTTGGATTTGGCTGCATGCGCTTACCTGCTCGCAGGTTCAGCCTGATGGGAGCAGATCAGGACGAATCCAAGCGCATTATCCGCTATGGTATTGATAGGGGAATTAATTATATTGATACCGCCTGGCCTTATCACCTGGGGGAGAGCGAAAAGGTGGTTGGTGAAACTCTCAA
>CAXMRF010000205.1:0-264 GCA_964195965.1 uncultured Nitrosomonadaceae bacterium
CGGATTGGCGATCCGGACTCCAGTTTTTACCTCTTTGGAAGAACCTTTCCGGAATCTATTTGAAAGATTTTCCTTCATACCCATAGGAATAATCACAGCTGACCGCTTGGGTTATACCTTCGCGCTGGGCGTCGCGGTTGTTATTGTTATGTTCTGGAATTTCTTTATCAACCGGGTCTGGACCTACAACGATGTTGATTGATAGTTTCTAAGTTATTCCCCCAATTCAGAACAGGGATATACTTTTTCAAAACTCTCTACTAT
>CAXMRF010000205.1:274-559 GCA_964195965.1 uncultured Nitrosomonadaceae bacterium
TCACTTCCGTTATGATGGTGGATGGAATAGATTTGTAATATGCCTCGGCTATAGCACCAGCTATGCAAGCCTGGGTATCTGTATCACCTCCCAGGGAAACAGCTTTACGGACTGCGCTTTCAAAATCGGTTGAATCCAGGAAAGCGATAATCGCTTCCGGAACGGAATCCATGCAGGAAACATCAAATTGATATAAAGGTCTGATTTCTTTTATAGCGCGATCCAGATCGTAGAAGAAGGAAGCTGTAAGATTGGTTCGAATATCATCTTTAGATGCCCCCTGCC
>CAXMRF010000206.1:0-553 GCA_964195965.1 uncultured Nitrosomonadaceae bacterium
TAATATTATGAAGATCGATCCCAACAACTCGTTTCCAATTTTCGATTGCCTTCTGGATATCTTCGTTCTTCAGATGAGATTCTGCTGCGTGTAAAGCCGATTTCACTGCTTCATTTGGTTGGGCAAGCGCTTCATAGATCAAGAACATCTTCTCATATGGAGCCGGGTCTTCAGCATTCAATTCGATCGCTTTGCTGTAGGATTTTAACGCTTCATGGTACTCATGCATTTCAAAATAGGCCAACCCAACATTGGTCAATGCCTTAAAGTTTTCAGGGTCTATTTCGAGAGCCTGCTGATAATAGGATGCCGCATCATTCCACTTCTGCTCCCAGGCAGCGGAATTTCCTTTTGATATCAGATTTTGTAGCTCTTGCATTTGATCAGTCATTAAAATCTCTCTTCATCACTCTTCTTTGTAATTCACTAATGAACCCCAATTATGACCATACTGGGCATCCGTCGTTAGGGGAATCTCTAAGGAGTATACATCTTCCATGGCAGATTGTACAAGCTTAATAGTTTTGTAAACTTCATCTTCCGGAACCTCTAG
>CAXMRF010000207.1:0-289 GCA_964195965.1 uncultured Nitrosomonadaceae bacterium
AGGATACTTAACGCCATTATTCCCCCATAAGGAATGGAAGCGGCTTCCTCATAGGTCATTATGGCCGGTTTGATTGCCACCAGCCCGTCTTCAGGCATACATAGATACTCGGCATTAGCACCCATGCTCATACCACGGTATGCAAAAACCTGGTCACCTTTCCTAAATAATTTTACATCTTTGCCTATTGCCTCAATTTCTCCGGCAAATTCACTTCCCAGTATTTTTTTTCTTGGTTTTCTGAAACCAAACATTATTCGCGTAGGGAGCCAGAGCAGGACAGGCATCG
>CAXMRF010000207.1:311-552 GCA_964195965.1 uncultured Nitrosomonadaceae bacterium
AATTTCGAGCTGTAATATCCCCGAAATTTACTGGTGTCGCATATATTCTTATCAGTATTTCATTGTCCTTAGGAATAGGTTTTTCAACCTCCTTAAGCTTAAGAACCTCCGGTGGTCCGTATTTTTCATATACAATTGCTTTCATTTGGGTATCCTTTCTTATGATGTTTGATATGCATGTAAATAGAAAATAACTTATCTATACTCATCAGACCATCCTTTATTCAAATGAAATTTTAAC
>CAXMRF010000208.1:0-547 GCA_964195965.1 uncultured Nitrosomonadaceae bacterium
CACAATATCTCTATGAATTTTTACCTTTTTCATATCTACCTTTTCCGAATATTTATCGCAATTCCCCAATGCTCTAAGCAAACCTAACGGATGAGCTCACCTGCAGCCGGGTTTTTTCCCGGTCTCTTAACCCCGGTCCTCGGTCTCCTGTCCCCGGTCGTTCGCGAAGCGAACCAAACCGGCTGTCGGGTGGAGCGGGGGTTAGGTGCCGCTGTTCCAATCATATTCCATCTGTTTAGCGGTTCTAATAGCAAGATCCTCATTATCTAGACGAGAAACAAGATGCAGGCTCATATCAATTCCGGCAGAAATACCAGCGGAAGTCACAACATTGCCTTCGTCAACCCACCGAGTATTTCTTTTTATTTTAATGTCTGGGAACATGGATACAAAATCATCGATATCCTCCCAGTGAGTTGTTGCGGTGATTGATTGAAGTAAACCAGCTGTTGCTAATAGAAAAGCTCCGGTGCAAACAGAGGCTGTAATGTTAGCGACATTTGAAGTTTCTTTAATCCAGGAAATCAAATTTATTTTCTCTAATTCA
>CAXMRF010000209.1:0-547 GCA_964195965.1 uncultured Nitrosomonadaceae bacterium
CTGCAAATGAGTGAATTCTCTCTTGTTTCAGCTTATTTTCAGCTGCCGCCCTGGCGATGATGTCTGCTCTCTCACCTACTGTTACCAGAACATCTGCCACTTCGGCTGCCCGGATCCCAACCTTCATATGCCCTTGGTGTTCGTAGCGGCCCAATTCCAGCATATCTCCCAGAACAGCTATCTTGCGGCCATCCATCTCATCTAGCAAGTTCAGGTCTGCCAGCATCGATTTTGGAGATGCGTTATAGGTATCATCAAGGATCAAGGCTCCAGAGGAAGACCGGACCACAACCAGACGCAGCTGGGTGTGTTCTGATCTCAATCCCCGCCCAATTTCCTCCCAGGTCATTCCTTCAACCAATCCTACGGCCGCTGCACGCAGAACAGTATGTACAGAGTGCCTGCCAATCAGGGGAACTTTCAGATAAATGCTTTCCCCCTGGTAATTTAATCTGAACTTGATACCATCCAACCCCAATCCTTCTATTTCATTTGCCCAAAGATCGGCATTCGGACTTAACCCATAATAAAAGATCCTTGCCTGAGT
>CAXMRF010000210.1:0-544 GCA_964195965.1 uncultured Nitrosomonadaceae bacterium
TACACGCTGGAGAGGCTCTTGGTCAAATTCCACAGGATCCAGTCTGAGCAGATCAGAAACCAAGTGACCTTTCTCTGCATTGGAAACCACCCTGGTTACACCTGGTAGATCCAGAGCTTGTTCAGGATAGAGCTCACTCCAACAACCGGTTGAGACAATATTCTTCACTCCGCTCCGGGCTATGCGACGGATTTTTTTACGCGAGTCGGCCGCGGCGGCAGATGTCACTGTGCAGGTGTTGACCACTGCCAGATCCGCGTTAGCCGGATCTGCAACCAGGTCATGCCCTGCTGCGTTAAACTGTCTAGCAAGAATTTCGAGCTCACTTTGATTCAAGCGGCAACCGATCATATCAAGATATATTTTCATATTTGGAAACCACGAGACACCCTAAATATTTCTCAGGGATTTGTCACCATTAAATTATCAAACCATATATCAACACCAGGTATATCGAAGGAACCAACAATCAGGCCGATGTCTCCATCTATGAACGTGCTGTCATAAGCTTCAGCGATAAACTCACCATTGACAATCAGCGCCA
>CAXMRF010000211.1:0-543 GCA_964195965.1 uncultured Nitrosomonadaceae bacterium
CGTGGTCAGCTCATCAAATTTACCAGATTCACGGCGAAGTTGGTTCGCGCCAACGTCAGCGTTAAAATTCTCGTGGACCCAGTTGTTCTCATCAGGATAGTCCGAGCACCAACCAGATCGCCAAATATGGGGCATATCATCAAGAGGTGAATTATTCTGGATTGTATCCAGATAAACTGCCCATTCCTGGTTTTCAACCTGAACTTCCACACCGAGGGTTTCAGCCCACATCTGCTGGATTGCAGCTGCGATGCTGGCGTGGCTTTCACTGGTGTTATGCATCAAGGTAACACCCAGGGCATTAAAATCTTCCACGGTCATGCCTTTATCATCCAGGTAATCCTGGAAGGCAGCCTTGGCCGCAGTGGGGTCAGAGGGAAGACCAACGGTGCCAAGTTCGGGGGCGCCGAAGATTCCAGGAGGAGCAAAGGAGGTCGCGGGGATTTGTCCACCTTTGGTAACGTTGTCAATCAAGCCCTGGCGATCAATTGCCTGGGAGAAAGCCGTGCGAACACGGATATCATCAAAAGGAGGTTTGTTGTT
>CAXMRF010000212.1:0-536 GCA_964195965.1 uncultured Nitrosomonadaceae bacterium
TAAAGAAAAACGGGGATACATAAGGCAGACAATGGATCGACCTGATATTATTTAGGGTTGACCTGACCAAGAGGGAATGGTAAAATTTTTGCCGTTCGGAAATCTTAAAAAAACAGAATACGCCCCCATCGTCTAGGGGACCAGGACATAACCCTTTCAAGGTTAAGACCGGAGTTCGAATCTCCGTGGGGGCACACAAACCAGGCGAAACTGCTCTGATAAAATAGGAGAGCAGTTTTTGTTATTAGAATGTTCAAACCAGGTCGATTGTGAAGTGGAAAATCGGCGGCAAAATAAAATCCCCAATAAATTTATTGAACTTATTTGGTAAATTCTTGACAAAAAGGTCAAAAATATGTTACAATGTAATCGATTACATTTATATAGGTGTTTTATTGATCCTGCCAAACAGAATAAATTAATGAGATTGTTCAGGTTTTCCAATAAAATATGTTTCAACTTACATCTCTCTATCTGTGGCAAGTAGAAATCCATTTTAGGATTGTGGGGTTTGTAAAGCGTTCAATAACAATATG
>CAXMRF010000213.1:0-536 GCA_964195965.1 uncultured Nitrosomonadaceae bacterium
TCAAGCGCAGATTGGTATGTTCCATATCCGGGATGCGGGGTTAACACATATGCTGGTGTGGGAGTATAAGTAGCATCCAGGACCTGCCCGATCGGAATTTGCAGGATAGGATTTGGTGTCCCGGTCAATACTCCCGAATTAGGATCCACTGATGGGGTCCAGGTCATTGGTGTGATTGTTAAACGAGGCGAGAAGATCGATCGAGTCCCTGGAAGAATTCCACTGAAAACTACAACCAACAAAATGATGAAAGCACCCACTCCCAGGGGTAATAACTGTTTATAGTTATAGCGGCTCTTCGTCTCTTGTTTTTTGTTTTTATCTGTCTTTCTAATATCCGGTAATTCCCGCGTCCAATCCTTTTTCCTGATCTCAACCGGGCGTACACTTCCCGGGTCAACAGCCCCAAAAAGGATCATACCCAATCGAGCTTCTTCATTCCTGTGATCGATTTCCAGCACCTTATTCAGGCAATAAATGCGCTCCTTGTTTGATTCAACAACAGTGCTCATTAATAGCCAATATTCGATGTTATC
>CAXMRF010000214.1:0-288 GCA_964195965.1 uncultured Nitrosomonadaceae bacterium
GTTGCTTATGTCTTGTCAAATCTTGGATATATTGCTGCCCTTGTTAGGGCTGGTTCCCCTGCAATAGATTTATTGGTTGCAAGTACGGATGGGATAAATACTGTTGGTATTCAAATAAAGACAACTGAAAACGCGTTGCGAACTAGAGGTCGTGGAAAGGAAAAGACTCCGTATGAACTTCAATTCCCTTTAGGTCACAAAGCTGTTGAGGATGCTATTCCAGGAATAATTTTCTGTTTTGTTGATCTCCGAGGATTTGATCCCCAAAACACGCCGGACGTATATGTT
>CAXMRF010000214.1:298-534 GCA_964195965.1 uncultured Nitrosomonadaceae bacterium
AACCTATTGAGTGGATGGAAGAGTACAAGAACAATTGGCAGCCATTTACCTCTACGTTGGAAAAATATAATACCAAAACATAACCCCCGCTCCACCCGACAGCCGGTTAAGGTGGGCATTTTGGAATAATTAACTGGCAAAACCAAAGCTCGGCTGCGGGTGAGCTCATCCGTTAGGCATCATTAGGAGGATTTATGGATGTGCCAGCATTTTGTAACTCATGTGGTGCAGTATTT
>CAXMRF010000215.1:0-529 GCA_964195965.1 uncultured Nitrosomonadaceae bacterium
CTCAGAACACCAGCTGGCTCTGGTACCGGCGCTGCGGAACATCACTCCCAGAGTTTTGAAAATTGGTTTGTGCATGTACCTGGTTTGAAGGTTGTCATGCCCACCACCCCTTATGATGTCAAAGGGCTGTTGATTTCTGCTATCCGGGACGATAACCCGATTGTGTTTATTGAACACAAATTGCTTTATAAAACCAAGGGTGATGTGCCGGAAGAACTTTATGAAATTCCACTGGGTAAGGCAGATATCAAACGAGAAGGCACTGACCTCTCTATCATTGCAACCGGGATAATGGTTCAAAAATCACTGCAAGCCGCGGAAGAATTGGCCAAAGAAGGCCTTGATATTGAGATTGTAGATCCCAGGACTTTGCGTCCTCTGGATACTGAAACAATAATTAATTCAGTAAAGAAGACAGGCAAAGTGCTGATTGTGCACGAAGCGGTTAAGACGGGCGGATTTGGCGGCGAACTGGCAGGGATAATTGCGGAAAGTGAAGCTTTTGGATATTTGGAAGCGCCCATTCTCC
>CAXMRF010000216.1:0-525 GCA_964195965.1 uncultured Nitrosomonadaceae bacterium
AAATTGATCCTGGACCTGCTGGCGCATGCAGGAGAAATCCTGGAAGTACCCGCAGAAAATTTAGCATATAAAGCAGGGCAGATCATTAAAGATGATGGATCTAAACTGCCCGTGGTGGAATTCCTAGCCCGGTTAGCCGAAGATTCCATAATCTTGACAAGTGAAAGCACATTCAGTTTTCCTTATCCAGAGGAAACAACGCCAAAGGGTTTACCGATCGGCATGCCTCATGTCTTATATTGTTTTGGCGCTCAGGTTGCCAGAGTAGAGGTTGATCCGGATCTAGGAACTGTGGAAGTAACACATTTTGCTGCTATCCATGATGTGGGAAAGGTGATCAGTCGACAGGGAGTGGAAGGTCAGATCGAAGGTGCCGTAGCTACTGGTTTGGGATATGCCCTGTATGAAACCATGTTGAAGAAAGATGACCAATGGGTAGATAGCTTTACAGAATATTTGCTGCCTACTTCCAAGGATTTACCGATCAATTACGAGAATATCATTTTAGAGATTCCAGAAGCTAGC
>CAXMRF010000217.1:0-524 GCA_964195965.1 uncultured Nitrosomonadaceae bacterium
ATGGATGTTGACGGAATTTCTGCTGATGGCTCAGCTGAACCGATCATGCGCGGAGGGGAATGGTCGTTTGATATATAAAACTTGGATAATAATGTAGCCCCCTTGGAATATAGCCGTTATCCGCCAGGTCGCAGGTTCGATTCCTGCCGGGCCCACTTTCCCACCCCTTATTTTCCACTAAAACTGTATACCGAACAGGAACCGAACCTGTAACCATTTGGTCATAGGTCCGAATCCTATAGGGCTTATAAAGAAGATTCTGATAACAAGAATCCTTTGTACTTGGATGCCTTGTTTTTTGTTTATGGATCCAATTTTGGTTTATGATAAGAGTAGTTATATGAACCAATGGAGGATAATTACTTATCCTGTTATCCATCATTTGAAAGATAATTAACGTTGGTCCGACATATATTTCATTTAGTTTTGAACAATTGCATTTGCAGTTTCCTTGTCATCTATTTTTCTATTGGTTTCCTTTTCCTCTTTTCTTCCCGAGCGTGCCTTTAGATCGGAAGAGCACA
>CAXMRF010000218.1:0-252 GCA_964195965.1 uncultured Nitrosomonadaceae bacterium
AGAAACCAGAAGTGGCGGCAAAATTAATTAATGAATTTATGGAAGGGCTTGCCCGATGAGGTCAACTTTTGAGCTTGCCAGGCAACCTTGGAATGGTATAATTCGCCGTGCACGGGCGGTTAGCTCAGCTGGTTAGAGCGTTGCGTTGACATCGCAAAGGTCGTTGGTTCGAGTCCAATACCGCCCACAAATTCATTAAATCCACTAACTCAATGAGGGTTGGTGGATTTTGTGATCATTGGAAAGGTCGTT
>CAXMRF010000218.1:269-521 GCA_964195965.1 uncultured Nitrosomonadaceae bacterium
CGAAATTGGTTCTTTTGATTGAAAATCAGCTAATTTTGGTTCGAGTCCAATACCTAGTTTTCCTGAGATTAATCAAAAGTTGAGTTCGAATCTATTAGGTCACAAAAGCAAAACAGGAATTCATCATAGTATAATCAGCTCCGGAGACAAGAATGCCAGAATTGGGGCAAGCTGCCCCAATCATCCAAGTTAAAACTCACCTCATTCCCATTACAGTTAATTAGGAAAAGGTACGGAAAGGATAAAACAATG
>CAXMRF010000219.1:0-518 GCA_964195965.1 uncultured Nitrosomonadaceae bacterium
TTGTCGCCGTGAATAGCAAACAGGGTTAGGGGATTGTCTCCTGATCACTGTCAACTGATAACTGATAACTAAAAATCTTCGATTTTTAAGGGGGTGCAAAGGTTTCGACGGGGATTGGAAGCGCTGGTTGCATGCCGGAGTGGGCTGGCTCCGTAACAAAGCCCAACACATACAAACGCCGATACTGACGTTTCGTACGCACTAGCAGCTTAATTGCTGCTACGTCTTGAGTTCCATTGCCTGTGTGGGCTTAAAGACGCAATTTAATAGGCTAGTTCCAGCAAGGGTTCGTGGTGCCGGAACGAAATTAAAGCGAAATCGCTTGTTGCAGATCCTGTCGATGGGAGCAGCTTCAGGTTAAACTTAAATACACCGACTAAGCATGTAGAAGCCTTGTGTGAAAGATTTTCGGACGCGGGTTCGATTCCCGCCACCTCCACCAACTAGCAAAGCCCGACTGTTGATCAGTCGGGCTTTGCTGTTTCATCTTGACGCCTTTGGAACCCAGGGGTACTTTT
>CAXMRF010000220.1:0-516 GCA_964195965.1 uncultured Nitrosomonadaceae bacterium
CCTGCCGCGACACGGTCTCCGTTGATCTTCACGTGCCCGCCGGCCACTGCTGCGGAAGCAAGGGAACGCGTTTTGTAAAACCGGGTAAAAAATAACCAGCGGTCTATCCTGAGCGCGTCTGCTGGGGAGTTCATTATCAAGCCACCGACTTTCTGCTGTGTCCTGATATACTTTGCGACCTTTCCAGACTGAGTGCAATGCCGTGAATGACAGTTTCTTGCAGTCACTTGCCACACAAACCGAGGCTTTGAAAGATAAAGGCCTATACAAGCAGGAACGATTGATTACCGGCCCGCAGCAAGCCGCGATACACGTGCGTCAGAACGGCGACGAATCAGAGGTCATAAACCTTTGTGCCAATAACTACCTGGGCCTGGCCAATCATCCGGCGATCATCGAGGCCGCGCATGCAGCGCTCGATAAATACGGCTACGGCATGGCATCTGTTCGGTTTATTTGTGGTACACAAACCATTCACAAGGAACTGGAAGATCGCATCACCGAGTTTCAGATCGG
>CAXMRF010000221.1:0-509 GCA_964195965.1 uncultured Nitrosomonadaceae bacterium
GTACATCATGAATTTGATCAATCCCTCTGGAAAATGCATATCATCTACCAAGTAACACCAATTTTCATTGTCGCTATAGTGAGTAAACTTTACAGTTACCAGGCTAACAGATATAATCTCCTCATTCATGGGGGTGGTTGAGTCCCGGTGGGCTCCCCGGTCTTCAAAATCGGTGGCGGGTCGTTATGCGAGCCGCGGTGGGTTCGACTCCCATTCACTCCCGCTCCTCTTTATCATTAACCAACACCCTATGAATCAAATCGAATCTGAAGCTGAAAATCCGTTTAAGGCTGAGATTGTCACTCATCTCGTAGAAGAAATCTTAGAAATTGATCATTACATTCTTGGAGATACCAAGGATGATTTCCTGATCCGTTACATAGGGAAGTTAACACGACCCTCAGAAGATGCCCACGACTACCTGGTCACATCCCTTACCTCTTATCAAATCAATCCCTGGTTCCGAGCGGTAGAGGAAAGAATCGAAGGAACTTTCAGGAAAACCATCT
>CAXMRF010000222.1:0-505 GCA_964195965.1 uncultured Nitrosomonadaceae bacterium
TGGGTTTTTATGGAGCCTGATTCGCACTTCTTTTGATAAAATAGTCAAGAAACCAAAAAGTTCCATACCTGAGAAATTATGAGTCCAAATACATTTGATCCTCAAAAAGAACGCCGCTTCCGCTTCCGTTTTGTTGAAAGACGGGTCTTGTTGTTGAATGGTGATGTCCTAGCGGAAATTCTTGCACTGATTGTTACTTTATGGATCTGGGGTAATCAATCCCAACCAAATGGTTTAACTGTTTCATTTATATTGGAACGGGTACCGGGTTGGTTCTACCTTCTGCCATTCATTTGGCTCTTCTTGATGATCGAGCTGCATGATGTGCGAAAGGCCAGCAGTTGGGTCCATACTTTTCAGGGAGTAGCGACAGCAGCCTTAATTGGTTCGTTTCTCTACCTAGGAATTTACTTTACATCACCCCCGGAATCTCTCCCCCGGACTGGTGTAGCTGTTTTTATTATCAGTTCTATTATCTTTACTTTGTTATGGAGATTCTTTTATA